>JAJYVX010000223.1 GCA_021791795.1 Actinomycetes bacterium | reverse complement strand
GGGACGAGACGAGCTCGAGGTCGGGACCAGGCGCCCTGTCGGTCTCTACTCGGCAGAACGGTCCCTCGTCGACGTCGTCCGGCTCCGCCACCTCGAAGGCAGCGAGGTCGCCTGGGGGGCGCTGCGGCGCTGGCTCGATCGCGCGGGCCGGAGCCCTGCGCAACTGATCGAGCTCGCCCGGGAGTTCCCCCGGGCCGAGCCCGCACTGCGACAGGCGCTGGAGGTCTTGCTGTGACCGCTCCTACTCGGGTCACCCAGGCGGGTCAGGCCTACCTCGAACTGCGGGCCAAGGCTCGTGGCGATCGCAGCCCGGTTGACGAGCTGTTGCAGCTCTACGTCCTCGAGACGTTCCTCCCTCGCCTGGCCAACTCCCGGTTCGCTGACCAGCTCGTCTTGAAAGGCGGGGTGCTCCTGGCTGCCTTCGGTGAACGCCGCCCGACCCGCGATATCGACCTGCAGGCCCAAGTGCTCGACAACGACGCGGAGAGCGTCCGAGCGGTCATCTGCGAAGTCGCGTCCCTTCGCCTCGACGACGGCGTGGTGTTCGACGTGGGCGGCGCGACGGCAACCAGCCATGCGTAGGGATGGCTGGCGAGCAACTCTTCGCGGCACAGCTCTGGCTCGAGCGGCCCGAGCTGCAACGTCCGGCGGATCAGGGCTGCCTTGTTGGCCATGGTGGACTTCGCCACCCCGGTGGCCGCAGCGAGCTCGTCGGAGCGTAGGTGCGGCTCCTGGCTCGGGTCGAACAGGAAGTTGATGCTGCCCACGGTGTAGAGGACAGCCGCCGCCCAGACGCGCCGCTCGCCGCGCACCAGTGGAGAAGGTCGCTTGCGAGCCAGCTTGGCGAGCAGACGAAGGCACAGCGAGCCGTACTCCTCGTCGAGGCGCTCGACGCACACCTCGTCGACGAGGGCCGCGATCTCGGCGACGTCGGCCCGCAGCGCCTTCGGCACCCGCAGGCTCGAGAGGTCGTCGTTCGGCTTCGGGGTTCCCGATGCCGTCATGGCCGTGACCCCGCGGCCCTGTCGGCTTCATGGGGATCCGACGAGGCGACGTGCGCGACGCGTCCGGTGGGTGCACCTGGGTGGGTCGCTGCTGGAGTGGCGGGTCGCCAGGCGCGCACGGCTCGATTGGCGTCGGCGCGCGCACGCCGGAGCGCAGCGTCGGCTCCGTCGAGCTCGCAGAGCCGATCGAGCGCGGATCGGCGCACGCTACCGATGCTGCAGCGCAGCCCACGCCGCACCAGCCGGCGGCGGTCGCCCTCCTCCAGGGCATCCGCGGCATCGAGTAGGCCGTGGAGCGCCGCCTCGCGGTGACGCGGCGGGAGAGAGCCCGTCAAGGTCAGCAAGTCGTCGAGCCTCCCGGGGTCGCTCCGAAGCGCTCGGGCGGCTGCCCACCGGCGCAGCGGAGCCTCGGGGCGACGACGGGTCTCCGCCATCGTGTCCTCGTCGACGACGAAGTCGGCCGCCTCGTCGGAGGAGCCGAGGTCCAGGCCTCGAGGGCACGCCCAGAGGAAGGGGTACTCGATCACCACCTCCTCGCTGAGGAACGACTCGGCCAGCTCGTCGAGGTCGGCGCTGGTGAGGATCCCTGATGCTTCGAAACGGTGGAATCCTCAATCAGCTTCGCCGTGACTCGAGCCCAGCGATCGCAGGTGCAGACCAACATGGCGAGGAACGCATCGGGGAGGGTGCCCGTCCCGTGCACGCCGGCGAGCAGGTCGACCGCCTCTGCGCAGCGGGAGCTGTGCCCCCAGCCCCACGGTGACTCGAGCAGGCGCCGGCAGAGCTCGTCGGCCTCCTCGATTGCCGACAGCTCAGCAAGGGCATGATCTTCGTCCGGGTACGGCTCGTCTTGCCACGGGGGCCCGGGCCACATGGCTCCACCGTAGGCGAGGCGCGCGCTGCGGCGCGGGACCGGGCTGAGGTTCGCCGAGGCGTCTTCGCTCAGGAGGGCCCGGGTGCCTGCCAGCTCGCCAGGATGCGCTGGACCTCGGCGCCCACCTGCTCGCGTGCTGCAGCTCGAGGAACGCCCGACATGAGCAGTTCGTCGTAGCCGGTGTCCTCATGGCGCACGGAGGCGGCCACGGCGAGAGTCACCGCCTGGGGGTCGAGCGCCCGACCAGCCGCGCTACGCCCGACACGGCCACTTCCCCGGGCGCCAGCGTGGTGGGCGATCGCCTCGGCGCGTGTGGCGGGGCAGCCGGGGAACAGCCGGACGATCTCGGCCGCCATCTCCGCCTGGAATGCGAGATCCTGGCCTGCTCGGCGGGCCTCCTCGCGCTCGCGGCGGCATGCCCGGGCCTCTCCGTCGGCCAGGCACTCCCGCTCGGCCTCGTCGAGGGCAGCATCTTCGACGAGGATCCCCTGACGCTCGTAGCGCTTCCTCGAGCGGCTGAAAAGGACCACCACCGCACAGAGCCCACTCGCCTTCTTGGCGCGCCGGGTGAGCGCGGCGTCCCCCGAGGGCACGAAGACGAGATGGTCCATGTCCGCACAGGCCAGGCACAGCGGTCCCGGACCCTCCATGATAAGCAGGTCCCCCGTGCCCGAGCACTCCGCGCAGGTCCAGTCCTTGAGCGCCATGACCACCACCAGGTCGGCGGGCCGGCTCTGGCGCTCCGCCAACCGGCGCCGCTTCGTTTCGGACAGCGCGGGCGAGACCCAGTGCGTCCGGTAGGCACGCTCGATGTCAGGGTTGGCGCTCTTCGAGAACCGCAGGGTCCGGCGGTCGCGGGTGCGGGCGACGTAGACGATCTCGCTCGGTACCAGCCCCTGGCCCGTCGCCCAGGTGCGAATAGCTTCATGGCTGCCGACAGCTTGGCGAGGTTGGCCTGGGTCACCCGCTCCAGGTACTCGACGCGTCCCTGGCGCCACTCCTCGACGTGCGACGGGGCGAGCCAGCCGATGCCCACCAGCACGTCGATCGCGCTGACCACCTGCCGGTCAGCGAGCGCGGCTTCGGCCGCTCGAACGACACGCTGCTCGAGCTTGGTCCAGTTCTGCTGCTGCATCGTCGATGCCGACACGCTCATCACCTGGACCCATGGTCGCGCACTCGTCGGGCCGGCTCGGAGTCGATGTTGTGAAGCCTCCGGTCCAGCTCTGGGCGCTGACCATCAGTCCGCCCGCTACCGTCAGTGGGCGACGAGCAGCGAGGTTCCGACATGCGAGTCCCCGAGCGCCGCGCCCAGGAGATGGCGAACTGGAGGTCGTCATCGCGTGCTCGGCCCGGCGACCTCCGTGCGATCGTCGGCAAGGCCGCGGAGCGCCACGGGGAAGTGGCTCGTGCGGTCCGCCTGGCGGCGACCCGCGGGTCGAGGGATCTGTCCCAGCTGCGGGCCGAGGTCGACCGCGGGCTTCGAGCCAGCTGGCTCCTCGGTTGCCACGACAGCCGCCGCTGGGCGCTCGAGGCTCGGCCGGTCGTGAAAGAGATCCGCGACGTGCGGAGCCCCTGGGTGCAGAGGAAGGGTGAGCCGAGGCGATCAGGACGTCGAGGAAGTCGAGGAAGACGTCACGCGATACGGATTCCGAGCTCGAAGCTGCCCCGCCGCGCCTCACGCACGAGATCCGGCTTGTTGCTGTGAAGGAACGCCCGAAGGTCTCCAACCGTCGGACGCACAGCGTCGTCAAGCACGTCGCAGAGCTGCTGCGCCGACATCGATGAGTCCGCCAACGCGAGGTGCCGCAGGACTGCTGCCATCGGGGTCTGCTTCTCCGGACCGGGGACGAGACACGCGCCGAGCTGTTCCTCGGCCCTGTTGACCGTCGCCATTGCCTGGTTCGCCTGCTCCATGAGAAACTTGCCGGACTCCACCGCGAAGTTCCGGATGGCCTCCTTTCGTTCTTGCGGCTGCTTGCGGTACAAGTAGATGCCGCCGACCACGAGGACAGCGAGGATCAGGTAGGCGGCAGGGCCGATGCGGTCGGCGGCCCACTTCGTCGCCCCTGCCACGGCGATCACGGGCGAAGCCGGAACGAGAGGGGTGCGGCTCTCCTGAAGTGACGGCCCAGCTGTTGCTTGTCCTGGTTGACGGCACATCCTGGCGCTGATCCCAGCCTGCGACTCCCGAGATCCCCCACCTTTCGTCCGGCGTAGGGGAGAATCTGCGTGTCAGTCACTCGCGGATTGGAGGTCTACGCTATGCCTGGTGCCAGCCAAGAAGGCAGTGCCCGAGACGATCCGGGGGACGGTGGTCACCCAGCGCCGCCGGTGCGGCAAGGCCAACTGCCGGTGCGCGAGCGAAGGACCGCTGCACGAGTCGGTAGTGCTCAGCTACTCCGAGCACGGCCGGACGCGTGTGGTCATGCTGCCCCCGAACGAGGTCGAGGCGGTGACAGCGGCGGCCGAGCGCTACCGGGCGGCGAGGAAGCGCCTCGAGGAGGA
>JAJYVX010000029.1:16011-23287 GCA_021791795.1 Actinomycetes bacterium | reverse complement strand
CGCGCCGGGCAGGTTCGGCGAGAAACGCAGCACTCCCTTCCGGTCGACGAGCCCGGGCAGCCCGATCCCGATGGTGAGGCGCTCCGAGCCGTGAGCGGGGTGAAGGTCGCCCGCGGCGAGGAGAGCCGTGGTCACCTCTGCCAGGTCGTCAACCAACTTCGAGCTGTCCCCGGCGCTGTCGCGGCGCTCCTCGAAGAGCACCTCGCCCTCCGGCGACACCACGACGCCGAGCACTTTCGTGCCGCCGACGTCTATGCCGAGCATGGGCGGGCTCGGGCGGAAAGAGCCCTGCGCCCCCCTCGGCCCGCTCACCGATGCTTCACCCTCCTGACTCGACGCGTGCCTTCAGATCGCGCACGGCGGCGTGCAGGATGTTCCCCTCGGCGCGCCGCTTTATGAAACCGGGGAGCGGCACGCGCAGCTCGACTTGGAGTTGATAGGTGATCTCGGTGCCACCGTTCGGCGCCGGCGCGAACTTGTAGAAGCCGTCGAGGCGCTTGGTGAGATCGCCGCTGCGCTGGACCCAGGCGAACTGGTCAGGTGCGTTCGTGTAGTCGTACACGAGCGTGTAATTCGTCGAGCGCCCGAACGCCGCCGCGCGGAACGACACGACGACAGGGCGGCCGTTCTCGTCGCGCTCCAACACGTGGACTTCCTTGAGGTCCCCCACCCATTCGGGGTACCGCTCGATGTCGGAGACCACCTCGAAGCAACGTTCCGGCGAGCTGTCCACGACCATCCGCTCGGTCGTCTGCTCGGCCACGCGTCCTCCTCTCACGGCAGCGGTCATGGGCGGCGCCCTGCCCGCCTGCGTCCGTGCACGAGCGGGCCGAGGGGACAGTACCCGCGCCCGTACGCACTTCGCATGGACCTCACCCCTCAACCGCCTGCCCCGACGAGCGCCGCCCGCAGCCGCCCCGCGAGCACGTCGTAGTCGAAGCTCTCCTCGACCCGCCTGCGCGCGGCCGCCCCGAGGCGTCGCCTGAGAGGTGGATCGTCGACAAGAGGCGCCATCGCCGCAGCGACCGCCGCCGGGTTGCCGGGCTCGGCGACGACCACACCTGTCTCACCGTCGACGACTGCCTCGTCTGCGCCCCCGCTCCGCCCGGCGACCTGGGGTACTCCTGTAGCCGCAGCCTCGAGGAACACGATGCCGAACCCCTCCTGCTCCAACCCGAACCATCTGTCACGGCAGATCATCGCCCAGACATCGGCAGATCCGTTCAAGAGCGGCAGGTCCGCGTCGCTCACCCGCCCGAGGAAGCGCACCGGGGCACGGTACAGCTTCGCGATGGCCTCGAGACGGGGGTGGTCCCGTCCGGCCCCTCCGACGAGAAGGAGAAGGCCCGGTCGTGACGCACCGAGCTTGGCCACGGCTTCGATCAGCACGTCCATGCCCTTTCGCGGAACGAGGCGGCTCACGCTCACGACGATCGTCGCGTCCTCCGGCACGGCCAGTTGGCGCCTCGCGGCCCGCCGTGCCTCGTCGGTGAGCGGACGGAACCTCGCCGTGTCCACTCCGGGCGGCACGAGAACCGTCGGTGGTGCACCGGCCCGCCCGAGCGCCCTTCGGCCCTCGTCCGCCGGGTACCCGCCTGCGGCGACGAGGAGGCTCGCCTTGGAGAGGACCGAGGCCAGCAGCTGGCGCGTCCCCGGGAGCCGGCCAGGCACGGTCACCTCTGCCCCGTGGAGCACGACTGCGTATGGCCTCCCGATCTGGCTGCCGACGAGGCCGAGGGGAAGAGCCGGGTCGAGGACGACGAGACCCGCGCCCTTGCGCTCGGCGAGTCGCCGGATGTCCGCGACGACCTCGGGGATGGGCAGGAGCATCGGCCAGCGCGCGCGAACGATCTCGAAAGGCTGCGCCCGATCGAAGGCTGCCGCCTCGGGATGAGGGGTCGTGAGCACGGCGAAGTCGTCCGGAGGAAGGCGGCTCCAGAGCTCGTACAGGTAGTTCTGGATGCCCCCCACCTTCGGTGGGAAGTCGTTCGTGACGAGCAGATGGCTCACGCCACCCCAACCCTGCTAGCGCATCGTCTCAGCCGACCCTGCGCTCGAAGCGGAGCTGCGGGACGAGCCCGGCCTGCTGGAGCATCCTCACGGCGCGCGCCTCGGCGGCGTCGACGATGACCGCCTCTCTGCGCTGCGCCCCCTCTTCCGGGGTCCGCGGCCAATCGCCGAGGAACGACGCCGGTGCGTCGTCGCCGGCACAGAGAAAGGTGACGATGCAGTCCTCGCACGCCACGGTCGCCTGCAGACTGCACTCGTCGCAACTGATCGATACCGGCTCCATCGTCTCTCCTTAAGAACCTTCCAAGGGTCTCGTGGGGTCCATCTAGCTGGAGGACATCATGACGACGGGCTGTAACACTCATCCTGGCCGGACGCTATACGCCGGGACGACGAGATGAGGGTAGGTTTCGCCACGTGACAGGCGAGCACGAGCACGTGAGCGAACGGGTGCGCGCCGTCTGGGATCTCGTGGTGCCCGCGATACGCGAGTACGCGGGTGTCCACGCCTACGACGGCGAAGTGATGGACATGTCGCCGTCGGCCATCGGCGCGCGGCTGCGTCGCCTGCGCCAGGGCCCGCCCGAGAGCAACCTGCACGACGAGACGCACCTGAGCGCGGTCGAGGACGGTCTCGAGGCCATGTACGGCCAAGCCGAGTGTCATCGGTGGAACCCGCTGGTCCATCTCGAGAACCTGGATCTCGCGTGCTACGAACGGGAGTACGCGCCCCGGTCCGAGCGCGAGGCTGCCCGGGCACGACACCTGAGGTCCTGGCCCGAGGCGGTCGACGGCTCACTCGAATCTCTCGACGACGTCAGCGCCCCGGTGGCTGTCGCTCTCCTCGGAGCCGCCGAGGGTCTCAAAACCGGCGTAGAGGAGCCGGAGGCGCTCGCCGCTCACGACCGCCTCTGCGACCGTCTGAGGCACTTTGCCGAGCACGGGCGGGACGATGCCGCCTTGGGCTCGCTCCTTCTCGCCGACCTGCTCGGGGCGCCGGAGGGAACGAGCGTCGACCTCGGGCGTCTCGAGGAGAGGGCGGACGGGGAGCGGCGTCGCCTGCGCGAGCGGCTGGCGGACGAGTGCGAGCGCTACC
This sequence comes from Actinomycetes bacterium, assembly GCA_021791795.1. Classification (GTDB taxonomy): domain Bacteria; phylum Actinomycetota; class Acidimicrobiia; order Acidimicrobiales; family Bog-793; genus JAKATT01. The sequence continues at coordinate 20,181 of JAJYVX010000029.1, read as the reverse complement.
GGCACGGTTCCGGCGCCGATCCGGCCGCTCTCGTGGCAGAGCTTGTGGACGACCATCCGGAGGCGGACGGCATCTACGCCACGGCTCGGGCGCAGATAGGCGAGCTGCGGAAGTACACGAGCGACCAGGACCTCCTGCCGGAGCTCGGCGGTGAGTGCAACGTCGGTCCGGCCCCGGACTCGCGCCGCTTCGCCATGGCGATGATGTCCTGGAACGGCGCCTACGAAGAGGAAGCTCCTGCCTGGTACTACGTCAACCCTCCCGATGACTCCTGGGACGCGTCGGCGAGGAAGCAGTGGCTCGCGGTGTTCAGCGACACCACCCTGCCGTCGATCACGGCGCACGAGGTCATACCCGGACACTTCGCCCACGGTCGCATGATCAGGCGCATCCGCGGAAGCCACGTGCGTCGCAGCCTCTGCTCAGCCGCATTCGTCGAGGGCTGGGCACACTACGCGGAGGAGCTCATGGTCGAGGTGGGGTTCCGCGAAGACGATCCGCGGTTCGCCATCGGAGTGTTCGTCGAGGCGCTGCTCCGAGTCACGCGCCTTGCGGTCGCCCTCGGCATTCACCGGGCGACGATGACGGTGGAGGAGGCCGCGAGGCGTTTCGAGCAGGACGCCTTCCTCCAAGGCCCGGCAGCGAGGAGCGAGGCGGCGCGGGCGACCTTCGACCCGACGTACGGCCGCTACACCTGGGGCAAGCTCGAGATCATGTCACTTCGCGACGAGGCGATCGCCGCCTGGGGCAGCCGGTTCTCTCTCCGTCGCTTTCACGAGGCCCTGCTCGGTCTCGGGGCGCCCCCGCTCGGCACGATCGGCGACGCCATCGGGGACTGAAGCTGCGCCTGAGGCTCGCTCGGGGCGGCCGGCGCCGGCGCTACCTGTGGACCGGTGATCCATCCTTGGCCAGACCGACCAGCTGTTGGAAGTCGGAATAGCGGCGTGCGGCGTGCTTCTCCCACGCAGGGTCGGGCTCTATGGTGCGCGAGCGTGTAGCCCAGGCAGTGGCCGCTCCGACGTCGCTCTCGAGCCCTGCCGCGACGCGGGCGACGAAGGCCGCCCCGAGGGCTCCGCACTCGGGGACGCCGGCCACGTCGACGGGAAGCCCGGTGCAGTCGGCCAGTGCCTGAACCCATTCCGGCCGGCCGGTTCCCCCGCCGGTCACGATCACCCTGCGGGCTTCCACTCCGGCGAGGTCGATGTGCTGGCGGACGACGAAGCCCGCAGCCTCGAACGCAGCCCGCCTCACCGCGGAACGGTCGTGGCTCAGCTCGAGGCCGATCAGCGTCGCTCTTCGCGAGTAGTCGTGAAGCGGCGTCCTCTCTCCCCGGGGATAGGGCGCCCAGACCGGGATGCTCGCAGGGTCCGTCGAATGGCGGGCGCTTCCCGTGAGACCGGTCGCCCAGTCGATGAAGAGACCACCGGCGTTGCTGGCGCCGCCGATGAGAGACCGACCCGGCACCGTGTGGGGCACCGTCCAGAGGCCGGGGACTTCCTTCCACTCGTCGGTCACGCTCCAGATGACGAGCGTCGTACCGCAGATGACGAGCACGTCCCCGACCTCCGTCGCCCCGGCGACCAGCTGCTCGGAAAAGGTGTCGACGATGCCCGAGGCGATCACGGCCCCGTCCCGCTCGCCGACGGGTTCGCCGAGTCCGGCGACCTCGGGCAGGTAGTCCGGCGAGGTGCCGGCTGATTCACAGGCCGGATCGTCCCACTTCGAGCCGTTGAAGAGCGGCATCATGGCGATCGCTGTGGTTATGTCGATGGCACCTGTCCCGCCGAGCGCCCGGTTGGCGACAGCCTGGGCGGGCCAGTAGGCCGCAGCCCCGGGCGACGAGGAGACCGCCGAGCGCAGCAGCTCCGGCGCGCGCCCGACGGGCAGTGTCGAGAGCTCAGGGGGTACGGCGCCCCGGGTGTCGCCGTAGAGGAGGCCGGCGGTGACGGGAACGCCACGACGGTCGACCGCCGCCATCGAGGGCACCAGCCCGGCGACGCAGATGCCTCGGGAGCGTTGGATGCCCTGCTGCGCCAGCAAGGAGAGCGCCCGGAGCGGTGCCAGCCGCCAGGCCCGGCGGGCGTCGTGCTCCATTCGCTCGGCCGAGGGGAAACCCAGTCTGTTGGGCAGACGCACGCGTGCGAGCACCTTCCCGTCCGGCGCGGCCGCCACCGCCTTGAGGGCGCTCGAGCCGATGTCGATGCCCACGGTGATGTCTTTCGACCGGCGCGCGTTCATCTCTGCACTCCGGCTTCGATCCTCGAGAGCACCGCTTCCCTTCTCCAAGTCGGCAGCTGAACGCTAACGGATTGGGAACCGGCCGGGGCCGAGCGCTGGGCCAGGCGGCTTCTTCGACCTCGAGACGTCGATGCCGACTGCGAGCGCCACCGGCTCGGCTCAAGGCGCGGAGTCAAGCAGTCTCTCGGCGAGCAGCCGGAAGGCTCGACCCCGGTGGGAGAGCGAATGCTTCTCGTCCCGGGACATCTCGGCGAAGGTGCGCCCGTCGCCCTCGTCTGGCACGAAGACGGGGTCGTAACCGAACCCAGAGGCCCCACGCGCTTCGACCGTGATCCGGCCTGACACAGTGCCTTCGGCGACGATCTCCCTGCCGTCGGGGAAGACGCAGACGGCGACGGTACGGAAGCGAGCCTGCCTGCCCTCGTCACTCGCGGCAAGGCCCGAGAGCTCCGAGAGCAGCTTGGCGACGTTGTCGGCGTAGGTGGCTCTCTCGCCTGCATACCTGGAGGAGTACACGCCGGGAGCGCCGTGGATGCCCTTCACCTCGAGCCCCGTGTCGTCCGCCATCGCCGGTAGACCAGTCGCCCGACAGAGCGCCGCGGCCTTGAGACGGCCGTTCTCCTCGAGGGTGTCGCCCGTCTCCTCCACCTCCGGCACCTCGTCCGGTCTCGGCACGAGGCGGGCAGAGGAGCCGAGGGCAGCCGAGAGGATCTCTCTCACCTCGGCCGCCTTGTCAGGATTAGCGGTGGCGATCACGAACGCCGGGGGTACGGGCGTCATCGAGGGATCATCGGCGCGGGGAGGGCGGCGCCTCGAGTGCAAGGCGTTGGAGCTCGACGAGCTCTGCGATGCCGCTCCCGGCCAGCTCCAGAAGCTCGTCGAGCTCGGTCCGCGAGAACGGCAGTCCCTCGGCGGTGCCCTGCACCTCGACGAACCTGCCCGACTCAGTCATGACAACGTTCATGTCCACCTCGGCCCGGCTGTCCTCGGAGTAGTCGAGATCGAGCATCGCGACGGCGTCCACCATCCCCACCGAGACGGCCCCGAGGCCCTCGCGCAGCGGATGGGAGTGGAGCGCGCCCGAGGCGAGCATCCTCGAGCAGGCGTCGTGCAGAGCCACGTAGGCACCGCAGATCGCCGCCGTCCTCGTCCCTCCATCCGCCTGGAGCACGTCGCAGTCGAGAACGACCTGGCGCTCGCCGAGAGCGACGAGGTCGCAGACGGCGCGCAACGACCGCCCGATGAGCCGTTGGATCTCGTGCGTACGACCGGACTGACGCCCCCTTGCGGCTTCGCGGGGTATCCGCTCCGCCGAGGCGCCGGGAAGCAGGGAGTATTCGGCCGTGAGCCAACCGCGCCCGGTGCCGCGCATCCAGCGCGGTACGTCCTCCTCGACCGACGCGGTGCAGAGGACGCGGGTCTTGCCCATCACCGACAGGCAGGATCCCGCTGCGAACTCGGTGTAGTCGCGAAGGATCTGGGCAGGCCTGATCTGGTCGATGGCGCGGCCGTCGGACCGCGCAAGTGTCGTGTTCACGCCGGGAAGGCTAGGCGAGCGAGTCGTCGTCGAAACTGACCTGGCATGCCCCCGTCAACTCCGGCCCGAGAAGCCGGCGACCCACCTCGACGAACCAGTCGACCTCGCCCGACGAGTAGAACTCGTGCCGAGCACGGGTGCCGGCGCCGACCTCGCCTTTCGATATCAGTTCGTGCACGTCGAAAGCGGTCTCGTCGGCGGACGACACGAGCACGACGTCTTCTCCCATGACGTCGCCGATGGTGCGGGCGAGGAACGGGTAGTGCGTGCAGCCGAGCAGGAGGGTGTCGACCTTCGCCTCCTTGAGCGGCGCGAGCAACCGCTCGGCAAGCACGTGGACCTGGTCACTCGATGTCTCGCCTCGCTCGACGAACTCGACAAAACCGGGACAGGCG
>JAJYVX010000029.1:0-16001 GCA_021791795.1 Actinomycetes bacterium | reverse complement strand
AGAACACCTCCTCCCCGTCAAAGGTCTCGGCGGCGAGACGCTGGTAGGCGCCCGAGCTGATCGTGCCCACAGTGCCGATGACTCCGATGCGCCCGCTCCGGGTCGCCTTGCGGGCGGCACGCATGCCCGGCTCGATCACCCCCACGACGGGCAGCTCGTGCTCACTCGACAGGTCGGTGAGGGCCACCGACGCAGCCGTGTTGCATGCGACGACGACGAGCTTGCACTGCGCCTCTCGCACGAGATGTGAGGCGATCTGGCGAGCGAAACCCCTCACCTCCTCGGCCGGGCGCGGACCGTAGGGGTAGCGGCCGGTGTCCCCCACATAGACGAGATGCTCCTGCGGGAGGAGGTCGATGAGAGCGCGGGCCACGCTCAACCCGCCGAAGCCGCTGTCAAAGACGCCGATGGGGCGCTCGTCCGCCGGGTCCATCGCGAGTGGCTCTGGGAGTGCCAGGGACGGCTCAGAAGTAGATGACGCTCTTCGCCCGCTCCACGACGTCGTCGATGTCTCCGGTCCACGCACCAGTCGAAAGGTACTTCCACCCGCCGTCAGCGGCGACGAAGACGACCACCCCGTCGGCTATCTGCGAGGCACACTTGACAGCCCCCGCCATGGCCGCACCGGACGAGATCCCGCAGAACACACCGATGTCGCGCAGGCGCCGCGTCCATTCGATCGAGTCCCTCGGCCCGACCACGGTCTTCCGGTCGAGCAGCTCGTCGCCACCGTTCGCGAGGAAGATCGGCGGTATGTAGCCGTCGTCGAGGTTCCGCAGCCCGTCCACCAGCTCTCCCGAGGGCGGTTCGACGGCCCACAGTTGGACCTCCGGCTTCTTCTCCTTCAAGAACCGGCCCACGCCGAGAAGGGTGCCGCTCGTGCCGAGGCCGGCGACGAAGTGCGTCACCTCGGGACAGTCCTTCCATATCTCCGGACCTGTCCCCTCGTAGTGCGCTCGCGGGTTGGCGTCGTTGCCGTACTGGTAGAGGAAGACCCACTCCGGGTTCTCGGCCGCCAGCTTCCGGGCGAGACGGACCGCCCCGTTCGAGCCCTCGGCACCGGGGGACTCGATGATCTCGGCACCCCAGAGCTCGAGGAGCTGCCTTCGCTCCACCGAGACGTTCGTCGGCAGGACGACCTTCAACCGGTAGCCCTTGACACGGCAGATCATCGCGAGCCCGATGCCGGTGTTTCCCGAGGACGGCTCGATGAGCGTCGCCCCCGGCTCGAGCCGGCCGGCCTTCTCGGCGTCCTCGATCATCGCGAGAGCAGGCCGGTCCTTGACGGAGCCGCCAGGGTTCTGACCCTCGAGCTTCGCGAAGATCGCCACGCGAGGGTTCGGGCTGAGCTGTGAGACGTCGACGAGCGGCGTGTTGCCGATGAGGTCGATGATGCTGCGATAGGGAGGCATTTCAGTAGAGGATCGTCCGTCGCGGGTTCGTCCGTCTTCGCGCGGGCGGAGCGAGCCGCCGGACGACGGGAGAGCCCTCAGGCGGCGCCGCCGGCCACCGCCGGGATGATCGAGACCGTGTCGGCGTCGCTCACCGGCGTGTCCAGCTTGTCGAGGTAGCGGACGTCGTCGTCGTTCACGTAGACGTTCACGAATCGGTGCAGCACGCCCTCGTTCGTGAGCAACTGACCCGACATCGCCGGGTACTCGGCCTGGAGAGACCCGAGAACCTCACCGATGGTCTCGCCTTCGATGGCCACTACGGACTGGCCGCCCGCGGCAGGGCGAAGCACGGTGGGAAGACGGACTGGAACGGCCACAGGAAGCGCCTCCATGAAAGTTGACTGTTTTGGTCAGATTCTATTGCCAAGAACAACCAACGTCTCCTCGGAAATGTTCCCGCCCTCGATGTGGAACGAGCGGACCGACGGCACCTCGTGCCGGAAGCCGACGAGCACGTAGTGCCACGTCGGGTCGGGCGCCTGGCGCACGTCGGTCGGAGAGGGGTAGGGCTCGGTGTGGGTGTGCGAGTGGAAGACGCCGAGGATGGTGTCCCCCCTCGCCTCGGCCTGCAGGTCCACGTCCAGGTGCTCTCTCGGGTCGAGGGTGTAGATGCGGGCGGAGCGGGCGGCGTTTCTCAGCGGATGGACGTTCGTCACAGCGCCCGTGAGCGGGTCGCCGGATATGAGTCCGCATCCCTCCTCCGGGTAGCACGACAGGCAATGGGCAACCATTAGGTCGAGGTGGCGCTGCTCGAGCCTGAGCCCCGTCAGGCCCAGAGCCCGGTCTTCGCCACCCGTGCTTGCAGCCACCGGCCAGGTCCTAGCGCTCGTAGATGACGAACGAGGTCCGGTGGGCGAGCGTGTCGTAGAGCGATCTGGCGGGCGAGTTGTACTCCAGCGTCTCCCAGTAGACGCGAGCGGCACCGACTGCGTCGGCCTCCCTGTACACGGCCCCTATCAGTTCCCCCGCCGCCCCGGTCCCCCGAGCGACAGGCGCAACGAACAGATCCTCGAGGTAGCAGTTCGGCGCGCTCGACAAGGTGCTGGGGCGGGTGGACGATGCAGTGCGCAAAGCCGACAAGCCCTCCGCCGCCAGCCCGAAGAGACCGTCACTCCTTTCGGTCAGGCGGCGAAACGTCTCTTCGGTGGTGGAGCCGTCGACCTCCGCCCTGTAGAAGTGCAGGTAGCCCTGCCAGAGCTTCAGCCAGGCGTCGAAGTCACCGGTGTCGATCGCTCGGATCATTTGTCTAGGGTCTCACGTCGTGCCCAGCAAAGGTCGTCTCGCTGCCGCCCGGCGTCAGAGGACGGATGCCGAGCGCGGGATCAGGCGGGTCGCGCAGAACCGCCGGGCCCGCCACGACTACGAGATCCTCGAGACGTTCGAGTGCGGGATCGCCTTGAGCGGAGCCGAGGTGAAGTCGATCCGGGCAGGACACATAGCTCTCCAGGACGCCTACGCCCGCATCGAGGACGGAGAGGCATGGTTGGTGGGCGCTCATGTCGCCCCCTACGAATACGCCGCCGGCTACGGGAGGTTCGAGCCGGATCGGGCGAGGAAGCTCCTCTTGCACCGCGGTCAACTCGACGAGCTGGCAGGAACCGTGGCACAGAAGTCGCTCACCCTCGTGCCGCTGTCGGTCTACTTCCGCGACGGGCGGGCCAAGCTGGAGCTGGCGCTCGCGAAAGGGCGGCGGCAGTACGACAAGCGTCGGGCGATCGCCGAGAGGGATGCGACGAGGGAAGCCCAGCGGGTGATGAAGGAACACCAGGGTCGCTGACCGCGGCGGCCCCCTCCCCCGCCGGCCGGAGGAGCGGGCTCCGCTCGCCCGTGCGGCGCAGGGTTCCTGCGGAGGTAGATTGTTCTTTCTGCTCCGAAGGTCGGAGCGGCACCACAAGGGGGTGACAGGCTTCGACTCCGGTCGTCGAAGTGGGAGAAGCGAGCCGTGGTCTCCGGAGCCACGTTAAAGAGCCGGAAACCAACACAAACGCCGAGCCCAAGCTCGCGCTTGCTGCCTAACTAGCAGCAATGTCTGCCCGACCCCGGCCTCACGGGTCGGTCGCAGGCATCATCTTGTGAGGCTTACCTGAGCGGCGGCGCTGACACACCGCGAAGGGACACCCAAGTCAGCTGGAGGTCCGCTCGGACGCCGGTGGCGGAGCGGACCTCGAGATCCCTCCGCCGGCTGCGCTCGGAGAAGTCCCATTGAGAAGCCGGAGGACGCGGGTTCGACTCCCGCCACCTCCACCACGATTTATGCCTCTGCCCTGGCCCGTTGTGGGAGCCAGTGTGCTACAGGGCCACAGGGCGGCGCGATCCGCCCGGATTTCAGGCAAGCCGTCGCGACATGCTCCTTTCACTCACGCCCGGAGCCGCTTATGGTGGCTCTCATGGGCAACGGCAGGACCCTCGTCGCCACCGTCGTCATCATCGTCGCCATCCTGGCCCTCATCGCAGGGGTGATGTACATGACGATGCCTGCGCACTCGCTCCCGTCGTTCTTCCCCGGACACCTCACCGGCAGGGCCGGCGCCGGCAAGCACTCGGCGAGGGGGCTTGCAGGCATCGTCTTCGGGATCGTGCTCCTCGTCATCGGCGTGGTGATAGCGAGCACGGGCCGGCGTCGGCGCTACGGGCGCCACATGCGCTATTGACGGCGGTCGGCTCCGGTAACCAGCCGCCCAGACAGTCGGTCAGTCAGGCAGGCGGTCAACGTGCGGCAGCGCCCGGGCCGAGCTCACCTTTGTCTTCGATCTCCCAGCAGTGGTCGAGGGCGTGCCAGATGAGGCGCCGCAGGGCATAGCGCACCGGCCAGGCGGCCGGGACGGGATCTCGGCCGGTGGAGCGGTCCCTCAGGGCGTCGAGCAACCGTGACCTGAATAGTCCGGTCGCCTCAGTATCGGCAGCGGTGACCTTCTCGCGCGCTAGGCCCAACTTGGCGCCATAGGCGATCTCAGCTGCGAGAACGTGCTCGGCGATGGCGTCACGGTCCCTCCCTCCGCCCCGAGGGCCCTTGCGGAGCTGGGCCGGAGCCCGCGCCACCACGTCGGCGAGCAGTGCCCATGACGCCTGGAGGAGCGATACGCCCCGGTCGAGGTCGGCATGGTCGAGGAGAGCGCCACCGAGCGGTACCGCGACAGGTAGCTCGCAAGCACCTCGAGCGCTTCGGTCTCTGTTCGGCCTCCCCGAGCCCAGCCCGGCCAGTCGACCGCCGAGGCGAAGGTCCGCTTCCGACCGGTCTCGACGGCGACGCGGACCAGGTGGCCGTCGCCTTGCGTCGCCCGTGGCATCGCAAGAGCCTGCCACCTGGCGACAGCACGCTGCGGCGGCGGCACGGCGCCGCAGGAGAAGAAACGACGCCCAGTGGACGATCGCCCGGAAGAGCCCTGATGTAACCTCATTGCAAAGGCGGCTGAAGGCCGCAGAGCGCCCCGAGGGGCGGTGAAGTGAAAGGCACCAGCTGTGAGTGACGTGGTCTGGTGGCTCATAGTGGCGGGGATCTTCGTCATCCTCGAAGTGGGCCATCGCGCGTTCTACGCCGCTTTTCTCGCCGTGGGGGCCCTGGCTGCTGCGCTCGCCGCGGTCGCGGGAGCCCCGCTCGCCCTTCAGATCCCTGTCTTCGCCGTGGCCTCGGTGCTCGGACTGTTCGCCGCTCGTCCGCCTCTCATGAAGACCATGTCGCACGGCCACTACCGGTTGATCTCGGGAGCACAGGGGCTCGTCGGCAAGGAGGCGGTCGTCACCGAGCGTGTAGGGGACATTCGTGCGCCTGGGCGAGTCCGTATCCAAGGTGAGGAATGGAAAGCCCTCTCCAACGACGGACAGCCGATCGAACCCGGCACAGTCGTGATGATCCTCGAGCTCGAGGGCTCGACCTTCATCGTCCAGCAGATGCCCGAGATCAGTCCCGGCCTGCTCGAGTTCCCGAAAGACATATGAGGAGGGTGCAGCAATGATCCTTGCCACCTCGGGGGCGGAGATCGCCCTCTTGGTCATCCTCGCCCTGGTGATCGTGATCCTCTTCGCGACCTTCTACCGGGCGATCCGACTGGTGCAGCAGGGCTTCGTGGGAGTCCAGAAGCGGCTCGGCCAATTCCACTCGGTGAGGAACCCGGGCGTCGCCACTCTCGTGCCCTTCGTCGACCAGCTCCAGCTGGTGGACGTGAGGGAGACCCCGCGCACGGGCGATCAGCAGGACGTGATCACGAAGGACAACGTGAGCGTTCTCGTCTCGGCGACGATCTTCAGCCAGGTGATCGATCCGAAGGCAGCTTTGTTCAACGTGAGCAATTACGAGGTCGCGATATTCCAGCTCGCCCGCACGGCGCTACGGGCGGTCTTCGGCGGCCTCACGCTCGACGAGGCGCTCACCGAGCGGGAACGCATCAACGCAGAGCTGCAGAGCCACATGGACCCGGTGACGGAGAAGTGGGGCGTACGGATCAACCGGATCGAGATAGTCGACATAGTCCCGCCGACGCCGGTGCTCCAGGCGATGAGCCTGCAGAAGGAAGCAGAGCAGCAGAAGCGGGCCGCGATCCTCCGGGCCGAGGGGGAGAAGCAGGCCGCGATCAACGAGGCCGAAGGCAGGAAGCAGGCGGCGATCCTCGCAGCCGAGGCACAGCGGGAGGCGCAGGGCCGCCAAGCAGAAGGCGAGAAGGACGCGGTGACGCTGCGAGCACAGGGTCGCAAGGCGGCACTGGTGCAGGAGGCCGAGGGGCGGGCTGCCGCGGTGCGCGAGGTGTACACGGCCATACTCGAGTCCCACCCGACGCCCGAGCTGCTCGCGGTGCTCCAGCTCGACACCTTGTCGCGCCTCGTCGAGAGCGACAACGCGAAGTTGATCGTGCCCTACGAGTCTGCGGGGCTTCTCGGCGCGGCCCAGGTGCTGAAGTCGGTGATGGACAGGGCGATCGAGCCCGTGACCCCTGCGTTGAAGAACCCCGGTGCGGCGCGGCCCGCCTCTCCGGGTTCGAACAGCGGTTCGGGCGGCTCGAACTAGGGCGGATCCGGACCGCCGCCCGCGTCGACCGGAGCCTCGGGCGAAAGGTGGTAGGACATTCCGGAGCGCGTGACGACCGGGAGGGAGAGCTGAGCATGGCGAAGCCCATCGCTGTAATCGGGGTTCCGGCCGAGGGCATCGGCGCCCTGTCGCCTCGGGCACTTTCGCTCGTCCGCGCCGCCTCCACGGTCGCCGGAGGTAGGCGCCACCTCTCGGCGCTGCAGGGACAGCTCTCGCCGGACGCGCAGGTGATACCGATCACGACAGACCTCAAGGCCGCCCTCAACCACATCGGCGAGGCACGCGAGCGCGGTCCCGTCGCCGTCGTCGCGAGCGGCGACCCGGGTTTCTTCGGCATCGGCCGCCTGCTCGCCGAGCGCTTCGGTGCCGGCTCACTCGAAGTCCATCCCTCGGCCTCGAGCATTGCGACGGCCTTCGGGCGCCTCGGCGTCCCCTGGGACGACGCCGTCGTAGCATCGGCGCACGGGCGCCCGCTGCGCCGGGCTCTCGAGCGAGTCGTGCAAGCGGAGAAGGCGGCCGTGCTCACGTCGCCCGACAACCCTCCCGAGAAGGTCGGCGCGTACCTCCGCACGAACGGTGCTCAGTTCGACATGGTGGCCGTCGTCTCCAACCTCGGTCAGCCCGACGAAGCCGTCGAAGTCGGCCCGAGCCTGGAGTGGCTGGCGAACGGTTCGTTCCCGCGCTTGAGTGTGGTCGTTCTCGTGTCCGAGCGGTTCGGGCGGGCACGCCCGGTGAGGTCATGGCCGCCCGAGGCAGAGGATCGCCCGCGAGAGTTCGGCCGGCACGAGAACGACTTCGAGCATCGAAAGGGCATGATCACCAAAGCCGAGGTGCGGGCCGTCATCCTCGGACGCCTGGCGCTCGCGCCCGACTCGCTCCTCTGGGACGTAGGTGCGGGTTCCGGCAGCGTGGGCATCGAGGCGGCGCTTCTCGTCCCCGGCGTCGAGGTCGTCGCGGTGGAGCGCAACGAGGTGGGCGCGGCGAGGATCGCCGGCAATGCGAGGAAGTTCGGCGTGAAGCTACGCATCGCCAAGGGAGAGGCGCCAGAGGTGTTCGAGGACCTGCCGACGCCCGACCGGGCGGTGGTCGGCGGCGGCGGCCTGCCCGTGCTCGAGGCGGTCATGAAGCGCCTCGCCCCCGGCGGTCGAGTGGTGGCGACGTTCTCCTCGCTCGAGCGGGCGACCACAGCAGCCGACTGGCTGGGCAACATCATGCAGGTCTCGGTCTCGAGGGGCGTACGGTTGCCCGACGGCGCGTTCCGCCTTGCGAGCCTCGATCCCGTCTTCATCTGCTGGGGACCCTGAATCGTCGCGGAGGGTGCCATGAGTGTCGTCGCAGGTGAGAAGGTCACACACGTCGGTAGGCGCACCGTGCTCGGGCTCGGAGCGGCCGGCATCGCCGGCATAGTGCTCGGGTCACGGGTTCAGCAGGCGGCGAGCGGGGTACTGACCAAGCTGAGCACCAGCCTCGGGCCGCTCGGGGCGCTCGTTCCGGGCGCGGACCAGTTCCGCATCTACACGATCACAGGCTCGATCCCGCAGATCAGCACTGCCGCGTACCGCCTCAGCGTCGACGGCATGGTCGGGCACCCGCTGCGTCTCAGCCTCGACGACCTCCGCACACGCTTTCCCCGCACGCGTCTCACGCACAAGTTCCAGTGCGTCACCGGCTGGATCGTCCCGGACGTCCATTGGGAGGGCGTCCTCCTCTCCGACGTACTGAAGGAGGCGGTGCCGCGCGGCAGGGCGAGCGCCCTCCGCTTCTTCTCCGGCGACGGCGTCTACACCGAGAGCCTCACACTCACGCAGGCCCACTTGCCCGACGTCCTCGTCGCCGATCGGATGATCGGTGACGACGTGACGCCGGAGCACGGCGGACCCGTGCGCCTCTACGTGGCACCCATGTACGGCTACAAGTCGATCAAGTGGCTCGAGCGCATCACCGTGACCGACGAGGTGGTGCCCGGGTACTGGGAACAGTGGGGCTACCCGGTGAACGGCTGGATCGGCGGCGTGGCGCAGCAGTGACGCCTGCCGGGCGGGACATACCCCGGTTCGACTTGACCGAACGCATCGTGCACTGGTCGACGGCGGTCCTCCTCCTCTCGCTCCTCGTCACCGGGACCATCCTCTACGTACCCACATTGACCGTCGCGGTGGGTCATCGTGCGACCCTCGAGCAGGTGCACGTCGTCACCGGCCTGGCCCTCCTCGGCCCGATCGCCGTCGGGCTCGCAGGTCCCTGGCGGCGGACGCTGCTCGCCGACGTGCGGAGGCTCGATCGCTGGACCGCGGTCGACTGGGCCTTCTTCCGTGGGCGACGCCGGGCGAAGGCGCTCGGGCTCGAGGCGGGCAAGTTCAACGGGGGTCAGAAGGCCGAGGCCGCGGTGCTCGGCGGGGGGATGCTCGTCATGGTCCTCACCGGAGTCGTGATGCGCTGGTCCCCTCCGTTCCCTGCCGGCTGGGCGACGGGAGCCACCTTCCTGCACGACGCGGCCTATGTCGCCCTCGCTCTGGCGGTCGCCGCCCATGTCGTCGTGGCGCTGTCGCGCCCCGACCAGCTGCGGGCGATGGTCACAGGGCGCGTCCGCTCGTCCTGGGCGCGTGCGCACGCTCCGGCCTGGTTGAGCGAGCTCGGGGAAGACGCTGTCGGGGCGGACAGGGCGGGCGGGACCGCGGTGGCCGGCGACGCCGAGGCCGCTCGCAACGGCGGCTAGGACTCGAGCTCGGCCTCGACCGCAGTCGCATGCTCGCCCAAGTGAGGCGGCCCGCTCCGGTAGCTGACGGGAGTCCTCGAGAAGAGGATCGGATTGCGCACCTGGTTCGAGGCGGAGGCCTCGTAGGGGGGCACCGGGCGCGCGGCGGCGTCCTCGATGCGAACGACCGGAGCGAGGCCCAGCTCCTCGGCGAACGCGAAGGCTTCGCCTATGTCGTTCACCTGACCGCAGGGGATGCCGACGGCCCGGAGAGCCTCTATCCACTCGTCGGCCGGGCGGGCGGAGAGAGCCGTCTCGAGCGCCTCGACCAGCTCGACCCTGTTGACGACGCGGGCAGCGTTCGAGGCGAAACGCACATCGTTCGCCATCCACCCCGCATCGACCACTCGGCACAGCGCGCCGAACTGCCGATCGTTCGCGGCCGCGACCACGAAGGGACGGTCCTTCGCGCGCAGCGTCTCGTAGGGCGCGATGCTCGGGTGCCGGTTGCCCATTCGGTTCGGTACGCGACCGGTCGTGACATAGGTGGAGGCCTGGTTGGCGAGGGCGGACAGGAGGCAGGACAGGAGGTTCACCTCGATCTTCTGTCCCTTGCCGGAACGCTCCCGCTCGTGCAGCGCGGCGAGGATCCCCGCGAGGGCGAACTGGGCCGTCAACACGTCCACGACGGCGACACCGACCTTGAGCGGCCCCCCCTCGGCGTCGCCGGTCACCGACATGAGCCCGCCGACGCCCTGGGCGAGGAAGTCGTAGCCGGCGAGGTTGGCGCCGGGACCTCTCGCGCCGAAGCCGGACACCGAGCAGTAGACGACCCGCTCGTTCGCTTGCGCCACCTGCTCGTAGCCGATCCCCAGCCTCTCGGCGGTGCCCGGCCGGAAGTTCTCGACCACGACGTCGGCCCGCCGGGCAAGCTCGAGGGCAAGGGCCCGACCCCTCGGAGTAGCGAGATCCCAGGTCACCGAGCGCTTGTTCCTGTTGACCGAACGGAAGTACGAGCTGATGCCGTCGGCGAAGGGGGGACCGTACGCACGCGAGTCGTCCCCTCCGTCAGGACGCTCGACCTTCACCACCTCCGCCCCGAAGTCGCCCAGAAGCATCGTCGCGAAGGGCCCCGCGACGACGCGGGAGAAGTCGGCCACGAGAAGGCCGGTGAGCGGGCCGGTGAGCGGGCCGCGCCTTTCCGGGGGGACGTCTTCGCCAGTGGTCAACTGGCGTCCTCGACGAACGACTCGTCGAGCGGGGCACCTGCGACGGCGGACCCGACGAGCTCGGCGTCGGCCTCGGCCATCGCCTCGAGCGCGAGCTTGGTGGTGTCTCCCGCCACGCCGGCCGTGAGCTCGAGGAGCACGCGGACCCCGAAGCCGAGCTGCCGGGCATCGAGGACTGTCGCCTGCACGCAGTAGTCGGCCGCAAGGCCGCAGACGTCGAGCCGGTCGATGCCGCGGTCGAGCAGCCACTCGCTGAGCGACTGCCCGCCCGCCTCGCGTCCCTCGAACGCCGAGTAGGCGGCCTCGCCGGCACCCTTGTCGAAGACGGCGTCAAAGGCGACAGGCGCGATGGCGGGGTGCAGCTCGGCTCCTTCGCTCCCCGCCACGCAGTGGACGGGCCAGGACGACTCGTAATCCGGCGAAGCGCCCTGCAGGGCGAAGTGGCTGCCCGGGTCGACGTGCCAGTCACGGGAGGCTACGACGGCGGCATACTCCGGCCGGGACGTGGCGACGAGCTCGGCGATGCGGTGCGCCACCTCCTCGCCGCCACGAACTGCGAGCGAGCCCCCCTCGCAGAAGTCACGTTGCACGTCCACGACGAGGAGGCCGCGCGGGGCCGGCACGACGCCAGGTCCTTCGCCGCGGCGCGCCGGGGCGAGCCGACCCTCGGATCGCGTAGCGGCCGAGGCTGCCTCGCCGGCGGCACCCCCTCCGTGTCTGTGCGGATGTCCCCACGAATGCATGGCCTCGGTGACCGAGCGGGCGTACCGGGTGGGGATGAGCGGACCGGAAGGCGACAGGTCGAAGGCCTCCGCTCCGAGCTCGCGCAGAGCCCAGCGGTGGTGGTCCCTTGACGCCTCGAGATCGGGCAGGTCGCCGGGCACGCGGCCGTGCTCGAAGACCCTGTGTTGGAGCGATCGGCTCGCCCAAAGCCTCGGCAGCTCCTCGTCGACGTCGTCCCCCTCCGCGCAGATGAACTCGAAGCGTGCCCGGCCCTCGTCGTCCACGAAGCGCACCGCCTGCTTGCGCGTACCGAGCGAGTGCTTGGCCGGTGAGCGCTTCTCCACCGGATGGAGCGGAGCATCGTCACCCTCCTCCGATGCGATCGCGACGAGCTTGTAGACGAAGCCGGCCGTCGCCGCACCCGAACCGGTGACCACCTTCGTGCCCACGCCGAATGCGTCTGCCGGGCCGGAGGCGAGGGCGGCGATCGCGTACTCGTCGAGGTCGCTCGTGATGACGATCCGGGTCGTCGTGGCGCCGAGCTCGTCGAGGATCTTCCTCGCGCGGGTGGCCTCTCCGACGAGGTCGCCCGAGTCGAGCCGGATCGCACCCGGTCCAAGGGCGCCTCGCTCCCTCGCGAGCTCCACGGCGCTGCGGATGGCATTCGGGACGTCGAAGGTGTCGACGAGGAGCGTCGTCTCTGGACCCATGCAGTCAAGCTGAGCCGCGAACGCCGCCTTCTCGGTCGGGTGGGCCAACACGAAGGCGTGCGCCGCCGTGCCTGCCGTCGGGATGCCGAAACGGCGGCCGGCCTCGAGGTTCGACGTCGAGGCAAAGCCGGCGACATAGGCGGCCCGGGCGGCCGCGACTGCGGCCTCCTCGTGCGTACGGCGGCTCCCCATCTCGATGACGGGCCGCCCCGCGGCGGCGCCCACCATCCTCGAGGCGGCGGAGGCGACGGCCGAGTCGAAGTTGAGGATCGAGAGGAGAAGCGTCTCGAGCACGACTGCTGAGCCGAAGCTCGCCTCCACGGTGAGGACCGGGCTCCCCGGGAAGAAGCACTCGCCCTCCCTGTAGGCGTCGATGCTGCCGTCGAAGCTCCAGTCCTCGAGGAACGCGGCGGCGTCGTCGCCGACGATGTGCTCCGAGGCGAGATGCTCCAGTATCTCGGCGTCGAAGCGGAACGCCTCCAACTCGGCGACGACTCTCCCGGGACCGGCGAGCACCCCGTAGCGGCGCCCTGGCGGGAGTGCTCTCGCGAAGATCTCGAACACCGCTCTTCGTCGTGCCACGCCCGAACGGATGGCAGCGTTGAGCATCGTGAGCTCGTAGCGGTCGGTAAGAAGGGCCGTCGAGTTCACGCCGAGGAAGGGTAGGCGAGGAACGCGCCCCTGCACGAACCCGTCGTGCCGGTGGGCAGTTCGACGGTGGGTCGGGCGCCGGTCCAGACTGGTTCGGTGAACGGACCGGATCTCGCGCCGGCGATCGACGGTGTCAGGCTCACGCTCCACGTCCTCGCGGCGACCGTCTGGGTGGGCGGCCAGTTCACGGTCGCCGGCCTGCTCGGGACGGTGCGCAAGCTCGGGCCGGAAGCTCCGAGGAGGGTCGCCCTCGCCTTCGGCCGCATCCAGTGGCCGGCATATGCGCTGCTCGTCGCGACCGGGATCTGGAACGTTCTCGCCGTCCGCGTGGGCAATGCTTCGGCCACCTGGCAGGCGGTGCTGTGGGCGAAGATCGCCGTAGTCGTCCTCGCCGGCCTCGGTGCCTTCCTGCACCAGCGCGCGAGGAGCAAGGTCGGCCTCGCCCTGTGGGGAGCCGTCGCATCGCTCGCCTCGGTCGCCGCGCTCGCACTCGGAGTGCTGCTCGCCGGCTGAGCCGCGGCGCGCTCGGCCGGGCCGGGGCGCGCTCGGCCGAGCCGCCGCGCGCTCCTCTCAGCGGCTCAGAAGCGGCTTCCGACAGCGTCCTCGACCATCTGGCCGGCCGCGAACAGGACGTCCTCGGAGCCCGGGGGGCCGACGAGCTGGAGCCCGGTCCACCAGGAACCGGACGGCACGGGGATGGGCACGCTCAAGGCGGGCAGCCCGCAGAGGTTCACCGGTGCGGTGAGGATGTTGAAGCCCCTGCGGAAGCTGCCCACGGCGGGCGGCCTGTACGGGAGAGTCGCGAGAGCGAGCACGCCGAAGCGCGACGCCGCCTCCGACGCGTACACCGACCACGCCCGCCCGAGGGCGGAGGCGGCGGCCGCCTCGTCCGGCGTTCGCCGCCCTGCGGCGACGAGTCGCTCTCTCACCTCGTCGCCGATGCCCGCGGGATCGGACAGGACGAGGTGTCCATCGCTCGCCCAGGCCTCGACTTCGAGGAGGCACTGGTGCGCCTTCCAGGCCCCGAGCCATCCCTCGACGACCGTCTCCTCGACGAGAAGACCGCTCGCGGCGAGCGCCGCATCGACGGCTTGCTCCACCTCCGGGTCGACTTCGACGGCGGGTCCGAGCCTCACCCTCCCGAGCAAGGAAGGCGCATCGCCCATCTCGAAGTTCGCCTCACCCTCGAGCAGCGCGAGGCCGAGCGCCGCCTCGCGGACGGAGCGGCCGAGCGGTCCGATCGTGTCGTAGCTCGGCGCGAGCGGGAAGACGCCCTCGAGCGGGATGCGTCCGAAGGTCGTCTTCAGTCCCACGACGCCGCAGCACGCGGCCGGTATCCGCACCGATCCGCCGGTGTCGGAGCCGATGGCGACGTCGCATTGCCGGAGGGCCAGCGCCACCGCCGAGCCCGAGGACGAGCCCCCCGGGACGCGGCCCGGGTCGGACGGGTTCTCGGGCATCCCGTACCACGGGTTCGCCCCGGACGTCCCGTAGGCCAACTCGTGCAGGTTCGTCTTGCCGACGAGGACGCCGCCCGCTGCTCTCACCGACGCGACGCAGGCCGCGTCCGACTCGGCGGGGGCCGCCCGGCGCGCCACCGCCAGGCAGCCGGCCGTCGTGACGGATCCGGCGACGTCGCAGAGGTCCTTCACGCCCACGCGCGGACCGGCACCTGTGGGCTGCCATCTCTCTATCCAGACAGCGCCGTCGCTCACCACGGCTCGCATGGTATGCCTCCTCCCGATTCAGCCCGCCTCACGGGTACACTGCCGCCATCAGCGATCTCTTGCAGCGGGTTCGCGACCGAGGCTGGCGCCTCACCCCACAGCGCCGGGCGGTCGCGGAGGTCCTCGACGGAGAGCACGTGCATCTCACTGCCGAGGCGGTGCACGACCGCGCCCAGTCGGTCCTGCCCGAGATCAGCCTCGCGACCGTGTACAACACGTTGAACGAGCTCGTCGCCATGGGAGAGGTGCTCGAGGTGAAGGCCTCGAACGGCGCCAAGCGCTACGACCCGAACGCTCACCTTCCTCACCAGCACCTCGTCTGCACCGGTTGTGGCGAGACCTGGGACGTGCTCCAAGACGGCCGGGCGGTGCCGAGCCTGCCCGTGACCGACCGCCGCGGCTTTCACATCACCGGCGTCGAGGTCGTCTTCCGCGGGCTCTGCTCGCGCTGCCAGCCGGCGTCCTGACCACCTGGCGCATGGCGGCGCGGACCTCGGGCACCCTCACGACGGGGAGTGAGACGGGCGGGTCCGTCCACGGCAGCGATACGTGCTCCGAGCGCCTGAACAGGCGCTCCCGGTCTACCCAGACCACCCCCTTTTCCGGCAGGACGGCCACGCGGGCACCGCGGGCGACCCATCGCTGCCGCGGGCTCCTGGCAGGCCGGAGGCGCGCCGCGAGGCGGAGCCGCCGCGTGACGAACCTCGACGACGAAAGGACCTCCTCCGGTCCCTTCGCCACCCGGACGCAGACGAACAGCGCCATGGGCTCGGCCAGAGCCAGGCGCTCCAGGTCGTCGAGGCTCACGTCTCCGGTGGCGAGATAGGCGAAACGCGCCGGCTCGACCACGTACCAGTCGCACTCCGCCACGAGCTGCTCGGCGCGCCGTCGCTTCTGGCCGGCGACGAGCCCGGCCGGAAGCGGCGCCCGAGCATCCTCGGCCACGGCGCCTCCTTCCCGTCGCCCGAATGCCTGAAGGGCCGTAGCTTCGCACGATCCTCGCAGAGAAGGGACGGCTGGACAACCCGATCCGTCGCCGGAGGACTCGTCAAAAACCGAATCCGTGCAATATCCTCGGTCCGCCATGCCGAGTAGCACATCGCAACACCGATCTCGCTTCAACGGGCTGAGCTTCTGGTTCGACAGCCTGCCCGACCCGGTCGTGCCGCGGCCGCCGCTCGACGGCGACCTCGACGCAGACGTCGCCATCCTCGGCGCGGGCTTCACCGGCCTCTGGACCGCTCACTACCTGCTCGCTCGCCAACCTTCGCTGCGGGTCGCGGTGGTGGAGGCGGAAGTGGCCGGTTTCGGTGCTTCAGGGCGAAACGGCGGCTGGTGCTCCGCCCTCTTCGCGACCACACCCGGCAAGCTCGCCCGCACCGTCGGGCTCGCCGAGATGCACCGGCTTCGCCGTGCCATGCAGGACACCGTCGACGAGGTCGGGCGCCGCGCCGCAGAGCTCGGCATCGACTGCCACTACCGGAAGGGGGGCACGCTCGAGCTCGCCCGCTCAGAGGCCCAGGAGGTGCGCATCTCCCGGGAGCTCGAGGAGATGAGGGACCTCGGCGTCGACGAGGACGACCTGCGCCTCGTCGATCCGAAGGAGTGCTCCTCGCTGCTCGACGTGACGGACAACCTCGCCTCCGGCGATGTCGTGACTCCCGGAGGCGTCGTCGCCTACGACGGGCACGACCCCTACCTCGTGGTCGCCGCCGACAAGGGCACCGCCGACTTCTCCGACCTCGCCAACGAGATCAGCGACGCCCACCGCTTCTGGCTCGGCGACGCCTTC
>JAJYVX010000222.1 GCA_021791795.1 Actinomycetes bacterium | reverse complement strand
GGCTCATGCTCCCGGTCGGCTTCGAGCGGGCCGCGGCCGCTCATGGGAGTTGGAACGTCCTGTCCTCCCCGGCGCCGGACGCCGGAGACCGGGTCGTCGGCCTCGGCGACGTGTCGGTGGCACCCGATCTCGTGCACCTTGCACAGGCCTCGACGATGACCGGACCGCGAGCGCAAGCCCGGCCCTTCAGGGCCGGGTCAGCGAGCACCGATCACGAGCAACCTGCACAGGAACACTGATGGCCCACCGCTACCGCCTCTACCCGAGCCCGGCCCAGCTGCCGGTGCTGCGTGCGCACTGCGGCCACGCGCGCTGGGTCTGGAACGAGGCCCTTCGTGCGGTGAAGGCGCACGCAGCCGATGCGGCCGTGCCCTTCTTCGACCTGACGAAGGCGAGGAGGGAGACCGACTGGCTGGCAGCTGGCTCGAGTTCCGTCCAGCAGCAGGCCCTCCGCGACCTCACGCGTGCCCTCGCCCACGCGAAGGCCGGCACGCACCGGTTCCCGAGGTGGCGGAGGAAGGGCACCGACGAGGGCTTCTGCGTGCGCGACGTCACCGTGGCCATCCTCAACCGACGCTGGGCCGAGCTCACGGTGCCGAAGGCCGGGCGGGTGCGCTTCCGGCTCTCTCGACCGCTGCCGGAGGCCCACGGCATGGCCCGGGTCACGCTCGACTCGGCGGGCTGGTGGCACGTCTCCTTCGCCTCTCCACAGCGACCGGTTGACCGCGAGCAAGCGGGAGCGGTAGTCGGCATCGACCGCGGCGTCACCTCGACCATCGCCACCTCCGACGGCGGGCTTGCTCGGGCCCCGAAGCTCCGACCGCGTGAGCGCCGACGGATCGAGCGGCTCCAGCAGCAGCTCGCCCGGCAGCAGAAGGGGTCGAAGCGCAGGGAGAAGACCAAGAAGGCGATCGCTCGCACCCACGCACATGCCGTCCGGCGGCGCAACGACTGGATCGAGCGTCGCACGACGAAGCTCGTGCGCGCCTACGACGTCATCGCCGTCGAGGACCTCGAGGTGCGACACATGGTCCGGACACCGAAGCCCAGGCCCGACCCAGTCCGCGAGGGCAGCTTCCTCCCGAACGGACGACGCGCGAAGGCCGGTCTCAACCGGGCGATCCTCGACCAGGGATGGGGACGCTTCCTTCGGCGTCTCGAGGACAAGGCCGGTGCCTCGGGCGTGAGCGTCGTGCGGGTCGACCCGGCCTACACCAGCCAGACCTGTGCCTGTTGCGGGCATGTGGCAAAGGAGAGCCGCGAGAGCCAAGCGGTCTTCTCCTGCGTCGCCTGCGGGCACACGAACCACGCGGACTTGAACGCCGCGGCGAACATCCTGGCCCGGGGGATCTCCTCCCTCGCGCCGACCCCGGGACACGGGGCAGGTCCGGGCGACCGGGCCGCTCGCAGAGGTCCGGCGCTTGCTGGCAGCGAGAACCTCCTTGCTGGAGCGGTCGCGTGAGCGACGCCGGCCAGGGAATCTCGGCCCTTCAGGGCCGAGAGGATGTCAACACCGGTGACCCACCGAGCGTCCAGCGCCTCCGTCGCTCCGTCTCCGTCCCCGACATCGGGGGAGGCATCTTCATCGCTCGAGACGACGACGGGACCGTGCTCGAGTGCGCCCTGCTCGCGCCGCTCATGCGACGCGTCGCCAACGACCTCGCCGAGCGGCCGACCAAGGCGTCCTGGACAATGAGCTTCCAGCCCTTCGAAGAAGGTGGGTCTTGATGCCGAAGACCAAGGAGCTCGTCCTCGCTGACGACCTCTCGATGCCGGTCGACGCGGTGACCCAGTCGCTCGCCTGGCTAGCCGCCACCGGGGCGGGCAAGTCGAATGCCGTCACCGTCTTCGCGGAGCAGATGTACGGCCACGGGCTGCCCTGGGTGCTCATCGACCCGAAGGGCGACAGCTGGGGCATCCGCTCCGCCGCCGCCGGCACCGGCCCGGGCCTGCCGGTCCCGATCTTCGGCGGGCTCCACGGCGACGTCCCGCTCGAGCCCGAGGCCGGCGGGCTCCTTGCCGATCTCGTGGTCGACCAGAACCTCACCTGCATCCTCGACATCTCGGAGCTGCCCTCGAAGGCGGCACAGGTCCGCTTCCTCACTGCTTTCGCCGAGCGAATCTTCCGCCTCCAGGCCAAGGTTCGCCAGCCTCGGCACCTGATCTTGGAGGAGGCGGATGAGATCGTGCCCCAGCGGGTCATGCACGACATGGCGCGCTGTGTAGGTGCCTGGACCAGGATCGTGAAGCAAGGCCGTCAGCGTGGGCTTGGCTGCTCGCTCGTCAGCCAACGCTCGGCCGTCGTCAACAAGGACGCCCTCACGCAGTGCGGGACGCTGGTCGCCCTGAGGACGACCTCTCCCCAAGACCGCAAGGCGGTCCTCGACTGGGTGAACTACCACGCCGTCGCCCGGGAGCTCGTCGACTCCCTGCCCGGCCTCGAGAACGGCGACGCGTGGATCGTCTCGCCCCAGTTCCTTCACCGGATCGAACGCGTGCACTTCCACCAGCGCCGGACGTTCGACTCTGGGGCCACGCCGCTCGTCGGCGAGTCGAGACCTGTGGCGACTCTCGCCGACATCGACCTTGGGGCTCTCGAGGCGCAGATGGCCGGCGTCGTCGTCCGGGCCGAGCAGGACGACCCGAAGGCGCTCCGACTTCGGATCGCCGACCTCGAGCGCCGCCTTGCCACAGCACCCGCACCAGAGCCCATCGCACGAGAGGTCCGCGTCGAGGTCCCCGTTGCTCCGCCAGGGCTGCCCCGACTCCGGTCTGCTCTGGCGGAGGCGATCGCTGCGCTCGACGAGGTCACGGTGGCGGCCGAGCCTGGCGCCGCACCACCTGCCGTCACGCTGGAGCCGGAGACAGGCCGTCCAGCTCAGCGCATGCCAGCGGTGGTGCGAGCCAGGCGGTCCCCGGCACCCGGAGGTGACGCACCGGCAAGCCGCCCGGGCCCGGAGCTCCTCGGACTCGGGAAGGCCGAGCGTGCGATCCTGTCCGTCCTCGCCCAGTTCCCCGCCGGCCGGACGAAGCGCCAGCTCGCCATGCTGACCGGCTACTCGGCCAAGGGCGGCGGCTTCGCGAACGCACTCGGCCGTCTCCGGTCGTCGGGGCTCGTTGTCCGAGGCGAGCCCATCACCGTCACGGACGCCGGGCTCGAGCGGATCGCCGGCCAGTACGAGCAGCTCCCTTCCGGACCGGCGCTCCTCGAGCACTGGTGCCGACAGCTCGGCAAGGCCGAACGGCTGATCCTCTCCGAGCTGGTCACGGCTTGGCCGGACGCTCTGGCGAAAGAGGAGCTGGCCGCTCGCACGGGCTACGCACCGACCGGTGGCGGCTTTGCCAATGCCCTCGGCAGGCTTCGCACGCTGCAGCTCGTCGACGGTCGAGGCGAGCTGCGCGCCGACGAGACCCTTGCCCGTGAGGTTCGGCTCCTCGAGTAGGCCGACCCGATTCCCCGCCTCGTGCACAGAGACAGGTGACCGCCACGTTGGCGGGGCGCCTCGTCTGAGGCATCGAGCAAGGAGCAGGGGCCATGGACCAGGAAGCGGTCAACGAGATCGTCCTCGCAGCGGTCGGCGCCGCCGGGCCCGTTGGCGACGACCGGTCGGCGTGGATGGACCGTGTCTGCGACCTCGCGGCCGAGATCACGGTCTTGTGCAGTGATCGCTCCCGGGTGGCGCGCAGGGTCCAGGCCATTGCAGCCTCCAAGGTGTTTGCCGCCACCATCGTCGGCGGCAAGCTCGAGGCCAGCTCGACGAGGGGCGTCGTCAACCTGAAGACCAAGCCCACCCAGCAGCACCCGGACGGCCTCGAGCAGGTCCGCACCGAGCGAACCGACACGCCCGACGGCGCCACCATGTGGCAGCGGCTCAAGTCGCTGAAGGGGCACCGGGTCGTCCTCTGGGTCGAGGTGCAGGAGTACAACGGCGGCCAGGGCAAGGTCCGCGTCGTCCAGCACGTCGAGGACCTCGGCCTCGCGGGCGCCGACGAGAGCTCTGCCGCCTGAGCGGCCGGTATGGGCGCTTGACGCCTGAAGACATGCCCGTGTGGAGGAGCGTGATGCGCCGCCCTCTACACGGGCATGCGCACCACTGCCCATCGCCCAGACGACGCCAACCGAGCCAGGGACATCGAGGCAGCGAGCCTCGCGAGTAGCGCCCTCGCCGACCTGTTGCCGGAGAGAGACGCCAGATGGCGCATCGCCGCCCTTCTCCGTGGAGCCGGCATCGTCGAGCAGGTCGCTGGCCGGCTCCAGCTCGCTCATCAGGAACGAGCCGACCTCATCGACGGCCTCTACGACCTGGCGGACGCCGTCGTCGTTGGGGTCGGCAGGCCGGCGAAGCTCGACCTCGCGAGGCTGGCGGATGGCGCCTCCTTCTGCGGGTGGGCCCGCCAGTTC
>JAJYVX010000028.1 GCA_021791795.1 Actinomycetes bacterium | reverse complement strand
GTAACCCCTGGCGCTCGAGCGCGAGCGAGAGGGCGATGACACCCGTGCCAGTGCCGAGGTCGAGGGCCACGAGGTCGCCGCGCTGCTCCCGCCCGGCGGCGATCCGGTCCGCCTCGCCGAGCGCCGCTTCGACCACGATCTCGGTCTCGGGACGCGGGACAAGGGCGCGCCCGTCGACTATCACGTCGATCGTCCTGAATCCCCAGGTGCCGAGCACCCACTGCAGCGGCCGACCGGAGAGTCTTTCGCGCGCCCTCTGGTGAGCCACGGCGACTGCCTCGGCCTCCGCCGGCTCGTCCATGTGGGAGGCCAGGTAGCCCCAGGGGAGCTCGGTGGACGCGCGGAGGATGAGCCGGCTCTCGTGCCTCTCGCCGAGCTCGCTATCGAGCTCGCGCAGCAGTTCGCCCCAGGTCGGCGTCACGCTCCGGCGAGCTGGCGGGCGCGCTCGTCCGCCATGAGCGCCTCGGAGAGCTCGTCGAGCTCGCCCGTGAGGATCCGGTCGAGCTTGTAGAGCGTGAGGCCGATCCGGTGGTCGGTTACCCGGTTCTCCTTGAAGTTGTACGTGCGGACCTTCTCGGACCGCCCGCCACCCCCCACTTGCGCCTTGCGCTCCCGGGCCAGCTCTGCCTCCTGGCGCGAGCGCTCGAGCTCGTAGAGCCTCGCCCGCAGGACCTGCATGGCACGTGCACGGTTCTGGATCTGGCTCTTCTCGTCCTGCATGGAGACGACGAGTCCCGTCGGCACATGTGTTATCCGGACCGCGGAGTCGGTCGTGTTCACCGACTGCCCGCCAGGGCCGGTCGAGCGGTAGACGTCGATGCGGAGGTCGTTCGGGTCGATCTCCACCTCGACCTCGTCCACCTCGGGCAGCACGTTCACGGTGGCCGACGAGGTGTGGACACGGCCCTGGGATTCGGTGACAGGCACGCGCTGCACGCGATGCGTGCCCGCCTCGTGCTTCATCCGCTGCCAGGCGTCCTCGCCCTTCACGACGAAGGTGGCGGAGTCGAGCCCGCCGAGGTCGGAGGGGCGGGCGTCGAGCACGTCGAGCTTCCAGCCGCGGCGGTCGGCGTAGCGCCCATACATGTCGAAGAGATCCTTCGCGAACAGGTTCGCCTCCTCGCCACCCTCCGCGCCCCGGATCTCGACGATCACGTTGCGGCCGTCGTTCGGGTCGCGCGGAAGCAGGAGCATGCGAAGCTCGCCCTCGAGCTCGTCGATCCGGCGCTGGGCGGTCTCGGCCTCCTCGTGAGCGAGCTGGCGATCATCCCCGGTGAGCTCTGACTGGAGCTCGCGGGCGGCTGAGAGATCCTCGGAGGCGGACCTCAGCTCGCGCATCGTGCGCACGACCGCCTCGAGCTCCTTGTGGCGTCGTGACAGATCGCGGAGCAGGCGCTGGTCGGCGAGCACCATGGGGTCCGACAGGCGCGCGACCACGTCGTCGTACTCGGCCTCGATGTCAGGTAGTCGCTCGAGCAAGTCTCAGGACCCTCGAGCCGAGAGAGAGTCGGCGGCACAGCCCGCAACAGGGCGCGCCGCCGTCGCTAGGAACGCTTCGCCTTCTTCGAGCGCGCTCCGTAGCGCCGCTCGAACCGCTCCACGCGGCCACCGGTGTCGACGAGCTTCTGCTTGCCCGTGAAGAACGGATGGCACTCGTTGCAGAGCTCCACGTGCAGTTCCTCTTTGGTCGAGCGAGTCGTGAACGAGTTGCCGCACGAGCACCGGACAGTCGCCGTCACGTACTTGGGGTGGATGTCGGCCTTCATTTCCTTCGCATTCTAGGGTCTAGGTCGGGGCTCAGTTCTGGGGAGACGGAGCCTTCGCTATCTCGGCCAGGAACTCGTCGTTCGACCGAGTCGTCTTTATCTTGTCCATGAGGAGCTCGAGCCCTGCGGCCGCGTTGCCCTCGGCACCGAGCGCGTTGAGCACGCGGCGCAGCTTCCAGACCTGCTGCAGCTGTGACCGGTCGAAGAGCAGCTCCTCGTGCCTGGTGGAGCTGGCGTTCACGTCGATGGCCGGGTAGATACGGCGCTCGGCCAGCTTGCGGTCGAGGCGCAGTTCCATGTTGCCTGTCCCCTTGAACTCCTCGAAGATGACCTCGTCCATCTTGGAGCCCGTCTCGACGAGCGCCGTGGCGAGGATCGTGAGCGAACCACCCTCTTCGATGTTGCGGGCGGCACCGAAGAACTTCTTCGGCGGGTAGAGGGCGCCCGAGTCAACGCCGCCGGACATGATCCGGCCGGTGGCGGGCTGAGCGAGGTTGTACGCCCGGGCGAGGCGGGTGATGCCGTCGAGGATGATGACGACGTCCTTCCCGAGCTCCACTAGGCGCTTCGCCCGCTCGATGGCGAGCTCGGACACCTGGGTGTGCTCCTCGGACGGGCGGTCGAACGTCGAGGCTATGACCTCTCCGCGGACCGACCGCCTCCAGTCCGTCGCCTCCTCGGGGCGCTCGTCGACGAGCAGCACCATGAGGTGGACGTCGGGATCGTTCTGCTCGATCGAGTGGGCGATCTGCTTGAGGATCGTCGTCTTGCCAGCCTTCGGCGGCGAGACGATCATGCTCCGCTGCCCACGACCTATCGGCGAGATGAGGTCCACTATGCGAGACGTGACGTTGAGCGGCTCAGTCCTCGACTCGAGATGCAGGCGCTGGTCCGGGAAGAGGGGCGTGAGGTCCTCGAACTTCACCCTCTCGCGCGCCTCGTCCGGCGTCATGCCGTTCACGGTGTCGACGCGGAGCAGGGCCGGGTACTTCTCGCTCGGGCCGGCCGGCCTGCAGGCACCCTCGACGGCGTCGCCGCGCCGCATGGCGAACCGGCGAGCGTGGCTCACCGAGACGTAGACGTCCTTCGCGCCCGCGAGGTAACCGGTCGTGCGGAGGAACCCGTAGCCCTCCTCGCGGAGGTCGAGCAGACCCTTCACCGGGACGAGCTCGCCCTGCCACGGCGCCTCTTGCTGGCCAGCACCCTGCAGGTCGCGCTCACCGCGCTCCCGGCCGCGCCTCCGCCGGCTGCGGCGGTTCCCCGCCTCCCCCGGCTGGTTGCCCTGGGCCTGGTAAGCCTGCCCCTGCTGGCGGAAAGACCTCGACTGCTGCTGGCTCCCGATTCCCTGGGCCCGGTGGTCGCCGGCCAGCGCCTGCACCCCGTCAGCGGAGGCCCGATCGGCCGAGCTTGCCGCCGTCTCCGAATGGACGGCCTCGCCTCGCCTGCCCTCCCCCGCCGGCACGTGCTCCGCCTCGCCGGATCTGTCACCGGCTTCACCGGCTGCACCGCCGCGCTCGACCACGCTCGCAGCTCGGCGACCTCCGCCGGCGCGACTGCGACCGGGAGACGCGCCGTTGCGGCGAGAGGCCTCGCCGCGCTCGCTCGCCACAGCGCTGCGATCGGCACCGTCGGTCTCTTCTCCCGGACCGTGGCTCAGCTCGAATGCGAGCTCTTCGTCGGTCCCCTTCGCGGGCGGGATGGCGCCGTTCGCATCGGCGACCTCGTCGGGAGCGGCAGAGAAGCTGAACCGGCGCTGCGGCATCCGCGAGGCGGACCCACTGCGGCTTCCGCCTTTCTCCGACGACTCTTTCCCGTCCTTCGCCTCGTCCGCACCTGAGCTCGCCTCGGCGGCGTCACTTCCCGCCCTCGGCGCCTCGTCGCCTGCGGGGCTCTCGGCCGCGTCGCTCGCGTCCGGCTCTTCCGCCTTCGTCTTGGTCGAGCGAGAACGGGGGCTTCTCGCGCGCGGGGTCTTGCCGTTCGAACCTCCTTCGCCGTTCCCCTCGACGGCGCCACCGGACACCGCCCCGTTGCCGGAGCTGTCGACTTCGACGCCCGCCGCCCGAAGGATCTGGTCGACGAGGTCGGCCTTCTTCGATCGTGCTGGAGGGTCGAGCGACATCGCGTTTGCGATCGCCTTGAGCTCCTCGCGCTCCTTGCGTTCCAGAATCGAACGCTCGAGCTGCTCTCCGCTCATCGACTTCCTCTCTTTGATACTTGAAGCATTCGGTTACCCGAGCTGCTGGTGTCTCTTCTCTGCCGCCGCTCCGTCGCACACGATCGAGCAGCCGGCCAGTGCTCCTTGAGCCATGGCCCTGCGTGACGTCGTCAGCCGGAGGGATCGCCCCTTACGGATAACCCAGAAAGGAGTGCGGTCGAGAAACGGCGGAAGACGTCCCGGCGATCCCTCCCTCGGCTGTGCTCGTCTTCACGAAACCTGACGAGGGGAGCAGCCCGCAGCGCTGAGCGAAGGCCCTACCGATGGTAGTGCCGAGCGCCCCCCGGGGCAACAACACCTGACAACGACTGTCATCGCCTCAGGTACCCCGCGTTGCGGGACCACAAAGAGTGTAACCCTCCTTCGCCGACATGCATTCCCAGAAGCGGGCTGGCTCACCACCCGAGGGCACGAAGCACCGAGGCCGAGGTGGCGTCGACCGCCTGGGGCACCGTCACGTGGCTCATGGCGAGGGTCGGATCCTTGAGCCCGTTGCCGGTAAGCACGCAGACCACCCGGCAGCCGGCCGGCGCGCCCGTCTTCAAGAGTCCGGCCACCGAGGCTGCCGACGCAGCCTCGCAGAAGACCGCCTCCTCGGCGGCGAGAAGGCGGTAGGCCCGCACGATCTCCTCGTCGGTGACCTTCTCCACGGCGCCGCCGGACTCGCTCGCGGCCGCGGCCGCCGCGTACCAGGACGCCGGATTGCCGATGCGGATAGCCGTAGCGACGGTGTCCGGCTCCTCGATGACCCGACCCTCCACGATGGGCGCCGCTCCGGCCGCCTGGAAACCGAACATCCGGGGAAGAGTCCGCGCCCGACCCATGCTCCGGTACTCGACGTACCCGCGCCAGTGCGCGGTGATGTTGCCGCCGTTGCCGACAGGGATGCACACGACCTCGGGCCCGTCACCGAGCTCGTCCACGATCTCGAACGCGCCGGACATCTGGCCCATCACCCGGTGAGGGTTGATCGAGTTCACGACCACCGCCGGGCCGACCGCCTCGATGTCGCGCACGATGGCGAGAGCGTCGTCGAACGACCCGTGGATGGGCACGACCTCCGCGCCGTGCACGAGCGCCTGCGAGAGCTTGCCGAGCGCCACGTGGCCCTCAGGGATGACGACGACGCACCGGATGCCCGCCCGGGCGGCGTAGGCCGCGGCGGAGGCGGCCGTGTTGCCCGTGGAGGCACACATGACGGCCTCGGCACCGGCCTCGACCGCCTTCGAGATCGCGAGGGTCATCCCCCGGTCCTTGAAGGAGCCTGTGGGGTTGGCGCCTTCGACCTTCAGTCGTACCTCGGCTCCCACCCGCTCCGACAGACGGGGTGCCGGCACCAAGGGAGTACCACCCTCGAACAGGGTGACGACTGGCGTCGTCTCATCCACGGGAAGGAAGGAGCGGTACTCCTCGATGACTCCCTTCCAGCCAGGCTGCCCCAACCGCCCTCCTCAGGAGAAGATCCGGAGCATGCAGCGGACCCTCTCGACGACGTCTAGATCGGACAGCGCTCGCAGCGTCGCCTGCATGTCGGCCTCGAGCGCGCTGTGGGTGATGAACAGGAGCCGTGCCTCGCCGCGGAGACCGACCTGCTCCATCGAGCGGATGGAGACGTCGTGCTCGCCGAAGAGCGAGGCGACGGCCGCGAGCACGCCGGGCCGGTCGAGGACGTCGATCGAGAGGTAGTACTGCGTGCGCAGCGCGAGCATCGGCGTGAGCGCCGGAGCTCGGCGGCGCACTGCGCGTCCGCGGCCCCCCTCACGCAGGTGGTGGGCCGCGTCGATCACATCGCCGAGAACGGCGCTCGCCGTGGGGAGGCCGCCCGCCCCACGCCCGTAGACCATGAGCTCGCCGGCGGCGGCCCCGTCGAGGAAGACCGCGTTGAAGGGACCCCGGACGCTCGCGAGGGGATGGGTCTGCGGGACCATCGCCGGGTGGACCCTGACGGAGATGCCGGGATGCCGGGAAGAGCCGGTCTCCCCTTCAGGCGGCGAGGTGCGTTCGGCGACGGCGAGAAGTCTCACCTCGTAGCCGAGACGGCGGGCGAACGCGATGTCGTCGGGACCGATGTTGGTGATTCCCTCGCGGAACACGTCCGACGCGACGACGTCTGCGTCGAAGGCGATTCCCGCGAGTATCGCGGCTTTGGCGGCGGCGTCGTAGCCCTCCACATCGGCTGTCGGGTCCGCCTCGGCATACCCGAGCTGCTGTGCCTCTCCGAGCGCCTCCGAGTACTCGAGCCCGTCCTCGCTCATCCGGGTGAGGACGTAGTTGGTCGTCCCGTTCACGATGCCCGACAGCCTGGTTATGTGCTCGCCGGCGAGCGACTCGTTCAGCAGGCGGACGAGCGGGATCGCCCCGGCCACAGAAGCTTCGAAGAGCAGGTCGACCCCGGCGACGCCGGCGGCGGCGAGCAGCTCGCCCGCGTTCGAGGCGAGGAGCTCCTTGTTCGCCGACACGACGGGCTTGCCCGCGGCGAGCGCGCGGAGCACGAGCGTCCGCGCGGGCTCGATGCCACCGATCAGCTCGACCACGAGGTCGACGTCGGGGTCGACCACGACCGAGGCAGCGTCCTCGGTCAGGCGCTTCTCCAAGCCCGCCTGGTCGGGAAAGTCTGCCCGCGGCTTCGCCGCGTCCCGCACGGCGATACGGGTGACCTCCAGCCCGATCCCGGTTCGCTGCGCGACGGACTGCCCTTCGGTGTCGACGAGCTCGACGAAACGGGAACCGACGTTCCCGCAACCGAGTACGCCAAGGCGAAGGGGCCGATCGGCAGGGGGTCGTGGCGTAGCCACCCTTACACGGTACAAGACGGAGAGGAGGGTCCCAGTGCCACCGATCGGGCATGTCTGCCGATCGCCCTCAGGCGTCGAGGCGCAACAGGTCGTCCAGGTTCTCCCGGCGTAGGACGACCCGCGCCGTTCCGTCCCGCACGAACACGACGGCAGGGCGCGGGACTCGGTTGTAGTTGGAGGCCATCGAGTACCCGTAGGCCCCGGTCACCGGCGTCGCCAGCACGTCCCCGACCCTCACGTCGGCCGGCAGCCTGGCATCGTCCACGACCACGTCACCCGACTCGCAGTGCTTTCCGACCACTCTTGCCGAGAGCGGCCGTTCGGCTGAGGGCTCACGGGGGAGGAACGCCTCGTAGCCGCTCTCGTAGAGGACCGGCCGAGGGTTGTCCGACATGCCCCCGTCGACGGCCACGTAGGTACGCAGCCCGGGGAGATCCTTCAGCGTGCCGATCCTGTAGAGGGTGAGCGCCGCCGTCGCGACGATCGACCGCCCCGGCTCCGCCGTGACCCGTACGTCGGGCGAGAGCCCGGCAGCCGCGCAGGCGGTCCGCACCACCGTCGCCCAGTCCGCCAGTGAGGGCGCAGACTCGTCGTTGAGATAGGCGACGCCGAGGCCGCCACCGATGCAGCACTCCTCGAGCGAGTGCTCGCGCACGAAGGGGGCGACCACGGCGACCTCGCGGGCGAACACGTCCGCGCGGAATATCTGGCTCCCCACGTGGGCGTGCGCGCCGACGATGACGGCTCTCGGCAGACTCCGCAGCTCCTTCAAGGCCGTTTCCGCCGCACCCGTCGCCAGGGAGAAACCGAACTTCGTGTCCTCCTGCCCCGTCATCACGTACTCGTGGGTGTGCGCCTCCACGCCGGGCGTCACCCGCACCAGCAGTCGGGCGGGCGGCGCCTCGGCGGGCATGTCCCGCAGGAGGGCCGCCAGCCTGCGGATCTCGTCGAAAGAATCCACCACGATGCGGCCCACGCCGGCGGCGAGGGCCTGCGCGAGCTCGGTCTCGGACTTGTTGTTGCCGTGCAGCACGAGCCTCGCGGCCGGCACGCCCGCCGCGAGGGCTACCGCCATCTCGCCGCCGGTCGAGACGTCGAGGGACATGCCCTCCTCGTAGGCGAGCCGAGCCATCGCCTTGCAGAGGAACGCCTTCGTCCCGTAGGAGACGCCCTGCCCGAATGCGGCCACGGCTTCACGGCAGCGCGCCCTCAGGTGCAACTCGTCGTAGACGAAGAGGGGCGTGGAGAGCTCGTCGGCAAGCTCGACCAGGTCGCAGCCTCCGACGGCGAGCCTCCCGGACGCAGATGTCGCGGCCGTGACCGGCAACAGGTGGCTCGCTATCGGTTCTGTCGAGGGCACCGGAGGGTCACATCGACTCTGGTGCCTGCACTCCGAGAAGGGCGAGGCCGATGGCGAGGCCGATCCGGGTGGCCTCGACCAGCCAGAGCCGCGCCTCCGTGAGCTCCTCGGCGATCCCTTCGTCCATGATGCGGCAGTCGTGATAGAACCCGTGGAAGTCGGCCGCCAGCCCCCGGAGCCAGTTCGTCACCTTGAACGGCGCTCTGTCGACGGCGGCGTCGGCCACGACTCTCGGCAGGTCGGAGAGGTCACGGAGCACCTGCAGCTCGCGCGGGTGGACGAGCGGGTCGAGCTCTACCGAGTCGAGAGGCTGGCGGGAGATGCCTCGCTCCGCCGCCACCCGCCCGATCGAGGCGATGCGGGCGTGGGCGTACTGGATGTAGAAGACGGGGTTCTCCGCCGACTGCTTCCTCACGACGTCGAGGTCGAGCGTCGTCGCCTGGTCGATCGAGGAGGTGAGCGAGAGCAGGCGCGTGGCGTCAGGTCCGAGCGTCTCTATGAGGGTCGAAAGCGCGACGTAGTGACCCGACCGCTTGGACATGCGCTCGCCCACGAGCGAGATGAGCTGGCCGAGCCGGATCTCGAGCCTCTCGGGATCGA
Organism: Actinomycetes bacterium; assembly: GCA_021791795.1. Taxonomy (GTDB): domain Bacteria; phylum Actinomycetota; class Acidimicrobiia; order Acidimicrobiales; family Bog-793; genus JAKATT01. The sequence continues at coordinate 14,608 of JAJYVX010000028.1, read as the reverse complement.
CACCTAGGGCTTCGACTCCCGCCTTCAGGCTCGCGACCTGACCGTGATGATCAGCCCCGAGGACGTCGATGACCCGGTCGAAACCTCGCTCGAGGAACTTGTTCCGGTGGTAGGCGAGGTCGCCCGCGAGATACGTGGGCACGCCGTCGGAGCGGATGAGGACGCGGTCCCGGGCATCGCCGAAGGCCGTTGAGCGGAGCCAGACGGCGCCGTCGGAGTCGAACACATGACCCCGCTCGCGCAGTATGCCGACGGTCTCTTCGACCCTGCCGCTCTCCTCGATCGAGGCCTGCGAGTACCACACGTCGAACTCGATCCCGAGCGACGAGAGGGTCTTTCGGATCTCGGCGAGGATCTTGTCCGCGGCGAAGCGGCCGGCTTGTTCGACGTCGTCAGGCCCGTCGTACTGCTGCGCCAGCTCTGCCACGTACTCGCCCTTGTAGCCGCTCTCCGAGACTTCTTCCCCCCGCCGCCTCGCGAGCAGGCTCGCACCGAGCTCCCGCATCTGGTTCCCGGTGTCGTTCACGTAGTACTCCCGCGAGACGTCCCAACCGGTCCTCGACATGATCCGCGCGAGAGCGTCGCCGTACGAGCCGAACCAGCCGTTGCCCACGTGGACCGGCCCCGTCGGGTTGGCAGAGACGAACTCGACCTGCACCTTCTCCCCGTGACCGAGATCGGGCGAGGCGTAGTGCTCCTCGCCTTCTGCCACGACCTCTCGGAGCACCTCGTACAGCCAGGTCGGGGCGAGGCGGAAGTTGACGAAGCCCGGCCCCGCCACCTCCACGCCGGTCACATGTTCCGGTGGCGCCTCGTTGAGCATCTCCACGAGCGAGATGGCCACCTCACGCGGTTGCTTGCCCGCCCTCCTCGAAAGGACGAGCGCCGCGTTGGTGGACCAGTCGCCGTGTTCGGGTCGCTGCGGGCGCTCGAGGTGCACGTCAGCAGCGGTCGCCTCCACGCCCAGCCGGGTCAGCGCGGTGGCTACGGCCTCACCGAGACGTGGTTGCACGGTCATTGCCCAGTGAGGATGGCCTCTCCCGGCGCTAGATTCAAACCGAGTGGGAGGTGTTTCGCCCCCTCGACGTCGTCTGCCCTCGTAGCTCAGCGGATAGAGCACCGGCCTCCGGAGCCGGGTGCGCAGGTTCGAGTCCTGCCGAGGGCGCCGATCGCGCTAGGCGCGCGAAGCTTCGGTTCCGCGCCGCCTGTCCGCCAGCCGGAACTCGGAGGCTGGTCTACCGCCGGGCACGCTGCACTGCATGTGGGCGGTGTCCAAGGTGCCGGGGGCGAACCCTGGCAGTCACGCTTGACCCGCTCTCGGGTTCATCGTGTCGTTACGAGATCACGTCGGTGGCGTACTTCGCCATCGTCTTCCCGACATCGGCGAGATCAGGAAGGCCCTGCTCATTGACCTGGAGTCGGCTCAGATCGCGGAAGTACTCGACATAGCGATCCGGGGTCAGCGTGCAGATGAACTTGGCTGGTCGGTCGAAAGGGTTGGAGAAGGTGTGCGGCGTCCCGGCCGGGACGACGACGCACGACCCCGCCTCGACGTCGACGCCGTCGTCTCCGGAGATGAACCTGAGCTTGCCCTGGGTCACGATGAAGGTCTCGTCGTGCTCACGGTGCACGTGCTGCGGTGGCGCGCCCGGGCCCGCCGGTACCGTCGACTCGACGAGACCAAGCCGATGCTCGGTGTGCGATCCGTCCTCGATGATGCGGCAGCGGATCGGGCCGATACCTGACTGCTCGCCGCCGTCTGGGGCGATGACGTGGATGGACACGGTGGTTCTCTCCTCTTCGGTCAGTGATGTTCGCTCGGACCCGGTGACTGCCTGAGCTTCATGGGAGGGAGGCGCAGTGAACGCGAACTCGTACGAGGCGCGCACGAGTTTTGCGACCACTTCGCGCTCCTGCTCGTCTCTGGGGGCGTAGATCATGACGACGGTTGGGGGGGCTTGGCCGCGGTGCACGAGGAAGTGCGGCTCGGCCCATCCCGCGCGCTCTGCTGCCTCGGCGAGCGGAACGGGCAAGTTGGCGTGCAGGCTGAAGTCCCCCTGGGCGTGCACGTGACAGAACTCGGTACCGACCATGCGGGATTCATCTGGCCCATCTGCAACGTCGCCGTCCAACGTCAACGCTCGAGCGCCCTCGACGGAGATGGCGGATGGTCGTCCCACAACCGCCGGCCAGGTGAGTGCCTCGGCAAGGATGGCGTCCACGTACCGGCTGTCAGCCGGTTGCTGGTCGAGTTGGCGCTGGGGGAAGTCGTCGGTGACTCGAGGCCGGGAGCCAGCCCGGAGCGGCAGGTGTGCAGCGGTGGTCATCTCAGCCCCCGAACCAGAAGAGTTCGATGGGGATGCCGTCGGGGTCGCGCACGAGCACGAGAGCGAGGCGGACCGGCTCCTCTTTCTCGACCACCGCTGCGTGCTCGGCACCCGTCGCCTCGAGGTGCCCGATCCACTCGTCGATCGCCGCGCGGCTCGGGACTTGTACCGCCAGGTGGTCCAGCCCGGAGCGCCGCGGGCTGAACGGTTCCTTGTCGGCGTCGGGATGATGCTCGAGGCCGACGAACAGCCCGGTGCCCGGCCGGGTCATCACGATGGCGTATCCCTCGCCGGTCGCGTGCGGTTCGACGAAGGCTCGGACGAGCCCGAGAACGTTCGTGTACCACGTCTCGCTGACGACGATGTCGCGGACGGTGAGGCCGACATGCTGGAAACCGGCGAGGTCCGGCGCGGCCCGGGCTGACGGGGAGGTCTCGGTCGTGGTGCTCATGGTGGTTCTCCTTCGCGAGGCGCTTCCAGTCGAGTTAGACTTGGCTTCTCATATGGATACGAGCAGTCTCGATATGAGACTATCAGTATCATTCACTTAGGACCCTGTCTTGTCAAGGAGTGAATGCCGATGGAAGGTCAAGATGTCGCTGGGAAGCGGTCCGGCCCCAAGGAGCGCACGTGGCGCCTGATGCGCGAGGCAGCGCGGGAGTTGCTGCGCACGGGCGGCCCGCTGACGGTCCCCGCCGCAGCCGAGCTCGCGGGAGTATCTCGGGCAACGGCCTACCGCTACTTCCCGACCAACGATGCGGTGGTGCTCCACGCGACCATGTCTCTGGCCGACGATCCGCTCGAGGACCCCGACTGGGCCATGTCTTCGGGTGCCTCATCCCGCGAGGTCGACGCTCGAGCGGCCGATCTCGTGCGAGCGACCGGGGCGTGGGCGTTCGCGCACGAGACCGAACTGCGCACGATGCTCTACCTCTCGCTCGAGCCCGGCACGGAGCACGCCAAGCTTCGCCGAGAACTGACGAACCGTGGCCGCTGGATAACCGCCCTCCTCGAAGACCTGCCGAGCGATGTTCCTCGAGATGCTCGAGATCGCCTCGCGGCGGCGCTCGTCTCTTTGTTCGGATCCGACGCGATCGTCTGGACCACCGACATGGCCGACCTACCGCGAGACCAGGCGATCGACCTTCTCGCGTGGATGGCACAAGTCCTCGTCAAGGCGACTCTCGCAGGGTGGTGACCGGTCCGACACCGACGCACGCTCGATCCGGGACGCCGCATGCTTCTCGCCGTACGATCCCATCTCGTCCGAAACGGTCCGGTGGTTCCCCGTCTCGCTTTCTGGACCGGGGGCGGTGGCTGCGATCATCGCGGGCCCGGCTCGCAGCGACCTTCATCGATGAAGCACCCCGACCAAGCCCGCCGCTCGCGCTGAGCCGCTCATTTCGGCGGGCCGACCCTCGCGCGCGAGCGCACCCATAGGTGACTCCGGACCGACGCCAAGGTCGCCATCCGAGGAGCGCTGACCGTCGATCTGGGCGAGGGACCGGTCGAGCGCCGAGCCAGAGATGCGGTCCCACAGGTCAATCGGGCCGCGCTCGCGCGCTCTCGGGGTGGATGGTGTCGCCGCCGGCCAGCATGGCGACGAACCGTTCGATTCGCTGACGGCGGGTCTCCGCTCGCTTGGCCGTGCTCACTCGATAGAGCACTGAATAGCGATTGCTGGCTTCCAGCTTCTCGAACATGGCCAATGCGGGAGCGTTGGCAGCAAGTGCCGCGGCAAGGTCGGGAGGCACCGTCATCGCTCGTTGGCCCTCATAGGCGCGATCCCAGCTGCCGTCCACCTTGGCGCGCTCCATTGCAGCGGCTCCTCCGGGCAGCATGCGGCCTTCCTCAACGAGCCGACCGGCGATGGCGACGTTCCGCTTGGACCAACTGCTACCAGGCCGACGCGGGGTGAATCTCCTAAGGAACGTCCCTTCGTCGCCCTTGGCCAGCTGTCCGTCGACCCAGCCGTGTCGGATGGCCTCCTCGAGGGCACCCTCATAAGTGAGGCCGGTTGGCTCGACGGTTCCCTTCTTGGCGAGGGCGAGCCACACGCCTTCGCTCTTGTGTCCATTCGCGCTCAGCCATTGAGACCAGGTCGCGGCGTCGACGACGGTCAGAACGGGAACTTCCTCGGACACGGGACGAAGTCTCGCGCCGTGGTTGCCGGACCGTCTTCGACCGACATCGGAATCCGCCACGGGTCGATCGATCGAGCAATGCGCCAGGGTCTCAGCGCCGGGTGGCCGTTCGGCTCGGTCCTTGCGGGTCGGCCGTCGCCCGCCAGGGGCCCCCAGCGTGAAGGCACTCAGGCGCCTACCAGTACCCGCCACACTGCGGCGTAGAAGAGCAGGCCGGCGACGATGACCAAGGCGTGGAAGACCTCGTGGTAGCCGAAGACCGCCGGCGAGGGATCGGGCCGGTGGCGGCTGAAGACCACTGCGCCGAGTGAGTAGACACATCCGCCACCCAACACCAGCGAGAAGGTCACGACACCGAGATGGGTGAAGAGGAGCGGGAGGACGCCGACGGCGAGCCAGCCGGCGAAGAGGTACACGAGAGCGATCATGAAGGGCGGCGCATCGAGCCACAGGTTGCGCACGACGGCTCCGACCACAGCCAACCCCCAGATGACGCCGACCATGATCCGTCCAATCGAACCTCCGATCCCGACACCGACCACCGGCGTGTACGTGGCGGCGATCCCGACGAGGATCATCGAGTGGTCGAGGCGACGGAACCGTCGCTTGACAGGAGGGCTCCAGGCACCGCGATGATAAAGAGCACTAGTCGCGTACATGCCGGTGATCCCGACGACGTAGACGACGCCCGCGAGCTTCCTCGTGCCGGCGTGGGCGAGAACCACGAGCAATATCCCGAGGATGGGGAAGACGATCGCCGCAACCTCGTGCGAAACGCCCCGCAGTCTGGGCTTCGCTACGACGGCGGAGTCGAGGGACGTGGAATCGGGCACCCCTCGTTCCTATGGGACGAGCGCGCTCCGGTGCAAACCGTCGCGGCGTGTTCCCCTCGGTTGGTTCCAGCGCGCTACGGGACAGCCCGGCTACAGCCGTCAGAGTTGGCTGACGTCCGGGCCGGGTGGCTGAAATCCCTCTGGCTCTATCAACGGCTGGGCGAAGACGTGGCCGAGCGGCTCAGGTCCGACGTACTGCTGGCAGCGGCACTCTTCGACGGCGCAGGCGGAGGTGCGAGGGTTGTGGAAGCTCAAGTGATGGCTGCATCCACATATCGCCTGCGGTTCGGCGGGTGTCTGGAGGGCCGCTTTCTGTTTCTCGGCGAGCTCGCCTTTGGCTTTCAGAATGGCGAGACGGCGACGGTGGTGTCTCTGCAGTGCGCCGCCACCTATGCCAGGGACGATGAAGATGAGCCACCAGTAGTTTCCGACGAAATTCTCGATGCCGTGCACTGCTCATCCTCCCGCCGCGGTGCCGGCAGAGCCCATATTGGACGAGCCTGCAACCGGGCTTTCAAGGGCACGCGGATTTTACCGCCGGTCCCGACCAGGAGGAAGCCAGCCTCGTGCGAGATGACCGCCCGGCCGAGTCGACCAGCACCGGACCGGACGCCGGCTCCGTCTGCGCCCGAGCGCTCAAGAGCGCCTTGTGGCACAAGCCGGACCCATGCCACGCTGAGCGGCAGGAACGATCGTTCGACGAACAAAGGGGTGCGATGGAGGAGCGCCAATTCCCAGCAGGGAGCCGGTTGGACAACCTCGACCTGTCTCGAGTCCACCTGCACAGCACCAACCTCGAGGGTGCAAGGTTGACCGATACCTACCTGATGGGCGCCGACATCTCGGGTGACATCGAGGGACTGAAGCTGAACGGGATCGAGGTGGAGCCTCTCGTCCAGGCCGAGCTCGACCGCATCTACCCCGACCGCCTCAAGCTCCGCGCGACCGACTTGGCCGGGCTTTCTGAGGCGTGGTCGATGGTCGAGCGGCTCTGGTCCGCGACGACCGCGCGGGCGCTCGCGCTGCCCGAGCCCGTCCAACGCCAACGGGTGGACGGTGAGTGGAGCATCGTCGAGACTCTGCGGCACCTCGTCTTTGCGACCGACTGCTGGCTCTTCCGGGCTGTCAGGCTCGAATCGAGTCCCTATCACCCCTGGGGACTGCCCTGGTCGGGTGCGGATCGTGAGTTCGCCGAAGCGGTCGGCTTGGAGGTCACGGTCACGCCGAGCCTCGATGAGGTCATGCCGGTACGGCGCGACCACCAACGTGCTGTCCGCGAGACTCTCGAGAGCCTCACGGATGCCGAGCTCTCCGACGTCCGTACCGCCCCCCACTCTCCCGGGTACCCCGAGGGCGAGCATTCAGTCCTCCAATGCGTCCACGTCCTCCTCAACGAGGAGTGGGAGCACCACCGTTACACAGTGCGCGACCTCGACGTCCTCGACCCGGCCGGGTCGGCCCAGCCCTGAACGCTGACGCGTCTCGCTCATCTTTGAGAAGGGACGGTCCGCGTGGCGCTTTCTCCGCGGCGGAGGAGGTGGAATCCGGGCAGAGGAGGCGAACCTGTCTCCGTTGTCGGGAGAAGAAGGTCGGGCAAGGCGCGCAACGCGCGACTATGGAGCCATCCGGCCGCAGGCCGACGGCCAGATCGAAGGGGGGGTGCCGATGAAGTCCCGCTCACTCATCGTCGAGGCACTTGGTACAGCTCTGCTCGTGTTCTTCGGGGCAGGCGCCGCGACGCTCTGCTTCGGCTTCAAGGTCACCGGCACAAGCGTCGCCGCCGGAGACGTCATGACGGCCCTCGCGTTCGGGCTCGTGCTGCTCGTGCTCGTGTACGGCATCGGCCCCATCTCGGGTTGCCACGTGAACCCGGCGGTCACGATCGGCTTTCTCGCGGCGAGGCGCATCTCACTCGTCGACGCCATCGGCTACTGGATCGCCCAGCTGCTCGGCGGCATCGTGGGAGCTGCCGGTCTCTACGGCATCGTCCACTCCTCGTCGCTGTACCGCCCGAGCATGGGGCTCGGTGCCGACGGATACGGGAAGTCGTCGATGATCGGCGCCAACGCCGCCGGCGCGGTCGTCGCGGAGATCGTCCTCACCTTCGTGTTCGTCTTCGTGATTCTCGCCGTCACCCGTCGGGCCGGCAACGCGACGGTGACCGGGGTGGTCATCGGGCTCGCCCTGACGCTCGTCCACATCATCGGGATCCCCATCGACGGCACGTCGGTCAACCCGGCTCGCAGCCTGGGTCCGGCGCTCTTCGTCGGGGGATCCGCTCTCAGTCAGCTGTGGGTGTTCATCATCGCGCCACTACTCGGCGGGATCCTCGCAGCCCTCGCTTACCACTTGTTCTATCCAAAGGGCGAGGAGGAGGCCGAGGTAGAACCGGCGCCCGAGGTGCAGGCCGTCTGACGACGGCGGAAGGTAGGCGGCACATCGACGGCGGCGTAGGACGGCGGCGAGCGCCGTCCTACGCGGGACCCGGCTCGACGAAGAAGCTGCGCAGCAGCCGCTCGTAGTGCTCGAGAGGCGGAGTCCGATAATCGGGATCGAAGGAGGGCATGTCGTACTTACGCACGAATTCCTCTGCCAGCCCGTAGTTCTCGTGGTCCTTGAACTTGTCCCTCGCGTTGCGGTTCCCGCCCAGGTGATGCCAGAAGTAATAGCCCTGGAACACGTCGTGGTACTGGACCATCCAGTGATAGGAGTCCGGCACCCAGCGCTTCACGATGGCCGCCGCCAGCTCGGCATGGTTGCAAGGGGAGAGCGAGTCGCCGATGTCGTGCAACAGGGCACAGACGAGATAGGCGTCGTCCCTGCCGTCAAGCTCCGCCCGGTGCGCCGTCTGGAGGCTGTGGGTGAGCCGGTCCACTGCGAACCCGGATGCGTCGGAGTCGAGAAGGCGAAGCTGATCGAGAAGGCGATCCGGCAGCGCGGCGATGAGGCCGTCTCCCTGTGCCTCCATCCGTGCCCACTCCTCGGTGGTGGACTCGTCCATGCGCCTGAAAGTGGCCCGAAAGCGGGTGCTCGGTTCGGTCATCGCAGTTCTCCCGGAGATGAGATCGCCCATTGTACGGTCGAAGGAGTTCCGCCCGCGAGGAGACGACTCGCCCTCGGTGGAAGGTGTGGCAGGCGTTCCGGGTGACCGAGGTCCGCTCTCAGCGGCAGCGTCGGCTAGGGCCCTAGATCACACTCGAAGGCGAGCCGGCCATCAGCCGGCCGAGGACCCTTGTCGGCCGCGGAGACCGATGAGAGAATGACTTCGATGGCGGATCGGGACCTCGAAGCCGATCTCAAGGCCACGCTGGCCGCCCGTCGCGAGCTGGGTGCGGAATACGAAGCGGTGCTGGCCAGGTCTTTCGTCGAGAAGCTCGACCACGAGGTAGACGCGAGGGTGGAGGAAGCCCTCTCGGCGCGAGCTGCGAGGCTGCGCACTCCTCCGGTCGCACGACGCCGGGCTCGGGGCGGTACCGGCCTCGCCGTCTCGTCGATTGCCCTCGGCATCCCGGTGAGCGCCGTCGTGGCGAGCAACCTCCACGGCTCCGACTCCTTGGTGGGCGTCGTAGTTGCATGGGCGGCCATCGCCGTCATCAACGTGGTCAATGCCAGAGAACGCCGTGCCCCCTAGACGGCCGGCTCTGCCTCCTCCCCGAGACGGGACAGCCTCGCCGAGGAACCTCCGCGGCCGGGGCTCGGGCCGGTTGTGACTTTCGACCCTTCACCCGAACGTCACTCTCGGCGAGGATCGCTTCATGACGGCAGTATTGACAAGGCACAGTCTTGTCCGCCAGGTGATGCACTCGTCGGTCGTCTCGATCCCGCGCGAAGCTTCGCTCGTCGACGCCGCGAGGGCCTTCCGCTCCGCCAACGTCGGGACACTGGCCGTCACCGATGGCGGTGCCATCTCCGGCGTTCTCTCGGAGCGCGATCTGATCGACGCCGTCGCGCATGACCTGGACCTATCGAGCACCCTCGTCGGGGAGGCCATGACGGTCGAACCCCGCTACTTGACGGTTGGCGACGACGTGTCGAGCGCGCTGAGGATGATGCTCGCCGTCGGCGTGCGCCACCTGCCCGTGCTGGACGACGGCAACCTCGTCGGCATCGTCTCCATCCGCGACCTCGCTGCCGTCGAGGCCGCGGAGGACCGCCAGGCCGGCGGCTCGTAGGCGCTGACCCCGACGACAGAGTGACTTGAGCGGCCGGAGAGATCGAGTTCGTGCCGCACATCGAGCGGGAGCGGTGCCGGGGACGGTATCAATTGTGCCGTGGCAAAGGACACGACCGCCGGCCGAACCTCGAAGCGCCGACGCATACGGGACATCCCTGGAGACTTCATCGTCCGTACCCCCTGGCTGCGTCGCCGTTACGCCAAGCGGCTGTTGAAGACGTTCAAGAAGTCCCGCGAGAAGGGACGCCGCCTGTCCGGCAACCTGGCGCTCATCGAGCGGCAGCTCCGGCCGCTGCCTCCAGCGAAGCAGCAACAGGCGCTCGAGCAGATCCTCGAGATGGGGTCGACCAGCAAGCAGACCGCCGCCAGCCGGGAGATGCGAAGGGCGACGGAGAGGAGCGAGCGGCAGGGCACGAGAGGCAAAGGCGTCCGCCCCGGGCTCGCACCAGGACAGCGCCGCCGCTGACCACACCGGAGGGTGGCGCCCCTGACCCAAACCAGATCCTCGCCGAAGAGAGAGGCGGCGCGGGTCGAGTGGCCGGATGTACAGGCGCCGTCACGATGCGGCGCTAGCGTGAGCAGCGTGTCGCCAACCACGGGCGAGCGGCAACCGCCGTCGGCACTGGACGTGCTGCACTTGTCCTGCCTTCTCGGCGGTCCGGTATCGGCACCCGAAGGCGAGCGGGACGGCCGGCTCGTAGACGTCATAGTCCGCCTCGGCGGTAGCGGCCACCCACCGGTCGCCGGTCTCGTCGTGCAGTACGACGGCGAGGACCGTTTCGTCCCTGTGAAGGACGTGAGCCGCCTCGACTGCGAGGGCGTGGAGGTCGGGGTTCCGCTCCGCACGGCCGGTCCGTTCGAGCGCCGGCCCGGAGAGGTCCTCCTCTCGCGCGACCTGTGGGCAAGGCATCTGATCAACGTCCAGCGTGCGAGGCTCGTTCGTGCCAATGACATCGAGCTCGCGAGGGTCGGCAGCCGCTGGGAGGTCATAGGAGTCGACCCGAGCTCCAAGCCGGTCCTGCGCCGTCTGATCCCCCGCTCGATGCGCCGCCGGGTGAGGGCGGGAGACGTCGTCGACTGGACCGACATCGAGCCGTTCGTGAGCCACGTGCCGACTGCTCGGCTGCGCATCCCGTTCCGCAAGCTGGCGCGCCTGCATCCCGCCCAGCTGGCGGATCTGGTCGAAGCCGCGTCTCATGACGAGGGCGAGGAGATAATCCGGGCCGTCGGCGCGGATCGCGAGCTCGAGGCCGACGTCTTCGAGGAGCTCGACCTCGATCATCAGGTCGAGTTCCTCCGGTCACGCTCGGATGCGGAGGCGGCTCAAGTTCTCGCCGCCATGGCTCCCGACGATGCTGTCGACCTCTTGACCGAGCTCGACCAGGAGCGCAGGCTCCCGATCCTGCAACGTCTTCCCGCTCCGACCCAGCGTAAAGTCCGGGCGCTTCTCAACTACAACCCCGAGACAGCCGGCGGTCTCATGAACCCGGACTTCGTGGCCGTGACGTCATCGACGACGGTGGCGGACGCACTGCTCGCCGTGCGGAGCTCGACGGCGCCGCCCGAGGCAGCAGGCGTCGTCTTCGTGACCGACGGCGCCGGTCTCCTCACCGGCACGGCGCTCCTCGTCGAGCTTTTGCGCGCGGAGCCGACGCGGGTGCTCGCGAGCGTGTCGAGGCCGGATCCTGTTTCGCTGCCTCCGGACGCCGACATCCACGAGGTCGTGCGCAAGATGACCGACTTCAACCTCGCCGTCGCCCCCGTTGTGGACGAATCGGGGCGACTCATCGGTCAGATCACGGTCGACGACGTCCTCGAGCTCCTGCTGCCGAGCGGCTGGAGGCGCCAGTACGGCATGGCGGCGCCCGACTGAGGCGCCCGAACCGAGCCCGACCAGGTCTGACGGGCGGTTACAATGCGGGCGAAGGGTGGTCTCTCCACAGAGACGGGGTCGTGCGCCGCGGTCTGCAACTGTCCGCGACGGGTCCGGTGGCCCACCGGGCTCCACGTCCTCGGGGCGATCGCGACGACGGGCATACAGAGGAAGCGAAGCTGCACACCGACAGAGGTTTACCTCATCATCCGGTGTCGCACGCGCTGACCTCGGAGGTCTCCGGCTAGGTCGGTTCTCCGGGCGGCGCGTAGCGACATGCTGCGTCCGACGACCGGAGGTCAACCGGCTATGGCCTACGACAAGGCTCAAACCGGCGACACGCCTGAATACGGCGAGACGCCAAAGGCGTCCGGCCCGCCGCGGACGGGCGCGCCCGCACGCCGGCCGCGAGCCGGCTCCGGGCGGACGGGCGGCGACGTTCCCGTGCAGGGCTCCGCCGTTCTCGACGAAGCCCACGTAGGCGACATCCGAGGTGCCTTCGGCACGCTGCGCCAGAGCGACGTGGCGCAGCGGCGGACCTGGACCGCGCGCCTGCTCACTCTCGCCGCCATCATCGGACCGGGCATCATCGTCATGGTCGGCGACAACGACGCCGGGGGTGTCGCCACCTACTCCCAGGCAGGGCAGAACTACGGCACCAGCCTGCTCTGGGTGCTGCTCCTCCTCATCCCTGTGCTGATCGTGAACCAGGAGATGGTGGTCCGCCTCGGCTCGGTCACCGGCGTCGGGCACGCACGGCTCATCAAGGAGCGCTTCGGCCGCTTCTGGGGCTGGTTCTCGGTGGGTGACCTGCTCGTGCTCGACTTCCTCACGATCGTGACGGAATTCATCGGAGTCGACCTCTCGCTCGGCTACCTCGGCGTCTCGAAGTACATCTCTGTCCCTCTCGCATGCGCAGCACTCGTCGCGATCACCGCGTCGGGCAGCTTCAGGCGCTGGGAACGGTTCATGATGGTCTTCGTCGCGGCCAACTTCCTCGTGATCCCGCTCGCCATCTTCGCCCACCCGCACGGCGGCCCGGTCGTCCGGGACCTCTTCATCCCCGGAGTCCACGGGGGCGTCAACTCGACCTCGGCCCTGCTCATAATCGCCATCGTCGGAACGACGGTCGCCCCATGGCAGCTCTTCTTCCAGCAGTCGAACATCGTCGACAAGCGGATCACACCTCGATGGATCAACTACGAGCGGGCGGACACGGTCCTCGGCTCCTTCGTCACGGTCATCGGGGCGGGGGCGATGATCGTGACCTGTGCCTTCGCCTTCGGAGGGACCGCCTATTTCGGACACTTCACGAACGCTGCTGGTGTCGCCCATGGACTCGGCCAGGTCCTCGGTCACTCGGCCGGAGTTCTCTATGCCATCGTGCTGCTCAACGCCTCGATCATCGGGGCCGCCGCCGTGACGCTCGGCACCTCGTACGCCTTCGGCGATTTCTTCGGGGCGAGGCACTCGCTCCATCGCAGCGCGAGGGAGGCTCCCGCCTTCTACCTGAGCTTCGCCGGACTCGTCGCCTGCGCCGGGGCGATCGTGCTCATCCCGCAGGCTCCTCTGGGCCTCATCACGACGTCGGTCCAGGCCCTCGCCGGCGTGCTGCTCCCTTCGGCATCGGTGTTCCTGCTGCTCCTCTGCAACGACAAGGAGGTGCTCGGACCGTGGGTGAACCGGGTCTGGCTGAACGCCATCGCGGCACTCATCATCGGGGTGCTCATCATCCTGTCGCTGATACTCGTCGTGACGACGATCTTTCCCTCGGTCGACGTGCGGTTGCTTCTCCTCGGCCTCGGCGGCGCCCTCGTCTTGACCCTGGCCGGCGGCGGCGTCGTGTACCTAGTCCGTGGCGAGCAGCGGACGCTTCGCAAGGCGGTGTCTTCCGAGCGGCGCGAGAGCTGGCGCATGCCGCCGCTCGCCCTCCTCGGCCGGCCGAAGTGGACTCGCTCACGGCTCACCGTGATGTGGTCGCTCCGTATCTACCTCGTCATCGCCGTGGCGCTCCTCCTCGTGAAGGCGGTGCAGCTCGGCACCGGCCACTGAGAAGCACCGGCCACTCGGACGTCAGCTTGGTGGCACCTGTGTACAGCCCATGCAGGGCGGCTTCCCCTTGAAGTAGGGCGGGATGCTCGGCGAGTCAGTCGGCGGGTTCGTCGGCAAGAGCATGGGCGGGCGCGGAGGTTGGGAGAAGTTGAAGTCCTCGACGAGGTTCCCGAGGATCTTGGCGTTCTCCCTGACGTCGGGACGCGGGTCGGGCCGGCCGTCGGTCTTCGGGTTCAGCCGGGCGCCACCGAGGAAGTCGTCCTCGATGAACTTGAGGAAGGCATCGCTGCTCAGGACCTGGTGGTCGATGAACCCCTTCTTGGCGTACGGCGAGATGACGATGCTCGGGACCCGCAGGCCGTAGCCGTTCTGGTCGACCACCGGCGGGACGACACCGTCGTAGAACCCTCCCCAGTCGTCCCAGGAGAGGAAGATCGCCGTCGACTTCCAGTCCGGGCTCTTCATGGCGGCGTTTATCACGGCGGTCACGTACGCCTGCCCCTGGTGCACGCTCGCCGGGGGGTGCTCGCTGTTCGCCTGAGAAGGGATCACCCACGAGACCGACGGCAGCGTCCCGGCCTTCGCCTCGGCGAAGTACTTGTCGAGAGGCTTGATGTCTCCGAGCTGATGGTCCTGGTGGACGTCGACGAAGAGAGGCAGCGGGTTCCAGATGCCCGGCGTCTTGGCCGACTGCGGGACGGGGCGGCAGGTCTCGGCGGAGTCGTTCGAGCAGTCGGGCTGCTGGCCTTTCTGCACGAAGTAGTTCCAGCTGACGTGGTGTTGTGCCAGGAGCCAGGTGAGATCGGTCCAGGCGAGGTGGATCGAGGTCGTACCCGTCGCGATCTCCTGCGCCACCGCCTTGTCGAATTGCTGCACGCTGTAAGGCCCCTGAGGGGCGTTGACGCAGCTCATGGGCGACGTCGTGGCGCAGCGTGCAGACCAGGCCGACATCATGTAGAGGTGCGACGGTAGCGACCAGGACTTGACGGCTTCGAACATGTGGTCGTCGAGCACGAAGTTCTTCGCGTACGCCCAGTAGTTGGGTATCTCCGCCGCGGTGTGGTAACCCATGACGTCGGGCCGCTTCCGGTGCAGCACCTCGCACGCCGGGTCGAGCGCGATGTGGCACGTGCGCAGCCCGGCGATCTGCATGCGGACGAAGCCGTTCATCTTCCCGCCGTTGATGTCCGAGACGGCCTCCACAT
>JAJYVX010000221.1 GCA_021791795.1 Actinomycetes bacterium | reverse complement strand
ATCTCCGACGAGCCGCTACCGGGCTTGGTGCCACTGCGGCGTGACCGACGTCGGGGCCGAGACGGCCGTGGGCTTGTCACCGAATGGGACGGGGTGGACTGCGACGCAGCAGGGATGCTGAAGCTCGACGTGCTCGGCATCCGAAACTTGGACGTGATCGCGGCGACCGAGCGGATCATCTACGAGCGGACCGGCGAGGTGGTGGAGGCCGAGAAGGCCTCCGATGACGTCGATGACCCCGACCAGGTCGCCAGGACCAGGGCGAGGGCGGCTTGGCAGCTCATCGCCGAGGGGCGCACGGCAGGCGTGTTCCAGCTCGAGAGCGCCGGGATGACCGAGCTTGCCCAGCGCATCGCCCCGACGAGCATCGAGGAGCTGTCGGCGATCGTGGCGCTGTTCCGCCCCGGCCCGCTTGGCGCAAAGACCCACGACCACTACGCAGAGCGCAAGGCCGGCCGGGAAGCTATCGACTACTCGATCTTCACCGATGACCCTGCCGAAGCCGAGGTGATCGCGAGCGTCCTCGGCGACACCCTCGGCCTCACGATCTACCAAGAGTCGATGATGCAGCTCTCCCAGCGTGTTGCCGGCTTCGACGCTTACGGCCGGGACCGGCTGCGCAAGGCGATCGGCAAGAAGCTGCGGGCCGAGATGGACGCCGTTGGGGAGGCTTTCATCGAAGGCGCCGTCGCTGACCACGACGTCGAGGGGCGGCCGAAGCTCGCCTTCAAGCGCTCGACCGCAGAGGCGCTCTGGCACGCCATGGAAGGGGCAGGTGACTACGCGTTCAACAAGTCCCACTCGGTCGGCTACGCCAAGCTCGCCTATGAGACCGCCTGGTTGAAGGCCAACTGGCCGGCCGCTTTCGGGGCCGGGCTCTTGTCGGTGACAGGGGGTGAGGATCGGCGCATTCCGATCCTGCGCTCGCTTGCCGCCGAGGGCATCGTCGTGTCGACCCCGGACGTGAACCTCGGTGGGGTGCACACCACGCTCGGCAGCGATGATGTCGTGCGTCTCGGCCTCTCGGAGATCAAGGGCATGCGGTCCGACGACGCCCGGGCCATCGTCGCCGAGCGTGAGGCGAACGGGCCGTATGCCTCGATGGCCGACCTGCTCGCCAGGGTGCGGGTCGACCGCACAGGTACCTTGCCGACAGAGGGCGAACCGGGAGCCGGCGACCCGGCCGAGGCAAGCGCCGGCGCTAACATCTCGCTCGCCTCTGCACGGGCACTCGTCGAGGCCGGAGCGTGCGATGCCTTCGGTCCCCGCGCCGGGCTGTTGCGGGCGATGCGCGTGCTGCGCGACGGCGAGCACCCGATCCCGATGACCGAGTGGGGCGTGGTCGAGCGCGCGAGCCGAGAGCGGGAGCGCCTCGGCGTTGCAATCTCATGCAACCCGTTGCATATGCTTTCCGACCAGTTGCGGGCCTGGCGTTCGCCGAGGAACGGAGCATTGCCGGTACCCTTGCACCGCATCGAGGAACGTTGCCCGAACGGAGCTGCGGTGTCGACGATCGGGGTCGTGGCCGGCTTCGAGGTGCGAAAGAAGGGCCGTCGTCGTGCCCAGCTCGTCCTCGATGGATCGAGCGGCTCGATGGAGTGCATCGTATGGTCTGACCAGCTCCAGCGGCTCGAGCGCGAGCATCGGATCCCCGTGATCGGATCGGTCGTCGGGGTTGACGGGAGGGTACGCAAGACAACCGTCGTAGTCACCCCCGAGACGGGTGACGAGGCCACAGAAGGCGACGGGCTCGAAGAGGATGTCTCAGCCGAGACTCGCTCTGCGACGACGATGACAAGGACAGAGCTCGTCGTGGCTGACCTGTGGACCTGTGAGCTGGACGACGGGGGCCGTAAGGTCCTGCCGATGCTGCGGGTCCCGAGGACGCTGTCCAGCCAGCAGACCGTGTCGCTGGACGCCTAAAAGGCGTCGTCGAGCGGCGGCCTCGCTGAGCTGGACCGGGCCTTCCCGCCGGCGCCAGACTCGGCGTTGTCCGAGCGCCGTTGGATCCTCGGAGCGATGCCCCACTCGTCGTCTGGCACCGTTGGCGGCTGCTCTGGTTTGTCGTGGGCCGGAGCCGAGCTTGATTGAGCTGGAGCGTCCCAGTCGATCTGCCAGCGCTCATCGGTTGCCTCCGGCTCGTCAGCGTCGTTGTGGGCACCGGCTGGCTCGGCGTTGGCAAGTTCGGCGCTGGTCGGCCTGGTGCTGTCTGCGGCGGCTGCATCGGTGTCACTGGCTCGGTGACCGCTCGCAACCGTAGAGGTTGCCGCCCCAGTGGCGACATTGGGTCGCTCGACGAGCTTCGCCTCGACGAACTCGAAGCCTGCCCAGGACATGGTGGTGCTGCCTGCGCTGCCCGACGACGCCTTCGCCGATGGATCGCAGGCTGCGGCCTGTGATGTTTGGTCGTCCTTCTCGATGTCGTCGAGGCTGAGCTCGATCTCGCCGAGGTCGACCACGACGCCCTCGTCGGTACTCGGCCGAGCGGGCGCTGCGCGGTCTTTGGCCAAAGGGTCATCGGAACGGGCGAGATAGGGCGAAAGGTCGAGCCGTGCATCCGGCGCCAGCTTGGCGACCCTGCGCTCCAGCTCGCTGCGATACTGCTCCTGGGTGGCATACCAGGCTTGGATGACGAGTGCGCTCGAGGTGAGCGGCTCGTAGAGCCCTCGCCCCTTTGGGATGTCGCCCTCCAGCACGGGAGCGTCGTCGAAGGCGCGCAGTGCCGACATGCGTTCACCAGTTGACGCCTTGCCGAGCAGGATTCTCGCAAGGTTCGTCTTCAGGTCTGAGGAGCTGGGCAAGGTGTCCAGGGTCCGTGCCATGAGCTTCTGGGTCCCGAGCAGCAAGGTCAACCCAGCCGATCGTGCCTCACGAGCAAAGCGTCCTGCATAGATGCCGACCTGTTGCTTTGCGGCGTTGACGGCGAGCTGGAGCTGGCGCTCTGCCTCCTCGTCGGGGTCGTCGAAGGGCTGCTTTGGGACCGGATCAGCGCCGATGAGGCTCGTGAACTCGTCCACGACGACGAAGATGCGACGGGGACGGAGGTGTTCTGGGAGCTCGAGCACCGAGCCGATGCCGTGGGCGGCGTTCAGCTCCTTGCGGCGCTTCACCTCCTCGTAGACGGCCTTCATCACCGCCGCGGCCTCGAGCGGGGTCGTGGCGAAAGCCCGGGCGTAGTCACGCAAGAAGGCAAAGTCAGCGGCGCCTTTCACCGGGTCGACGACGTACAGCTCGGCGCCAGAGATCGCTGCGCCGTAGCAGAGTGCCTCGATGAGGCTCGACTTCCCGGCTCCGGTCACGCCCGCGGCGAGCAAGTGGGGCGATTCGAGCGGGTCGAAAACGACCGGCTCGCCCTCGACTCCGGTGGCGAACGCTATGCCGCCGACCTTGGCCGCCACCTCGTCGGCCGCCGCAAAGTTGAAGGGAACCATCTGCGGGAGCGGGCTCTCGGGTGCGACGAGGAGGCGAACGTGCGACGGACCCTTCGGTGACTCGCGGGCCTCGACGAAGGCGTTCGACGTTGTCGCCTTCAGCTTGCCGAGGGCGGCCTTCACTCGTGCCCGGTCGACACCAGGCGGCAACAGGAAGTCGCGTACCTCGACGATGCGGTTGTGCGGGAGGCGTCCGAGGTCGGCAAGGTGAGGGACGTCACCGTTTGACCCGAGCACTCCGGCGTCCTGCCATGCCTGGTCCCAGTCGAGGGCGCTGAGGCGCAGCGCGTCGGACCTGCGGTCTTTGAGCTCGACGGCGGACGGCTCGGCACCGACGTAGAGCGTGACACCGCCACGTGCGTCCTCGACCCTGAGCCAAGGAGCACCAAGAGCTCGGCGGAGCCGTTCGGAGCGCTCGCGTACGTCCGCGGCGGTCACCCCGCCGTAGAGCTTGAGCGTGATCTGCCAAAGGTGCGCCTTCGAGCGGGTGATCGTGAGCGGGACCGCCTCGACGACCTCGGGTCGGGCAAGGCGCAGGTCGTCAAAGGCGGCGTTCACCTGGCCGGCCAGCACCCAGCTCGCGGCGTCAGAAGGCGGGACACGGTCTGGGGAGGTCGGCACGGCCCGTTCGGACCAGTGCACGGCGAAGGCCTGGGGGTGCCGTTCACCGGAGCCTTTCTGGGTCC
This sequence comes from Actinomycetes bacterium, assembly GCA_021791795.1. Taxonomy (GTDB): domain Bacteria; phylum Actinomycetota; class Acidimicrobiia; order Acidimicrobiales; family Bog-793; genus JAKATT01. Next base: position 325 of record JAJYVX010000221.1, on the reverse strand, counting down.
AACCGGTGATGGACACGAACGGCGCGGCGCCAAGAGCAGTCGCGAGCTTCCCCTCGAGGCCGAGCAGCTCGGTCGGGTCGATCCCCCATGGGGTAGCGAACGCGACGCGGTGCAGGGAGACCTCATTGCCAAGGGAGCGCTCCGCGGTGACGCCGTGCTGGATGGTTGGGTGGACTGAGCCTCGCTTCAGCACGGCGTCCCAGATCGTCACCCAGCGGTCTTCCTCGGCGAGCTCGGCGAAGCGGGCAGCGAGGTGCTCGTGCCCGGGAGCAAGGACAGTCTCGGGGTCACCGATGGCGCCGAAGTAGACCACGCCGGCTTCGCC
>JAJYVX010000220.1 GCA_021791795.1 Actinomycetes bacterium | reverse complement strand
CGCGTCAGTCCCTCATCGCCGGCGTGGGCAACGCCTACTCCGACGAGGCGCTTCACGCCGCGCGGCTGTCCCCCTTCAAGCCGGCGCAGAAGCTGTCCGCCGGGGAGATCGAGCGTCTCCACTCGGCTCTCGTCTCCGTCCTTCGCGCAGCCGTCGAGCAGGCCTCCGGCCTCGACCTCGACCAGCTGAAGGACGGCAAGCGGCAGCACATGGCGGTTCACGGGCGCAAGGGCCAGCCATGTCCTGCATGCGGCGACACGGTGAGGGAGGTGTCGTTCGCCACGAGATCGCTGCAGTACTGCGCCACCTGCCAGACGGGCGGCAAGCCGCTTGCCGACCGCAGGCTGTCACGGCTGCTGAAGTGACTCCTCACCGACCCGGCGCCAGTAGACGAGGGCGTCCTCCCCGCCGACGGCCTCAGGGACGCGGCCGATCTCACGCCACCCGTACGACTCGTAGAGCGAGCGTGCCGCGTTCGACGCGAACACGAGGTTGAACTGCACCGCGTCGAAACCAGCCGCCGCGGCCCGCCAGATCGAGTCCTCCACGAGCACCTTTCCGATGCCGCGGCCGCGCACAGGGCCGGCCACCACGTAGCCGGCGTTGGCTATGTGTGCCGCCTTGCCGGGGAAATTCGGCTTCAGGTAGTACGCCCCGAGCAGGGAACCGCCCGTCGCCGGGCGCGCCCCGACGAGGCACGTGACGGGATGCACCCACGTCGCCTCGAAGACGTCCCTCGTGAGCGGTGGAGCGTGCGGGTACCCCTCGCCTGCCGCCACGACGTCGGCGAACAGCGCGAAGAGCTGCTCGAGCTCGCCCGGGACGAGCGGACCGACCACGAGCTCCTCCCCGTTGGCCGTCGTCACGAGCTCGTGCACGGCCACGCTCTTTGCCACGATGCTCCTCCCGTCCGGTTCTTTCCGGAGGCTACAGAGCTCGACCTACGGCCAGGCGGCCGATCGCTCCCCGGGTGCGAGTTTCTGCATCCTTCACGAGGGCATCCCTATCGGTATGGGCCGACGCGGCCGAAATACCGCATGAGCGCCACAGGCGTCTGCTCGTGGCCCTGGCCGAGCGGGTTGTCGGCGAAGAGCCAGGCGATCATGCCCCGATCGACGCCGCGCGATGCTCCGAGCACGTTCGCACCGATGTCGTTGGCGTCGATGACCGCCACCCGCACGAGACCACCTGCCGTCGCCGAGAGCCGCGCCGAGAGGCGCTCTGACACGTCGTCCGGCGCGAGTGGCGCCAGCTTCGCGTGGGTGTTCATCGGGGGGAGCGTGCCCGGCGTCGGCCCGTCGATCGCCGCGACCCGCGGTCCCGCCACACGGTAGAAGTCGCCGTGCCGGCCGACCAGCCGCCCGAGCATGCCTGCCGCGGCAGCGAGCAGTATCCGCGGCAGACCGGCCTCGCCGATGGCGAGCTGCATGGTCGCCGGAATGCCGAGCCCGATGCCTGCCCGCGACTTCGTGACGTGACGGCACAACAGCCGTGCCACCATGCCGGCCCTCACCGAGTCCGCCGGGAAGGACCGCCCCTGAGACACGGCCACGGCCTTCTCGGAGACGACCACGATGTCGCCCTCCTGCAGCCCGAGGCTGCCACCGTGGGCGGCGAGGACCGCGTCCTCGACCACCCGCTCGAGATCGTGACCGGGCTCGATCCGCGGCGTGCGGACGGGAGCCCGCCCGAACACGCTCCGCCCGTCCGGCGCGCAGAGGAACACGTGCCGGCCGGTGTTCGGCTGGACGTGCGACCAGGTCGAAGCATCGCCGCCGACGAGCTCCACCGTCTCGGCGTCACCGGCCGCCTCGACGGAGAGAGTCGGCCGCCTGCCGAAGGGGGCAAGGGGTGTCGGCCCGTGGAACACCCTCAGCCAGCACTCCACGTTGAGGAGCCGCCAGAAGAAGGGGGACTCGTCGAGCTCGCCGTCGCAGAGCGCCTTGAAGCCCCGCGCCACCTGCGGCGCATCCCAGTACCTGCGCGAGCAGAACGAGGGCGAGCGGAGTATCCCCTGCGCCCGTGCCCTCTGGGCGCGGAGCCAGCGGATCTCGGGCGTGGTGAAGCCGATCTTCTTCCGCCGGAGCCTCACCTTGTCGGGGAGGACGTCTCGCATCGCCTCCCGCAGCACGAACCGGCTCCACCCGTTGTGCACGATCGCCGGCGCGGGGAGCCCGAGCACCATCTCCACGAGCTCCTGGTCGAGGAAGGGCGGGCGTGACTCGATCGAGTGGGCCATCGAGTTGCGGTCCTCGTAGCGCAGGAGAGACGGCAGGGAGTACCGCGTCAGGTCCTGCAGGAGACGCTTCTTGAGGTCGTCCTGCACCCGTGTGTCCGCCGCCCGGAGGCTCGCAGCACGGGATTCGCCGCCGAGCAGCGTCGGGCAGTACTTCGCCGGGTCTACGGCACGCCTGCGGGAGGAGACCTTCGCTCTCACGAGCGGGCCGAGGACGTCACGGGACGCCATGGTCTCGCGCCGGAGGTCGGAGTAACGCCGGGTGCGGGCGAGCTCACGCAGGTATACGTACTGGTAGGGCACGTAGCCCGCGAGAAGCTCGTCGCCTCCCTGCCCGTCGAGGAGCACCTTCGCCTTTCCCTTGGCGAGCTGCATCACGCGGTACTGGGCATAAGGACCGGAAGACACCATGGGCTCGTCCTGGTGCCAGACGACGACGGGCAGGTCGTCGAAGAGATCGGCCGAATGCGGACGCACGTAGTCACTCGCCGCGCCGGTGGCCGCGAGCACCGGCTCGATGTAGGCCTGCTCGTCTATCGGATCGTCGTCGAACACGGCGGAGAAGGTCCGCAGGCGAGCGCCCATGGACGCGGCGTCCGGCACACCGCTCCGGAGCAGATCCGTCATGACGCAGACGATGGAGGAGGAGTCGAGCCCCCCTGACAGGCACGTCCCGACCGGCACATCGGCGACGAGCCGGCGTTCGACGGCGCGCCTGAACACCTCCCGGAAAGCGGCCGGGTCCTCCGGCGAGCCGGTGGAGAGGCGTGGCTGCCAGTACGAGTGCTCGGCCGGCTCGAGGTGTTCGGTACCTGCGCAGCCGATGGTGAGCACGGTGGCCGGCAGCACCTGGCGCACGCCGACGAAGAAGGTGCGGGAGTCGTGGTCGTGCAGGCCGCGTGCCAGGTACTCGGCGAGGCGTTGCTCGTCCACCTGCGGAACAACCGCGTCGGACGCGAGCAGCGCCTTTATCTCCGACGCGAAGAGAAACCTGCCGCCTGCCTCGGCGTAGTACATCGGCTTGATCCCGAGATGGTCCCTGCTGATGACGAGCTTCGGCGAGCCGGTTTCCCGCTCGTCGAGGATGGCAAGAGCCCACATGCCGTTGAAGCGCTCGAAGCAGGCACGCCCCCACCTCTCGTAGGCCGCCAGCACGACCTCGGTGTCGCAGGAGGTCCTGAACGAGGCACCCTCGGCCTCGAGCTCGAGGCGGAGCTCCCGGAAGTTGTACACCTCGCCGTTGTAACTGAGGTGCAGCGTGCCCACCTCGTTAGAGAGCGGCTGGTGGCCGTGCTCGAGGTCGATGATCGACAACCGGCGGTGCCCGAGGCTGGCGTACGAACGCTCGAGGTAGCCCTCGTCGTCGGGCCCGCGATGCTCGATCCTCTCGCACATGCGCCTGAGCAGCCCATGGTCGGGTGATCCCAAGAAGCCGGCGATGCCGCACATTTGTCTCTGGCCTGTCTCGGTTGTGCCGCTCGTCAGCCTGACCGGCGGGAGTGGGTGGGCGTGCGGGGAGCGCGGTCACGACGGCGGGAAGAGCGCGCCGGCGACAGCCCGACAGCTCTCTCCTCGCCCGACTTCCCCTTCGGGTACGTCTTCGCGAGCTCCTCGTCGCTCGGATCGCGATGCATCCGCGCCTCTTTCGGGACAAGAGCCGAGACCGCTGCCATGATCCTCTCAGTATCGCCTCTCGCGTCGCCAGGGCCGAGGCGGAGACCGGCCACCGGACGTCCCACTCGCACCCGCACTTGAGGAGGGTGGAGAACTTTCGTCACGTCGGGGAGCATGGCAGAGCGAGGCCACACGCTCTCGGTGTTGAAGAGGCCGACCGGTACGACGGGCGCACCCGTCGAAGCGGCCAGCCTCGCCGCACCGGTCTTCGCGCGGAGCACGGGCTCGAAGAAGGCGCGACCCCGCGGGATCGTGCCCTGCGGGAGCAGGACGAGGCCCTCGCCGGCTCGGAGCACCCGCTCCGCCGGGGCGAGCGACGCAGCGGGGTCGCCCGCGCGGGCGACCGGGATGCCTCCGAGCGCTCTCGCGATCTGGCCCACCACCGGGGCGTCGAAGATCTCCTGCTTCCCGAGGAACCTCGTGGGCCGCCCCTTCTTCTGGACGGCCAGCACGAGCGCGGCGACGTCGAAATAGCTTCGGTGGTTGGCGACGATGATGAACGGGCCCCGATCGGGGACGTTGTCCACGCCTTCGATATC
>JAJYVX010000219.1 GCA_021791795.1 Actinomycetes bacterium | reverse complement strand
CACCAGACGGTCCGGCGCTCGACAACGACGGTCGAGACCTGGGATCAGCGAGCAGGCGGTGCGGCTTGGTCGGCGGACAGTTCCTCTCCGAACCAGCTTCCGGCCTTACCCGAACGACCGGCCGTCCCGTCTCGGCTGCCCAGTCGGAGAGCCCCGCCACCTGGCGGTCGAGGCCTGCCCGTTGGTCATGGGAGGACGCCCGGGCGCAAAGGCCGAGGGTTCTGGCGGGCACCAGGGTGACCTCGGGCGAGGCGAGAGTCGTTCGCCTGTTCACCCTGTAGCCCCGGCACCGGGGGCGTACCTACCTGGGTCGAGTGCCGGCGCGTTGGCCCGGCTCTTCGGCTCGGTCCCGACCGGGTCGTTGAGGTGCCACCTCAGCGCACCGACCTGGAGCCCGCAGTAGACCGAGCCGCGTCGCCGGCCACGTAGCACGGACAGATCCTGGGCAAGGCACCAAACAGGGCCAGACGACTCAAGAGTCACGCACTACGCGACGGGCGACGCCATCTCCGCCGCCGCCAGCCACGGGTCAGGCACTCCGAGACTCACAGGTGGTTCAACACTGCTCGGGCTGGCGTAGAGCAACCGGATCTCAGCGTTCGGCGCGGTCGCCTTCCGCCAGCCTTGGCTCGATGACCGTTGCCATCGCCTAGGCTCGCGGCCGGAGGGATGCGAGAGTGGCCGAATCGGGCGGTCTCGAAAACCGTTGTGCGTCCTGCGTACCGTGGGTTCGAATCCCACTCCCTCCGCTCGAGGGTGTTTACACGTTCGATTTACAAGTTCGAGCGGTGAAAGTGCCAGCTGAAAGGGGACAAAAGTCCTTCGGTGACCACTGGTGGACCTGGTGAGGGGCGCGAAACGGCCCTCAGTGGGACTACCCCACGCTCATGGCGCGAGGGAGCCACTGAGGGCCGCTGCAAGTGGGAGCCGGAGCTACCTATCTCTTGATGTTGAACCGGTGGTCGAAGGATCGAAGGATCATGTGGTTAGTCCACATGAGGGCGAGCCCGATGAAGATCGTCGGGATCGCCTTCCCGAAGTATCGGTACGACCCTCGTCTGATGCTCGAAAAGTTCGTCTTCAGGTGGGCGTAGCCAGCTTCGACCTTCGGTCGTTGACCGTAGGCCTCCACCCAGCGGGTGGTCCCGTAGTGGATGCTCTGGTACCGCCCCGGCTCGACGCTCGGCTTCAGGGTGATCGTCTTTTGGACACAGCAGTCCGGAGCCGGCTTCAGCTTGGCAGCTGCCTCGGGATCCACTCGGGCCAGCCGGGCGATCTGGTCTGGAGTCGCAACATCGTCCGGCACGGGGATCGTCGGGACCTCGTCCATTCCACGGACCATCGACTCGGGCACCAGCGGGCAGCGAACCTTCCCCGCCCGTGCCGGGCATTCGAGCCGGCACCCGCCGCCGGCGACGCCAGCTCGCTGGCGTTCCTCGAAGTGGTACTGGTCACGCGTGTCATAGCGCGAAGCGAGCTCGAGGCGTTCGGCCTTGGTCATCGAGCTCGAGTGAGCGGGAAGCTCGATCAGGCCCGCGGGGGCACACGGGCAGCAAAGACTCGAGTCGACCCAGACAACTCCCCGCACGTCTGGCGCAGGCTTGCGATGGGTCGGGCCGAGATCGTGGATGAGTCGAATGGCCTGCTCTGCGAGCCTCACGTGGAAGTTGCCACCCTGCTTGTCGTCCATGAGGTTCGAGATGCCACGGTCGGCTCTAACGGTCTCCATCTCGTAGCCGAGCTTGCCCATGAGGTCGAAAAGCTGCGGAATCTCGCGCCCGCCCTTGTTCGGGTAGGCGAGCACGAAGGCGGCGATCACTCCTGGACGTGGCTTTCCATCGATGCCAGCGCCCGAGGTCAGCACCGTGGTGTGCAGGTCAAAGCCCATGCGGGTCCCGTTGTGTCGTCCGTTCTTGGCTGGCCAGAAATTCGGGCCAGCTTCCGGGTCCTTCGTATAGCGCTTGTCGCCCTCGATGACCGACTCGTCGACGAGGACGGCCGCCGGCGTCTCGATCGACGAAGAGTCGGCCGCCACATGGTGAACGTCCTGAGGCGCAATTCCGGCTCCCTCCAGATGGAGTTGGATGAGCCTGTTGGCAAAAGCTGCGATGCGTTGCCCGGCAGGCATGTCCGCGAAGGAGGGGCACAGCTCGCCGATAACCCAAACCAGCCGGTCGAGGCGATGCCGCACTTGGCGGTCGCTCAGCTTCTTGTTGTTCGGCCTGATCAGACCGAGCCGCTTCCTCCAAGACTTCGGCAGGGCTCGGAGCACCTTCACGACGTCGGTGATGAACATGCCGTCCAGTCGCATCGCGATGACGAGGAGCACTCCGAACATCAACGCGTAGACGCTGACTTGGGGTCTCGGGCCCGGCCCGCGGAGCGCGCGGTCGTAGCGGGCCAGCTCGTCCCGGCACGAGTCGAGGATCTCGACTGCCGCGTCGAGACACTCCTCGCTCGGAAGTGCCATCGCCTCGTCACTCCCTGGCACGATGCGGGAGTTCTCGGGCTCTTGGTAGGGGCGGATGGCCTGCCGCTGTGCGCGCAGGCGAGCTGCCTTTCGTTCGGCTGCCCTGTGCTCCGAAGCACTGCGGGGCACTCCCAGTGGCGTCGGTTTCATCGGTTCTCCCCGCGAAGCAGTCGGTGGGCGGTTGCCATTTCGGTTTCGGGAACGTGAGAGAGAAAGTCGTGGATGGCATGCGCGCTCGAGAGGCCGGCCGCCTTCATGACGACTGGAATGGGGACGCCGTCCGACAGCACCCCCACGAGCCAGGTAGTGCGCAGGCGGACCAGGCGGAGCGAAAGACGGGACCCGGACTCTGCGGCGCGTCTGTTGAGGGCGTTGATCATGTTCTCGAGGCGGTTGATCCCGACGAGGTTGCGATCGCCCGCACTCTGAGCAAGCGACCAGAGTCGTTCTTCGTATTCGGCTCGGCAGGCAACCGCGCGGCCGCTCGCTCGGACGACGACGACTCCGTCCTCCTTGGTGACGTCACGCTTGCGCACCGCCAGGATCTCGTTGCCTGTGAGGCCGCATCCGAGACCGAGGAGCAACGTGCCCTCGCAGACTCGCCTCTGATGCTCCGTGCGCATGCGGCCCGCAAAATGGACGAGCGACTCGCATTCTCCGGCCGTGTACGGGTCGAGATGCGGTCGACGGCGGAGCTTCGGCTGGTTGGCTGGAAGCTGAAAGCCGAGACGACAAGCGACGGTCCTCAGGCGACTCCGCATGCTGCTTCTCTGGTCTGCCGGTCGTGTCGCGGCAAACAGATTGATGTTCTCGACCGTGAAAGCCCCGGAAAGAGGATCGATCGGGATGCCGTTGTCCACCAGCCAGTCGAAGAACTTGCTGATGACCCAAATCAGCATGCGCGCGGAGCCCTGGGTCAGCGGACACATCCTGGAGGTGATCTCTCGAGCAACCGGGCCGATCTCGCGCCAGCGCTCAGGAGTACAGACCGTTGCGGGCGTGTAGGTGTCGAGGTATTTCGTCACCTCGGCGGGCAGGGCTTCCTCGCTCTGGCCGCGCTGCACTACAGTGTCCTCGGACACGGGACTCCCCTCTTGTTGTCGACGGACGATCTGCTGTTCGGGCGCTCGTCCGTCACGGTTGGACGGCGGGCCCAGTTAGGCGCTGGGCCCTTCGTCATCTCTGCAGTGGCTCTCTCCTGGCTGCTCCTTCGTCGCGGGTGGTGGAGCATTGTCGCACCACCGGCGACAGTTCGCACGAGCTCGCCCCGATGACCGGGCGTGCGAAGAAGGGCAAACCACTCGAGCACGTCGTTGAGGGCGAGTGGCCCGACGGGAAGCTCGACACGATCGACGGCGAGGTTGCAGCCTCGATCGCCCGGAACCTTCGGGAGGCAATGGGAGGCCGCTCCGCACGGTCGATCGCCGGTGCCGCCGGCATCGCCCATACGACCGTTCAGCGCATCCTCTCGGGAGAGCACTGGCCGGACATCGCCAGCATTGCTCTGCTGGAGGACGCTCTTAAGGCTCCGCTGTGGCCCCGTTTCGAAAACGAGAAGGCGAAACGAGCGACTCGCCGACGTTGATGTGCGGCGCCTCGCTGCTAGTGCGTAGCGACGAGCCTCGGCACGGGAGGAAGGAAGTGAGAGCATAAGGGGCTCTCACGGAAGGCACGAAGCCACGCCGTCCTGATGGTCTGGACTCGGGCTGACTTCATTGGTAGTCAGGGGCGCGGTGCCATGACGGCCCGGTTCCCCATCCCCCTTTCGATCTGTACGTGCGGTTCTCCCGCATACAGCTCACCGACGGTCATTCTGGACATGGTTACGCTGCCTTCGGGTATCGGATGGTGCCCATGAGCTTGTGCAGGCCCTGGTCGTGGAACCAGGCGCTGGTCCAGCGGTCCGCCTGGCCCGCCCGCAGGTTGCGGCCCCGCTTCTTGCACATCAAGCGGAACAGCCGCCACCAAACGTAGCGATCCAACGTGACGAACTTCATTGCTGCGTTGCCGGTGCGGAAGTAGTTGCCCCATCCCCGAAGGA
>JAJYVX010000218.1 GCA_021791795.1 Actinomycetes bacterium | reverse complement strand
GACGAGTTGGGCGTCGCCTTCGATGACCCCGACCTCTCGATCGACTGGGGCGTGGCCGAGCCGATCGTGTCCGAGCGCGACAGGCGCAATCCTCGGCGGCGGGAGATCCCCGACGAGATAAGGCCGCGTCACACCTCCGACACCTGACCGCGTACCGGCCGAGGAAAAGGCGCGATTGAATGGACATGTGCGCCTTTTTCCCGGGAGCCGCGTGCCGTGACGGCTCTGGTCGTGGTGGGGTTCGTGGTGATCGTCGTCCTCGCGTTCACCTGGTCGCGCGCGGGTGGGACGAGGTCGGAGCGCCGGGCGATGAAGGACTACGGCCACGCCCTCGGCGTGCTCGGCGAGCTGAGCAGGCGTAGCGGCGACTCTGCGGTCCTGAAGGATGGCGTGAGGAGAGACGCCGAGGACCCTCCCCATCTCGACCCCGGTCCGCACCTCTTCGTCGATAGGGCGGTGAGGGAGGAGCTGGGCGGGTCGAGAGCCGAGGCGGCGGTGCCTTCGCCCGTCGCCGAAGGGCCGCAAGCGCTCCGGGCAGAGGCGACCGATCTCGGAGTCGACTTGCCCGCCGACGGGGGGCGCTCCACTGCGGAGGGCCCCGGCCGGGCCAGCGTGGGAAGCGAGCTCGTCCCGAAGGACCCGCTCCCGAGCGGGCTCTGGGGCACGAGCCGTCCTGTCATACCTCCGCCCGTGGTGGCGAAGCTGTCCTTCGACGACGCCGCGCTGTCGGGCGACCGCACCGGTGTCGAGCCGGGCGAGCGCGTCCCCCGGGCCGGAGCCTCGGGGTCGCGTGGCTCGCGGGCGAACCGCGGTCGCCACGTCCTCGGCGGTGCCGCCGCCGCAGTGGCGCTGGCCGCCGTCGCGGTTGTGGCGGCGAGAGCGCTCTCGTCTGCGCCGCCGGCGCACCGCGCGACGCGGCCGAGGACACCGGCGACCTCGCCTTCCCACCACGAGAAGAAGGCCGCGGCGAAGACCGTTCACAGGCCGAAGGCGACCGTCAGGCACCAGTCGCTCACGCCGACCTCGACCTCCACCTCGGACGTCGCGTTCACTGTGCCGGTTGCCTCGTACACGCTCACGTTCTCGGACCCCGGTACGGCGGACTGCTGGATCGGCGTGGAGACGAGCGTGAACGGGCCGTGGCTCTGGATGACGACGCTCACCCCCGGCCAGACGGTCCGGTACAAGGCCACGGGAAGCACGGTCGTGAAGCTCGGCGCGCCGCGCTACGTCGGGGTGACGGTGAACGGATCATCCGCAGAGCTGCCCGGCTACTCGCTTCCCTACGACCTGACGTTCACTCCGGGCAGCGGTCCGGCGAACGCCTGAAGCGGTTCTGGCTGCGGTGGGGCGAGCCTAGGAAGCCCCGACCGCCCCGTTCACGGAGTCGATGACGAACGCGAGCACGAACGCCCAACGCTTCCATGCCACGTACCGGCCCGACGGACCGCTGTGGCCCGCCGCCATCTCCGTCTGCAAGAACACCTTGTCCACGTTGCGCGGATCTGCGGCTCTCAACCGCTGCACCCACTTCGCCGGCTCGAAGTAGCTCACCCGCGGGTCGTTGAGGCCGCCGGTGGCGAGGATGCGCGGATACTCGACACCGTCGGTCACGTTGTCGTAAGGGGAGTAGCGCCGCATCCAGTCGTAGGCACCCGCCTCCGCGGGGTTGCCCCACTCCTCGTACTCGGTGACGGTGAGCGGGAGGGTCGGGTCGAGCATCGTCGTCAGGCAGTCGACGAAGGGGACTTCGGCGACGGCGGCAGCGAAGAGGCCCGGCGCCAGGTTCACCGACGCCCCCATGAGCAGGCCACCGGCGCTCCTGCCCATGGCGGCGAGCCGTGAGGGGGAGGTGAGACCTTCCTCTACCAGCATGCGGCCTGCAGCGACGAAGTCCTCGAAGCTGTGGTGCTTGTTCTGCAGCTTGCCGTCGAGGTACCAATGGCGTCCGAGCTCGCCTCCGCCGCGCACGTGCGCGATGGCCACGAGCATGCCCTTGTCGATGAGCGGGAGCAGCGGCCGCTCGAGGCGGAAGACCGGGTCCACGCTGCTCTCGTAGGAGCCGTACCCGTAGAGCAGGCATGGAACAGCACCGTCGCGGCCCTCCTCTCTCCAGGCGAGCGTCACGGGCACCTTCGTGCCGTCCGCCGAGACGGCGTACCGCCGTTCGGTGCGGTACCGAGACGGGTCGTGACCGCGGACGGGCTGGTGCCAGAGCACCCTCGTCGTGCCGGTTGCGAGGTCGAGCTCGTGGAGGGTGCGCGGGTGGACGATGGTCTCGGTCTCGTAGCGGACGAAGCGGGCATCGAAGTCGGCGTTCCCGGACAGCCCGACATGGCCGGCGGGGGGTGCCTCCACCACGCGCTCCTCGCCCTCTTTGAGGGGCAGGAGCCGGACGGACGTGGTCGCGTTTCCCCGCTCAGACACGAGCGCGAATCCTCGGACGACGTCGACTTCCTCGAGCCGGACGTCGTCGCGCTGCGGTATCAGCACCTCCCATCCGTCCCGCCGGACGTCGTCGGCTGGCGTCCTGTACAGCTGGAAGTTCTCCGCTCCGTCGTTCGAGAGGACGAGCAGGTCGCCCTCGTGGTGCTCGACGCTGTAGGTGACACCCTGGCGTCGTTCGGCGATGAGGACGGGCGCCTCGTCCGGTCGGTCGGCCCTCACGAGCCTCACCTCGCTCGTGACGTTGCTGTCGGAGCTGAGGACGACGTAGCGGTTGTCCTTCGTCGTGTGGACTCCGAGGAAGAACCTCTCGTCGTTCTCCTCGAGGACGAGGGTGTCCTCGCTCTCCGGCGCGCCGAGGCGGTGGCGCCAGATCTGGTAGGGCCTCATGGCATCGTCCGGGCGCGTGTAGAAGATGGTCCCGCCGTCGAGGCTGAATGCGAGCCCGTAGTAGGTGTCCTCGATGACGTCGGGCAGGTCCTCGCCGTGCTCGAGGTCTCGCACGGTGAGAGCCATTCGCTCACCTCCCGTGACGTCACAGACGTAGGCGAGGAGACGCTGGTCGGCACTGAGCGCCGTGTCGCCGAGATGGAAGTAGGGCTTGCCGGAGGCGACCTGGTTCTCGTCGAGGAGAACGGTCTCGAAGTCGTCCGCCTGTGCCGGGTCCTCCGACGGGAGCGGGCTCGAGACCGGCCGCCTGCAGTAGAGCCGGTACTCGAGGCCCTCGATGGTGCGGCGATAGTAGGCCCATGCCCCGTTCGGTGTCGGGTACGTCACGTCTGTGAGGCGCACCTTCGCCAGCATGGACTCGTAGAGCTCCTCCCGGAGGGGCTCGAGGTGTGCGAGCGCCATCTCGGTGTGGGCGTTCTCCGCCTCGAGGAGCGCGACGACCGCCGGGTCCTTTCTGTCCCGCAGCCAGTACCAGTCGTCTACGCGCACATCGCCGTGCATCTCGATCCGGTGCGGCCGCCTCTCGGCTCGAGGTGGGCGCTGGGCATCCCTTGGCATGGCCCGAGCATGTCACGAAAGGCGCACACGATCGGATCCTCTGCCGCGGACGCTGGTGGGGAGGGGTGGGTGCGGTCGGGCCATGTCTCGCTGCGCAGACGTTTCTCTGCCGAGGCACCCCGGGTACCCGGTCGAGGTGGAGCGAGAGACGCTCGAGCACGGGCGGAATGAGGACGAGGACCAGCGGCACGACGTCGAGTCACTGCTGTACGGCGCGCCCGTCGAGGCGCGTCAGGCTACCGCGGAGCCCAGTGCGCTCGTCGCTCTGCTGGAGCGCCTGAGCAACCTGCCGGACGGCCGATCGAGGTGTTCGCGGCCGTCCGGGAGGCTCTCGGCGGCCCGCTCGACGCGCCCGACGCGCCCGACGCACCCGAGCGACTACCGCGCTCGAGGGTAGGCGCGTCGGTCCGGGGGCAACCGAGCTCCTCGCGAAATGCCCTGCGACGGATGGTTGTTACTATCGACGTAGTAGAAACTCGCACACTCGCAAGCGAGAGGATGATCGCCCCATGGCAACGACAGAACTCGACCTGAGTCGATACCAGCTGGGCTGGAGCGACGTCGAGGACTACGTCTTCAAGCCCCGGAAGGGACTTTCCGAGGAGATCGTGCGCGAGATGTCCGCGCTCAAGAAGGAGCCGGAGTGGATGCTCAGCTTCCGGCTCCGAGCGTTGCAGCGCTTCTTCCGCCAGCCGATGATGCCCTGGCTCGCGCCGAAGATGCCGGATCTCGACTTCGACGACATCTACTACTACATCCGGCCGATCGAAAAGCAGGTGAACGCCTGGGACCAGCTCCCCGAGAGCGTGAAGCGCACCTACGAGAAGCTCGGGATCCCAGCTGCGGAGCAGAAGTACCTCGCAGGCGTCACAGCCCAGTACGAGAGCGAGGTCGTCTACCACCGCAACAGGGAGGATCTCGAACGTCAGGGCGTGCTCTTCTCCGACATGGACACTGCCGTGCGCGAGTACCCCGACATCCTGCGCAAGTGGTTCGGGAAGATCATCCCGCCGAACGACAACAAGTTCGCCGCGCTCAACTCGGCCGTCTGGTCAGGCGGCCCGTTCATCTACGTGC
>JAJYVX010000217.1 GCA_021791795.1 Actinomycetes bacterium | reverse complement strand
CGGCCGGCAGGAGCTTCATGATCGACAGGCCGGCGGTGCTCTTGCCGCAGCCGGACTCGCCGACGAGGCCGACGCACTCGCCCTCTCTCACCGAGAAAGTGACGCCGTCGACGGCGCCCACGTTCGCGGTGCGCAGGTGGAATTCGGTCCGAAGATCCTCGACCTCAAGCACGTTGGCCACGAGGACTCCTCCCTTCAGATGGTCAGGCGCGGAACCCCCCGCCGCGCCGGATTACCTGGTCGCAGGCGAAGTGCTGCGCTATCGTAGCGGCCCATGCCCCAACCACCCAGCCTCACGCCAGAACAGCGACAGAAGGCTCTCGAGAAGGCTGCGGCAGTTCGCCGCGAGCGCGCCGAGCTGAAGGATCACCTGAAGAGCGGCCGTGTCAGCCTGAAGGATCTCTTGCACCGGGCGGACTCGGACGAGACGGTCGGGAAGATGAAGGTGCTCGCCGCATTGGAGTCCCTGCCCGGTACCGGCAAGGTGAAGGCTCGACGCTTGATGGACCAGGTAGGCATCAGCGAGGGACGTCGGCTGCAAGGTCTCGGAGCAAAGCAGCGCGAGGCGTTGCTCGAGGCATCCGAGCGCAACTGAGCCCACTTCAGAGCCAGCAAGCATCGACCCCGGCTGACCGGACCTGACGTCGACTGACCACCGGGGGCTCGTCCTCGTCGTCGTCGGGCCGGGCGGCGTCGGCAAGGGCACGGTGATACGTCGCCTGCTGGGCTCGGATCCGTGGCTGTGGCTGAGCCGCTCCTGGACCACACGCGCCAGGCGGCAGGGTGAGGCACCCGACGCCTACACCTACGTGACGCGCGAGGAGTTCGAGGCCCGGAGAGACCAGGGCGGCTTCCTCGAGTGGGCCGAGATCCTCGGGGAGCTCTACGGCACGCCCTGGCCGAGCCCGCCTGCCGGGTGCGACGTGGTGCTCGAGATCGACGTGCAGGGCGCGCGGCAGGTGCTCGCCGAGCACCCGGACGCGATCTGCGTGCTCCTCGTCGCTCCCTCGGAGGAAGTGCAGGTCGCCCGCCTCCGCGGCCGGGGAGATCCGGAGGACCACATCAGGCGACGGGTGGAGCTCGGTCGGAGGGAAGCGGACGAGGCGCGCCACATCGCCCACCATGTCATCGTGAACGACGACCTCGACGCGACCGTGGACCGGCTGCTCGCTATCATTGAGGCCGGCAGAGCCGCTGTTTGAGCGCGCCTCACCGCTTGGACCCGCAACCCTGCGGTGACGAGCGGCCTGCGCAGCCGTCCACCGGCGCGCAGCGCGGCAAACGAGTGCCGAGGCGCCATGGCAGGGTCGCTGCTGCCGGTGACGCCGAGAAACGTGACGAGAGAAGAACACCGGAGAAGGAGCCTCATGGCAGATCCCCGCAACACGATGATGGATCCAGCGATCGAGGATCTCCTCGACAAGGTGGACTCCAAGTTCACTCTGGTGACGCTGGCGGCGAAGCGCGGCCGGCAGGTCAATTCCTACTTCTCCCAGCTGGGCGAGGGCCTCGGGGCCATAGTCCCGCCGCAGGTGGCCTCGATCGCCCGCAAGCCGCTCTCCATCGCCCTCGAGGAGATCGCCGCCGGGAAGGTCGAGGCCGTCTTCCACGAGGAGGATGAGGTCGAGGACGAGACCGGCGAGGCGGAGACCCGCCAGGGCGAGCAGGCCGAGGCTTTCGGCGAGCCGGAGAGCGGCGGTGACCCGGAGGCAGGCTGAGGGCCACCTCTCTTCTCTCGCGGGGGCCGAGGTAGTCCTCGGGGTGAGCGGCGGCATCGCCGCCTACAAGGCAGTGGAGATCTGCCGTCGTCTCGTCGATGTCGGCGCCCGGGTGGTGCCGGTGCTGACGGAGGGCGCGCTGCGCTTCGTAGGAGCTCCCACGTTCTCCGCTCTCGCCTCGGAGCCCGCAGTCACGTCCTTCTTCGCGGGGGACCACGCCATCCCGCACACCCGCCTCGGCCGGAGAGCGGACCTTGTCGTCGTGGCCCCCGCCACGGCCCGGCTCATCGGCTCGTACGCCGCCGGCATCTCCTCCGACGTGCTCACCGCCACGCTGCTCGCCACGACAGCGCCTGTCCTCATCTGTCCAGCCATGCACGCAGAGATGTGGGGCCACGCCGCCGTGCAGGAGAACATCGCCACTCTCCGCAGGCGCGGCGTGCACGTGCTCGAGCCGGAGAGCGGCCGCCTCGCAGGAGGAGACGAAGGAACCGGCAGGCTGCAGGATCCGGACGTGGTCGTCGCCGAGGCCGCACGGGTCCTCGCGGGCGAGAGGGCGGCAGCCGGGGGCGGATCCACCGAGATCGGCGACCTGCGGCTGCCGGGTGGGCTGGGCGACTTCGACGGCCTCCGAGTCCTCGTCACCGCCGGCGGGACGCGTGAGCCGATCGACCCGGTGCGCTTCATCGGCAACCGGTCCTCGGGCAAGCAGGGCTATGCCCTGGCCGCCGCCGCAGCTGCGAGAGGGGCCAAGGTCACGATCGTGTCGACCGTCGACCTGCCGCCGCCGCCGGGCGCTGGGGTGGTCACGGTCGAGACGGCGGCCGAGATGGCCGAAGCGGTCCTGTCACGGGCAAGCCGCGAAGACGTCGTGGTGATGGCCGCCGCCGTCGCCGACTTCAGACCGAAGGAGGCCTCCGCCACGAAGCTCCACAAGTCCGATGGGGTCCCCGATGTCGTGCTCGAGCCGACCCTCGACATCCTCGCCGAGCTCGGCCGGCTGAGGCGAGAGGGAGCCGGGGTCCCGAGGGTGCTCGTCGGGTTCGCCGCCGAGACCGCCGACCTCGTGGCTCGCGCATCGGGCAAGCTCGGCTCGAAGCACGTCGACCTCGTCGTCGGCAACGACGTCAAAGGGGTGGGCACCGGTTTCGGGCACGACACGAACGCCGTCACAATCGTGAGCGAGGAGGGGATCACAGAGGTCCCCCTCTCGCCCAAGCGGGAGATAGCCGACGCCGTGCTCGACGCAGTGAGTAGCCTCCTTGCCCGGTCCGGGCAGACCTCCCCGAGCAAGGAGATCAAGTGCTAACCACCTACCGGTTCACGTCGGAGTCGGTCACAGAGGGACATCCCGACAAGATGGCGGATCAGATATCCGACGCCGTGCTGGACGCCATCCTCACCGAGGACCCGAACGGCCGTGTCGCCTGTGAGAGCCTCCTCACGACAGGCCTCGTGGTCGTCGCGGGGGAGATCTCCACCACGGCCTACGTCGACGTTCCGCGGCTCGTCCGCGAGACGGTCTGCGGCATCGGGTACGACAGGGAGGAGCTCTGCTTCGACGGGAACACCTGCGGCGTGATCGTCTCCATAGACGAGCAGTCGCCGGACATTGACATGGGCGTCTCGGCGGCCCTAGAGGTGCGCCAGGGAAAGGCGGGCGAGGACTCGCTCAACTTCCAGGGCGCCGGCGACCAGGGGATGATGTTCGGCTACGCCTGCGACGAGACGCCGGACCTCATGCCGCTCCCGATCTGGACCGCCCACCGCCTGGCGGAACGGCTCGCCGCCGTGCGCAAGGAGGGGATGGTCAACTACCTAGGTCCCGACGGCAAGACCCAGGTCTCGGTCGACTACGAGGACAGCGAGCCCCGTAGGCTCGCCACCGTCCTCATCTCGACGCAGCACACGAAGGGTGCCGACATCGAGACGCAACTGCCCGAGGATCTGCGGGATCAGGTGATAAGGCCGGTCCTGGCCGAGTTGCCGGACCTCGACACGTCGGGTTACCGGCTGCTCGCCAACCCGACCGGTCGTTTCGAGCTGGGTGGTCCGCAGGCAGACACGGGCCTCACGGGCCGCAAGATCATCGTGGACACCTACGGGGGAGCGGCCCGCCACGGCGGGGGTGCCTTCTCGGGCAAGGATCCCTCGAAGGTCGACCGCTCGGGCGCCTATGCGGCGAGGTGGGTCGCGAAGCACGTGGTCGCTTCAGGAGCTGCTCGCCGTTGCGAGATACAAGTTGCCTACGCCATCGGTGTGGCGCGCCCGATCTCGGTCATGGTGGACACGCTCGGCACCGAGACGGTCGACCCGGGAAAGATCGAAGCGGCTGTCGAGGAGCTCTTCGACCTGCGGCCGGCCGCGATCATCCGCGACCTCGACCTGCGCCGCCCGCTCTACAAGAGGACGGCGGCGTACGGGCACTTCGGTCGCTCGGGTGCAGGCTTGCCCTGGGAGGACACACCGAGAGTCGACGACCTGCGGCGCGCGCTCGGTCTCTAGGCCGGGGTGACCCACCCGGTGACCGAGGGACCGATGCCGGCCCCGTCCGCCCGGGAGGCGAGCGCGGTCCGCACCCTCGAGGTCGTGCCGGACGTCTCCGGGCTCGACCGGGCCTTCCACTACTCGGTCCCGCCGGAGGACGAGTTCGCCGTGGCCATCGGCACGATCGTGCGGGTACTGCTCCACAACAGGCGCGTGCGGGGATGGGTCGTCGCCGCCGGCTCGCCCGCGCCTCCCGGGGTCGACCTGCGGCCGATCCTCGAGGTGGTGTCGATCGGGCCGCCCGAGGCAATCGTCTCGCTTTGCCGGTGGG
>JAJYVX010000216.1 GCA_021791795.1 Actinomycetes bacterium | reverse complement strand
CGGCGTGAGCGAGCTGAGGATCGTGCCGGCCGGGCTGCGGGTGCCTGGCGAGGCCGGCGCGCTCAACAGCGGGGCGCCGGCTGCCGTTGTCTGGGGCGGGACGGGGTTGGCGGCGACCTGCTGGATCGGCGAGATGGTCATCGGCTCGTGACCTCGTGCATCGGCTCGGCGGTGGACAGCTCCCTCAGCGAGGGGACCCGCCGGCTAACGGCGCGCCGGGCGCGGACCTTGAGGGGCTGTGTCCGCGGTGCCCGGGCGTCCAGGTGCCGGGTCGCCGCCGCTAGCCGACCTCGGCGACGCCGCCCACCTCGGTGGCGCCGCCGTCGTCGGCGAGGCGGCGGTCGTAGAGCTTGGTGAGCTTGCGCTCGGCGACGATCGAGCAGAACGGCACCGTGCCCGCGAGCAGCACGAGCAGCATCCGCCCCGTCGGGACCCGGAGCTTTCTCGTGAAGTCGAACGCGACGACGAGGTAGACCATGTAGCAAAAGCCGTGGATCGTGCCGACGGTGTTGACCACCTCCGGCTTGTTCGCGGCGAGCTGCAGCGGGATGCCGACGAAGACGAGGATCGCGAGCAGCGTGGCCGTCACGTAGGCCATGACCCGGTAGCGGACGAGGACGGTGCGCTCCACGCCGCCCGACGCTACCGGACGCCGCGCGCGCCCGGGCCGCGCCCCGTCTCGCCCGGCCCCGTCTCGTCCCGTCTCGCCCGGACCAGTCTCGTCCCGTCTCGCCCGGACCAGTCTCGTCCCGTCTCGCCCGGACCAGTCGGGCCCGGGCTAGCCGAGCGCGGTCACGAGCACGACCGCGACGCCCTGGCGGACCGCGCCGGTCACGGAGACCGCGATGCGCCCGCCGACCTCGGCGACGTGGGCCTCGCCCGCGGCGAAGTGCGCGGCGTCGCGCGTCCCCTCGTGGGCGACGGCGACGTACTGGCTCCACGGGATCGTCGTCTCGACGAAGCCGTCGCCGTTGCCGTCGGTCTGCACCGCTACCGTGTGGATCGCCACGTTCATCTCCAGGGTTGGGCCCGTCACCGGGGGCGGCGGCGGGGACGGGATGGGCCACTGGCCCCAGTCGGCGGCCGACGCCACGTCGACGTCGACGGTCGCGCCGTCGACCACGACCTGGGTCGCGAGCTGGTGGAGCTGGACGTCGGGCGGCTCGGCTCCGGTGTTCCACGACGACGCGCCCGTCTCCCAGAGGTAGCGCGCGCCGCGCGCCGCCGCGTAGGCGAGGAGCGGTCGGGGCCCGTAGACGGCGGGCGGGCGGCCGAGGGTCCGGGCGAAGGTCTCGACGCAGGCGAAGGCGCTCGGGTAGAGGCTCGCGGCGAGCTCCTCGTCGACGGCGAAGTAGACGGGCCGCCCCGCGGGAACGCCGAGGGCGTCGAGCTCGGGCCCGGCGATCGCCGCCTTCGCGGCGCCGACTGCTGCGCCGCCGTTCGCGTCCGTGGCGCCGTCTTCGTAGACGAGGGCGATGCTCAGCCCGGCGGCGAGGTAGCCCGCCGCCTCGGCTTGGTCGATCGCCTTGGCCGGGTCCGCGGACAGGTAGCGGATCACGCCGACGTAGCCGGCTCCCGCGATCGCGGCGGGTGCCGGCCTTGAGAAGGCGAAGTCGACGACCGACGTCTGCATGCGACGACCCTACGCCTCACTCCGCCTCGTGTCCGCGCGCCGCAACCTCGCCGCAACTTCATCGCAACACGATGGCAGAATCCTTGACCTGTGCCGCGCGGCCTGGAAGGATCGCCGCCAACCAGTCCGAGGTCGGACGTGCGCCGCCGCCCGGGCGGTCGCCGCCCGGCGAGGCGACGGGAAGGCGGTGGGCCATGGCAGTCACGGTCGAGGGTCCGAAGCACTCCGCGACGGAGGCGAGCGACCGGCAGCTGAAACGGGTGCTCTCCCGGAGCCAGCTCCTCATGCTCTCGCTCGGCGCGATCATCGGCTCGGGCTGGCTGTTCTCCGCGATCACGGCGGACTCGCTCGCCGGCCCGGCCTCGTACGTCTCGTGGATCGTCGGCGGGATCCTCGTGCTGTTCATCGCGCTCTCCTACGCCGAGGTCGCGACGATGCTGCCCCGGTCCGGGGCGATCGTCCGCTACCCGCACCTCACCCACGGCGGCTACACGGGCTTCATCCTCGGGTGGGCGTACCTGCTCGCGAGCGCCTCCGTGCCGGCGATCGAGGCGATCGCGACCGTGCAGTACATCGGTCCACAGGCGCCTGCGAGCTGGCACCTGCTCCAGTCGCCGGTGACGACGTCGTCGATCATCAACTTCCCCGAGGGCTGGCTGTTCACCGTCGTGCTGCTCCTCGGCTTCTTCTTCGTCAACCTCTACGGCGCGCGCTTCCTCGGCCGGCTGAACAACACCGTGATGGTCTGGAAGGTCGCGATGCCGGTCCTCACCTTCATCCTGATCTTCTTCTTGTCGTTCCACAGCCACAACTTCGCTCCTCCAGGCGGCGAGGCGACCGCCGGCTGGCACGAGGTCTTCTACATCATCCCCGGTGCAGGGATCATCTTCTCGTTCCTCGGCTTCCGCCAGGCCCTCGACTTCGGCGGCGAGGCGCGCAATCCCCAGCGGGACATCCCGTTCGCGACGATCGTGTCGGTCCTCATCGGCATCGTCATCTACACCCTTCTCCAGGTCGCGTTCACCGGCGGCATCGTCTGGCACTTCTTCGGCCTGAAGGCCAACGACTACGCGGGGCTCGGCGCGCCGTCGAGCGCCGCCGGCCACATCCTCGTCACGGCGAGCCCCTTCTACGCGATCATGAAGGCCTCGGGGGTCGCGTTCCTCGTCTCGGTCATGTCCTACCTGCTCATCGCCGATGCGATCGTCTCACCTGCGGGCACCGGTTACATCTATCTCGGGACCGGCGGCCGGACGATCTACGGCATGGGCGTGAGCGGCTACTTCCCGAGCCAGTCGGTGCGGGTCAGCCCGCGCACGCGGATCCCCTGGGTCGCGCTCGTCGCCTCGCTGCTCGTCGCGATCGCCTTCTCGGCCCCGGAGAAGAGCTGGTTCGGCCTCGTCGGGATCATCACGTCGATGACCGTCTTCACCTACATCATGGGCGGCGTCAGCCTGCAGATCTTCCGCAAGACCGCGCCCGACCTCGCCCGGCCCTACCGCCTCGGCGCCGCGGGCTTCTGGGCGCCGGTCTCGTTCCTCGCCGCGACCGCCATCGTGTACTGGTCCGGCTTCGCGACCGACGTCGAGCTCATCGCGCTGCTCTTCATCGGCTTGCCGCTCTACACGTGGTTCTTCGCCGGGCCGCGTGGCCTGATGAACCGCTGGGCGGCCAACGCCGTCGGCGTCGTGTTCCTCGTCGCGTGGGTCCTGCTTTTGCACTGGGGCCACTGGATCCTCTCCTCGGCCGTCGCGACGGACCCGAAGGAGCATGCGCCCTTCGTCCTGTGGTACGTGCTCGTCTGCGTCGCCGTCTACGCCTTCACGGCCGCGTGCTGGCTGTTCGGCTCGACCGAGGGCAGGCACCTCGTCGCGCGGTCCATCTGGCTCGTCACCTACATCCTCGCCGAGGTGCTGCTGTCCTACTACGGGGCCTTCGGCGTGACCGCCCACATCCCGAAGCTGCTCACCTTCCCGATCGACACGGTCTGGGCGCTCGTGATCGGCCTCGCCTGCTTCTACTGGGCGGTGGCGAGCGGCTACGAGACCGACGAGATCCGCACGATCACCGACACCGGGTCCGGGCTCGTCCCCGACGACTCGGCCGAGGCGTCGAGCCTGCAGGGCTGAGCGCGCCCGCACCCGCACCGCGTCCGGCGCGCGCGGTGCGGTGCGGGGCCGGGGCTGTAGGTTGTCCGGCGGTCGTGCGCCGGCGCGGCAGATCCGGTCTCGCCGGGGAGGTCCCGTCGGCACCGGGGCCGCTCGCCCAGGGCCGGCCGAGGACAGGTGCCGGTCCGGGGTCCGGGCGGGCGTCGGAGAGATCGCCGTCGAGGAGGCTCGTGACACCACGCCAGAGCGTCAGCCGGTCCGCCGTCGTGCGCGCACGCCGCAAGCGGGCGCTCTATCGCAGGAGGCGGGTCGCCCTCTCGGGCGTCTTAGCCGTCGCGGTGCTCGGCCTGCTGCTCGCGACGCACGCGATCGACGGATCCGCTGTTGCGTCGGGGTCGCCGGTTCACCCGGCGCGCACCCGGCGGGGCACGGCCCTGCGGCACCGTCGATGGACGGTGTCGTCGTGGCTGGCCTCGCTCGAGGCCAAGGTGAAGGGCGAGCCGGGTCACCTCCAGCCCGGCTCGAACCCGTCGGTGCTCCCCGGCCCCGTGCTCATCGCCGACCGGAACAACTCCCGGCTCCTGCTCGTCGACCCGAAGGGTCGGATCCTCTGGCAGTTCCCGCGCCCGGGCGACCTCGCGCCGGGCCAGAGCTTCCTCTCCCCCGACGACGCCTTCTTCGGACCGCACGGTCGGCATATCCTCGCGACCGAGGAGTCCGACTTCGTCATCTCCGAGATCTCGCTCAGGACGGGCCACATCGTCTGGCGCTACGGCCACCCGGGCGTCGCCGGCGCGGCGCCCGGCTACC
>JAJYVX010000027.1 GCA_021791795.1 Actinomycetes bacterium | reverse complement strand
ATCGAGGCGCTCGTCCTCCAGAAGGAGGACAAGGAGGGTCGCCTCATCCTCTCGAAGAAGCGCGCCCAGTACGAGCGTGCGTGGGGAACGATCGAGCGGGTGAAGGAGCAGAACGGTGTCGTGAAAGGCCCCGTCATCGAGGTGGTGAAGGGTGGCCTCATTCTCGACATCGGTCTGCGTGGCTTCCTTCCGGCTTCGCTCGTCGAGCTGCGCCGGGTCCGCGACCTGCAGCCCTACATCGGTCGGGTGCTCGAGGCGAAGATCATCGAGCTCGACAAGAACCGCAACAACGTCGTCCTCTCCCGGAGGTCGTGGCTCGAGGAGACGCAGCGCGAGCAGCGAGGCGAGTTCCTCGTGAACCTGAAGCCTGGCGAGATCCGCAAGGGCGTGGTCTCCTCGGTCGTCAACTTCGGCGCCTTCGTCGACCTCGGCGGTATGGACGGGCTGGTGCACGTGTCGGAGCTCTCGTGGAAGCACGTAGACCATCCGTCCTCTGTCGTCCAGGTCGGAGACGAGGTGACCGTGAAGGTCCTCGACGTAGACCTCGACAAGGAGCGGATCAGCCTCTCGCTGAAGGCGACTCAGGTCGACCCCTGGCAGGAGTTCGCCACGAACCACCGCGTGGGGGAGCTCGTCTACGGCCGCATAACCAAGCTCGTGCCGTTCGGCGCCTTCGTGCAGGTCGGCGAGGGAATCGAGGGGCTCGTGCACATCTCGGAGATGGCAGCGCACCACGTCGACTTGCCGGAGCAGGTCGTCACCCCTGGCGAGGAGCTGTGGGTGAAGATCATCGACATCGACCTGCAGCGTCGTCGTATCTCGCTCTCGATCAAGCAGGCCGCCGAAGGCGGCGTCGTCGCCGAGGAGTACCAGGAAGCCTTTGGCGAGCACGCCTATGACGAGCAGGGGAACTACATCGGCTTCGACTACTCGTCGGCCGACTTCACGCCCGAGAGCGAGAGCCAGGCTGCCTGGGCCGACTACCTGCCGCAGGCCTCGGGCGAGGGTGAGGAGGCCGGCGGGACCGACACGGCCGAGGCGCCCGCTGGCGTGGAGACGCCCGGTGATGCTTCCGGCGAGGCTGTCGTCGAGCCTTCAGTCGACACTTCAGTCGAGACCGCAGCACCCACCGCTTCGGCTGCCAGCGAGCCGGCCGGAGCGGACGGCGACGTGCCCGGTACCACGACAGCGGACGATCTCAGGGGCGCTTGAGCTTCTGACCTGAACCGAGCGCTGTCGCGAGCGCGGCTCCGCGAGCACCAGCATTTGACAGCAAAGGCGCGACACAACCGGATGACATCCTGTCCGCTGTGGAAACGGCGACCGGAGCGGTGCAATCTCCATGGCCGAAGATCTATCGGCTGGCGCGCCGGCGCCTCGGACTGGTCACGCGCGCCGAGCTAATCCATGTCGGCCTCTCCCCGCGATGGATCAAGCGCCAGGCGGTGATCGGGCGTCTGGAGCCGTTGCAGCGGGACGTGTTCCTCGTCGACTCGTTCGCTCGGACCTGGCACGCGAGGGCGCTGGCGGGATGCTTACAGTGCAGGCGGGCGGGCGCTGTTTCGCATTGGACTGCGGCAGGATTGCGCGGACTGCGCGTGCCCCGCGACGGCAAGGCGGTCGTCGACATCTTGACGCTCGGGCCGGCGTCTCAGCGTCTGCGTGACGGGTGTCGCCTGCACGAGACTTCACAGCTCGGTTCGGCAGACAGGCTCGAGTTCGAGGGCCTGCCGATGACCACCGTGGCGAGGACGCTGTCGGACTTGGCGCCCCTGTTGACCCGCTCCGAACTGGAGGCCGCGATCGACGACGCTCTCGTGCGGGGTCTCGTGACGCTTCCGCTGCTCGACTCCACGATCTCGAGGCTCCGCCGGCAGGGGCTCGCAGGGCCGCACCGGCTGGAGGACGTGGTCGCTCCGTGGCGCCTCGGCCGAACAGAGAGCCAAGCAGAGGCCGCCGCACTGCGGTTGTTGCTGCGTGCCGGCCTCCAAAGACCTGTGCCTCAGCATGTCGTGAAGTCAGGTGACCTGTTCGTTGCCCGGGTGGACTTCGCGTGGCCGGAGGCGAGACTCGCGCTGGAGGTGGACGGTTTCGCTGCTCATGACGGCCCTCGCAAGTTCGTGGCCGACCGCGAACGCTGGAACAGGCTGCGCGCGGCTGGTTGGTACGTCGTGCCGGTGACCTTGGCCGAGTTGCGAAGTAGCCGGAGCGGCGCCCTGGCTGTATTGCGGAACCGGCTCGCGGCTGCTCGAGTTTGCGGCAATGCCGAACCGCCCCGCGAACAGACCCCCCTAAGCCCAGGTCGAGGGGCCCGTTCGCGGGGCGGTTCGTATTCCCGCTAGCTAGCTGTCGAGTGCCCTAACCACCAGGCCCTGCCGCCGCGGCCACAGCCTCCCCAGCAGCGGCCGGCCGCCGCAGCCGCCGCAGCCGCCGAGCGCCCTAGCCGCCAGCCCGCCCGGCCGCCGAGCCCGCCCCGCCGCCGTCAGCTGCGAGCTGCCGGGCGTCCTCCGAGAGCGGAGCGCCGATCGGGAAGTGGCAGGCGACGTAGTGGTCGTCGCCCACTCGACGGGTGACAGGCTCGACCTCGGCGCAGATCTTCTCGGCGTGCGGGCAACGGGTCCGGTAACGGCAGCCGCTCGGCGGAGTGATGGACGACGGCATCTCCGTCTGCTTCTCTGCATCGGTCTCCGGGTTGGGCATCATCTTCACCCCGCCGCCACCCACGAGGGCCTTCGACGCCCCGATGCTCGCCAGCATGAGCGCCCGCGTGTAGGGGTGCGCCGGCTCCGTGTAGAGGCGGTCCGCCGACGCCACCTCGCAGACCTTGCCGAGGAACATCACCATCACACGGTCGCTCACGTTCTTCACGACGGAGAGGTCGTGAGAGATGAAGACGAGGGTCAGACCGTGGCGGCGCTTCATGTCCTGGAGCAGGTTGATGATCTGGGCCTGGACCGACACGTCGAGAGCCGACACGGGCTCGTCGCAGACGACGAGGCGCGGGTTCAACATGAGTGCTCGGGCGATCGAGATGCGCTGGCACTGCCCGATCGAGAACTCGTACGGTCGACGCCAGCCCACCGCGTCGTAGTCCATGTTGACCTCGGCGAGCATCGCCCTCGCCCGGTCCTCCCGCTCGGAGCGCGTCCCGATGCCCCAGATCGACAGGGGCTCGGTCACGAGGTCGGACACCGTCCGCCTCGGGTAGAGCGAGCTGATCGGGTCCTGGAAGATGACCTGGAGCTCCGTGCGCTTCTGCCGCAACTCCTCGCCGCCGAGCTTCGTGAGGTCGACCTGGTCGAAGATCACCTTGCCGCTCGTCGGGCGCGGCAGTTGCAGAACGGCACGGCCCGTCGTCGACTTGCCGCAACCCGACTCGCCGACGAGCCCGAGCGTCTCTCCCGGGTACACGTCGAAGCTCACCCCGGACACGGCATGGACCTTGCGCCGGCCGGGCAGGGGGAAGTCGACGACGAGGTCCTCGACCCGGATGAGCGCGGCCGACGGCTCGCGCAACTGGGCGACGCCCGAGCCCGCCATCAGCCGACCGCCCCTCCGGCACGGTTCAGCTCGAGTGCCTCCGCCCCGTGCGGCGTCCCTACGGGGTACCAGCACGCGTACGTATGCTCCGGCACGGCCCCGGGGCGAAGCGGCGGCTCCTCTTCGGCACAGCGTGGTTGGGCATAGGCGCAGCGCGAGGCGAAACGGCAACCTGCCGGGTAGTCCGACGGGTCGGGCGGAGCACCGGGGATGGTCGGAAGACGCCTGTGGCTGCCGTCGGTCAGCCGGGGCGCCGACCTCAGGAGTGCCTCCGTGTAGGGCATCCGCGTGTCCGACAGCAGCGTTGCCGTCGGCGCCTTCTCGACCACCTTCCCCGCATACATCACGATGATGTCGTCCGAGCGGCCGGCGACGAGACCGAGGTCGTGCGAGACGAGGATCATCGACATCTGACGCTCGTGCTGGAGCCGCTGCAGCAGATCGAGGATCTGCGCCGCGACGGTCACGTCGAGACCGGTCGTCGGCTCGTCGGCGAGGAGCAGCTGGGGTCCGCACGCGATCGCCGAGGCGATGACGATCCGCTGGCACATCCCTCCGGAGAACTGGTGCGGATACCACCTGAGCCGCTGTTCGGGCTCGGCTATGCCCACCGAGCGAAGGAGGGCTGTCGCCGCCGCCCGCGCCTCGGAGCGGCTCATCCCGACGTGGTGTCGCAGCGACTCGGTGATCTGCCGGCCGATCCGCACCACCGGGTTCAATGACGTGACGGGGTCCTGGAACACCATGGCGATCTGGTCCCCCCAGAGCTCGCGCAGCTCGTGCTCTGGTGCACCCACGAGGTCGAGGCCGGCGAAGCGGACCCGGCCTTCGCGGGTGACGTTTCGCTGCGGGAGGAGTCCCATCACCGAGCGGGAGAGGACCGTCTTGCCCGAGCCCGACTCGCCGACGATGGCGAGCGTGCGGCCGGCGATGAGCTCGAAGCTCACACCGTCCACCGCCTTCACGAGACCACGGCGGGTCTCGAAGTATGTCCGCAGGTCCTCCACCTCGAGAAGCGGACCGTCGGTCGGACGGACCTCGCGCACCCGGCGCCGCGCTCCCATCGCTCAGATGACCCCCTGCCGGACGTCGAGCACGGAGCGGAGCCGGTCACCCATGAAGTTGATGGCGAGGATGAACGAGAACATGGCGATGGACGGGCTGAGAAGAAGGCTCAGGCTGGCACCGCTCGACGCGACGCTGCTCACCGAGTTCGCGCCCTCGGCGATCATGTTCCCCCACGTGGCCGTCGGTGGAGGCACGGACAGCCCCAGGAACGAGAGCGCCCCTTCGCCGACGATGGCGAGTGCGACGCCGATGAGGCCGTAGGTGATCGCTACCGGTACCACGTCGGAGAGCAGCACGGTGCGGAGGATCCGGCTCGGTCTCGCCCCGAGGGCCTTCGCCGCCAGCACGTAGTCCCGCTGGGCCGACTCGATGGTGGCGGCCCTCACCACCCGGAACAGCAGCGGCCAGGCGACTATGGCGATCACGAGCGTGATGTCGAAGAGCGACCGGCCGATGTAGGTGACGATCACAAGCCCGAGCACGAGCGAGGGGAACGAGAGGAAGACGTTCGAGACGACGCCGAGCACCTCGTCGATCGCGCCCCTGAAGTAGCCGGCCAGCAATCCGAGCACGCCCCCGACCACGATGCCGATGGCTATGGAGGCGAACCCGATGATGAGCGAGACCCGCGACCCGTAGAGCACTCGGGCGAGGGTGTCGCGACCGGCCGGGTCGCAGCCGAGCAGGTGGGCGCCGCTCGGGCTCGAGCTCGCGAGGCAGGAGAAGTCGATGTTGTTCGGGTTGTCGATCGGGAGCACGCCGGCGAGGAGGGCGACGAGTATCCAGAGCACCACCACGCCCGTGGCGACCCAGAACCCCCAGCTGAGCTGCCGCCAGCGGCGCCGGGCCACGGCGGTCGCGCGGTCGGCAGCAGGCAGGGCACGGCCGCGCGCGGTCGCCACGCCCCTGGCCTCCGGCGGCTCCTGGCCGAGGACGGCGGTCGACGCCCCGTAGCCGGCAACGCCGACCTCGACCCCTCCACCGGAGCGGAGGTCGTCACCGGCAAGACCCGGATCACGCTCGTCGGCCACGGCGCCCCCTCGGGTCTATGAGCGTGTAGAGGAAGTCGATCAAAAGGTTGCAGAGGATGTAGAAGACGGCGACGATGATCGTCACTGCCTGGACCGTCGGCAGGTCCTTCGCCGCCACGGCCGCGGTGAGCACGGAGCCGAGGCCGTGGAGCGAGAAGACCGTCTCTGCGATGATCGCACCGGCGATGAGGCCGCCGATCTGGACGCCGCCTACTGTCATGGTCGAGAACGTGGACGGTCGCAGGGCATGGCGAAACAGGATCCGAGCTGTCGACAAGCCCTTCGCCCGGGCCATGAGGATGTAGTCCTCCTCGAGCGTCGCGATCATGTCGGCCCTGAGCAGCCGCTGGTAGACGGCTATCGATCCGACGGCGAGCGTGAGCGAGGGGAGGAACATCACGTAGAGGTTCTGGCCGGGATCGCTCCACAGCGAGGGCACGTTCGAGGCGGGACCGGGGAACCATGCGAGCTTCACGGCGAAGATCAGGACGAGCAGGGGACCCACGATGAAGTTCGGGAGCGACAGCGTGGCGAAGCTCGCCGCCGTCGACACCTTGTCGAACATCCTGTTCGCCCTGAGCGCGCCGTACATGGCGGCGGGGATCGCCACCACTATCGCGATCACCTGGCTGTAGATGATGAGCTCGAGGGTTATCGGGTACGCCGCCAGGAGGACGGTGGAGATCGGTATCGGAGGAGCGAGCGTGAGGCCGAGATGGCCCTGGAACAACTCGCCCAACCAGTGGAAGAAGCGTGCGAAGAAAGGGTGGTTGAGGTAGAGGAGCGCCGTCTCGTGCCTTATGCATGCAGGGCCGGACGGGCCGCAGATCACGGCCGCCTCGTTGCCGGGCATCTTCGAGGTGAAGAAGTAGGTGACGAGAGCGACGAGGAAGAGGGTCACGAGACCCTCCCCGACCCGCCGCAGCGCTACCACCTGGTTCCCCCGGGAATGCCGGACAAGACGCTCAGGCCGACTTCCAGACCTCGGTCGGCCAGATGATCCCCGAGAGCATAGACAGCCCGCGTCCCCCGGTCGGGCTGGTGGGGTTGTTCCAGTTCTGGACCTGCTTGCTTCCTGCCACACACCAGACGTCCCGGCACGCCCAGATGTAGGGAAGGTCCTTCGCCATCTGTTTCGCCACGTTCTGGTAGGCCTGCACGCGGGTCGGCGTGTCGGTGGACTGGCGGCCGATGTTCATCTGAGCGTCGATGTAGGGGTCGTAGTTGCGGGCGAAGTTGATCGGTCCGGCCGCGCTCGTCCAGAAGACGTAGTTGAGGTCCGGGTCGATGTTGGCGAACTGCCGCCACGAGAACACGTCGTAGCCGCCGAGCAGGGCGTCGTTGATGAGCTCGGCCTGCTGCACCTGCTTGATCTGAACCTGGAAACCCGCTGCCTGGTACAGCTGCTGCACGAATGCGGCCGACGTGGCGGCGGTCGTGGAGTTCGTCGTCGTGTAGGTGATCGAGGGCGCCTTGCCCCCGTTCGAGTGCGTCCACGAGTTGACGAGCGCCTTCGCCTTGGCGAGGTCGTAGCCGGGGTAAGGCGTGGCCGAAGCGTACGGGCTCGGATGGGGGAAGGGACCGTTCGTCGGGTAGACGATGTTCTTGCCGATGAGCTTGCAGTACTCCGCCTGGTTGAAGGCATAGGCGGCCGCCTGGCGCAGCCGGATGTCCTTCATGAGCGGGCTCTGGCAGTTGATCATGCCGAAGTCGCAGTCGGGCTCCCCGACGAGGAGCTCGTCGTCCCGCAGGGAGACGAGGCTCGAATCGGCGTCCACCTCGAGGATGGTCGGGTCGTCGTCGGTGTGCATGAGGTCGATCTCCTGCGACTGCAGGGCCGCGAGCCGCGTGCTCACGTCGACGATCGGCTTGAAGGTCCAGCTGTCGAGGTACGGCAACTGGTTCCCGTAGGTGTCCTTGCGCCAGTAGTGCGGGTTGCGCGTGAGGCTGAAGTGGCTGCCGGGCACCCAGTCCTGGTAGACGAACGGGCCAGTTCCGACCGGATGGGAGTTGAGGACCGCCTCGCCCTTGCGCATCTGGGTCGGCGAGAAGATGTAGGCGATCTGGCCGCCGATGTAACCGGCGAGCCAGGCGGCGAAGGGAACCCAGGGGTGCTCCATCTCGACGGTGATCGACCGTGGCCCGACCTGCTTCAAGCCCCCCTTCTTCCAGTAGGTGAGCGAGTTCCCCGTGAGGAGGGAGGAGTAGAACGCCTCCATGCAGTACTTGAGCGCGGCACCGTCGCACAAAGTGCCGTCGTGGAAGACGATGTTCGGCCGTACGGTGATCGTCCAGAGCGTGTAGGAGCTGTTGGGAGTGATCGACTCGGCCAGGTAAGGCACGACGGTCCCGTCCTGGAGCACGATCGCGAGCGGGTCGTAGACAGCCCTCGCGTACATGACGCCGGTCGAGTCGAAGTGGGCGTTCGTCGGATCCATGCCCGACTCCTCGGCTTCGGTGCCGAAGGTGACGCTTCCGCCCATCACCGGCTTGCCCTTGCCGACGCCCACCTGCAGCGCCTGGTGCTTGGTGACAGTCGCCGGCGGACTGCTGGAGCTGGCAGGTCCGCTGCTACAAGCTTCGAGCAGCGTTCCTCCTGCGCCGAGAACCGTGAAGGCCGCGCCTGCCGTGACCCCCCTTTGAAGGAACGACCGTCGGTCGTAGCTGCTCGGCACTCGCCTCCCCTTTCCGGCCCACCGGCATGTTGCGGCCGATGTGGCGGGGATATTACGCCAGCGCGCTGTCGGGTGAGGGACGGGTCAGCTGGTTGCTCCCGTCTAGGGTGAGCTCGCAGATGCCCGACCTGCAGCCCCACGCTCGCAAGCCGTGATCACCGTCGGTCTGACCGGGGGCATCGGTTCCGGCAAGTCGACCGTCGCGACGATGCTCGTGGCGAGGGGTGCCGTTCTCGTCGACGCGGACGTCCTTGCGCGAGAGGTCGTCGAGCCGGGCACGGTCGGGCTAAGGCGGGTCGTCGAGCGCTTCGGCCGGGCCGTCCTACTGCCGGACGGGTCGTTGGACCGGCCCGCTCTCGCGCGGCTCGTGTTCGACGACCCAGCGGCGCTCTCCGACCTGAACGCGGTCGTCCACCCGCTCGTCGGCGAGAAGATGCTCCAGCAGGTCGCGTCGCACGCCGGAACTGATGACGTGGTGATCCTCGACGTCCCCCTGCTCGTCGAAGCTGGTGGAGCGGACCGCTACGGGGTGGACGGCGTCCTCGTCGTCGACGCTCCCGAGGACATCGCCGTCGCGCGCCTCGCCGCGGAGCGCGCCATGTCCGAGGAAGAGGCGCTGAAGCGGATGTCTGCGCAGGCCTCACGCGCCGAGCGCATCGAGCGGGCCGACTTCCTCATCATGAACATGGGCACGCTCGCCGAGCTCGAGGAGATGGTCGCCCGGGCATGGGCCTGGATCGAGAGCCTTCGGGCAGGTGCGAGCGCGTGACTCTGCCACGGGGTCCCACGGCCCTACGGCACCCGAGAAGCCGGCGCGCACCCTGTCTGTACGATTCGGACAATGCCTGACTTCCGCGTCGTGAGCGACTTCCAGCCTGCCGGCGACCAGCCGACGGCGATCGAGGCGCTCTCACGCGGCCTGGAGCAGGGCGATCGATTCCAGACCCTGCTCGGCATCACCGGGAGCGGCAAGAGCGCCACGATCGCCTGGACCATAGAGCGCGCCCGACGACCCACTCTCGTGCTCGCGCCGAACAAGTCGCTCGCCGCCCAGCTGGCCGGTGAGTTGCGGGGCTTCTTCCCGGAGAACCGGGTGGAGTACTTCGTCTCCTACTACGACTACTACCAGCCCGAGGCATACCTGCCCGCCTCGGACACCTACATAGAGAAGGACTCGTCGATAAACGACGAGATCGACCGCCTGCGCCACTCGACGACCGCCTCGCTCCTCACGCGAAGGGACGTGGTAGTGGTCGCCTCCGTCTCCTGCATCTACGGTCTCGGGTCGCCCGAGGAGTACCGCGGCCGCATCCTCGTCATGCACCCCGGGGAGGTGCACGACCAGCGGTCGATCCTCACCCGGCTGGTGGAGATGCACTACGAGCGGAACGACCAGAACCTCGTGCGCGGCCGCTTCAGGGTGAGGGGAGACACTATCGAGGTCCACCCCGCCTACGAGGAGTTCGCCGTGCGGATCGAGCTGTTCGGGGACGAGGTCGAGAAGATGACCCGCTTCGACGTCCTCACCGGCGAGGTGCTCGGCGACCTGGACGAGGTGGTCGTGTTCCCTGCGAGCCACTACGTGGCCGGGGACGAGCGGATGAGACGGGCCATCACCGAGATCGAGCAGGAGCTCGGCGTCCGGTTGCGGGAGCTCGAGGCGGAGAACAAGCTGCTCGAGGCGCAGCGACTCCGGATGCGCACGGAGCACGACCTCGAGATGTTGGCGGAGGTCGGCACGTGCGCCGGGATAGAGAACTACAGCCGCCACCTCGACGGGCGGAGCGCCGGTGACCCTCCCTACACGCTGCTCGACTACTTCCCCGACGACTGGCTGCTCGTGGTCGACGAGAGCCACGTGACCGTGCCACAGCTGCACGGCCAGTTCGAGGGCGACCGGTCACGAAAGGAGGTGCTGGTAGAGCACGGTTTCCGGCTGCCTTCCGCCCTCGACAACCGGCCTTTGCGCTTCGCGGAGCTCGAGACGCGCATCCACCAGTGCATCTTCATGTCGGCCACCCCGTCCGCGTACGAGCTCTCCGTCTCGAGCCGGGTCGCCGAGCAGATCGTCCGCCCGACCGGCCTCGTCGACCCCGAGGTGGTCGTCCGACCGACGAAGGGGCAGATCGACGACCTCATAGACGAGATCCGCACGACCATCGAGCGGGGCGAGCGCGTCCTTGTCACGACCCTCACGAAGAAGATGGCCGAGGACCTCGCCGACTACCTGCTCGAGTCCGGCCTCAAGGTGCGCTACCTGCACTCGAACGTCGACACGATCGAGCGCATCGAGATCGTGCGTGACCTTCGTCTCGGCGAGTTCGACGCCCTCGTCGGGATCAACCTGCTCCGCGAGGGCCTCGACCTGCCCGAGGTGAGCCTGGTGGCGATCCTCGACGCGGACAAGGAGGGGTTTCTCAGGTCCACGACGTCGCTCATCCAGACGATGGGACGGGCCGCACGGAACGTCTCGGGGAGGGTCGTCCTCTACGCGGACGTCATCACCGACTCGATGCGGCGCGCGATGGCGGAGACCGACCGCAGGCGTGCTCTCCAGACGGCCCACAACGAGGAGCACGGCATCGACCCCCAGACGATCCGCAAGGCGGTGACCGACCTCGTGGCCCAGTTCAGGGCTGCCTCCGGTGCGGCTGCCTTCGACGAAGGCGCTCCTCTGCCAAGCGGGTACCGGTCCAACGCCGACCGGTCCCGCCGGGCCGGCCGCCGGGTGGCGGAGCGGGTCGCGGCGGCAGTCGGAGCGGGGGGCGGTGGCGGCGACGAGAGCGGGCTCCTGCCGGCGGACGAGCTCGCCCTTCTCATCGATACCCTCGAGTCGGAGATGCAGGCCGCAGCGGCGGACCTGCGCTTCGAGTACGCAGCGAGGCTCCGCGACGAGATCAGGTCGCTGAGGCGCGAGCTGCGAGAGGTGGGCTGAGAAGGTGCCGGAGTCGCTCGTTGTTCGCGGGGCACGCGAGCACAACCTGAAGAACGTCTCGATCGAATTGCCCCGCGACCGCTTGATCGTGTTGACAGGGCTTTCCGGGTCGGGCAAGTCCTCCCTCGCCTTCGACACGATCTACGCCGAGGGCCAGCGTCGGTACGTGGAGTCGCTGTCGTCCTATGCCCGGCAGTTCCTCGGTCAGATGGACAAGCCGGACGTCGACTTCATCGAGGGGTTGTCGCCAGCGATCTCGATCGACCAGAAGTCGGCCTCCCGCAACCCGCGCTCGACGGTCGGCACCGTGACAGAGATCTACGACTACCTCCGGCTCCTCTACGCGAGGATCGGTCAGCCGCACTGCACGAACTGCGGGCGACCGGTGACACGCCAGAGTCCGCAGCAGATCGTCGATCGCGTGATGCAGCTACCCGAAGGGGCCCGCTTCCAGGTGCTCGCGCCCGTCGTGCGGGGCAGGAAGGGCGAATACTCGACGCTGCTCGACGAGCTCGCCAAGCAGGGCTACGCCCGCGTGCGCGTGGACGGCGAGGTCATCGAGCTCTCGGAGCGCTCGAGCGTTGAGCTCGCGCGGTACGAGCAGCACACGATCGAGGTCGTGGTCGACCGGCTCATCCGCAGGGACTCGATCGAGCGCAGGCTGACGGACTCGATCGAGACGGCGCTTCGCCTCGGCGAGGGCATGGCGGAGATAGTCGTGAGCGGCACCGGCGCCGATGATGATCAGCTCACGTTCTCCCAGCACCTGGCGTGCACCCACTGCGGTCTCTCCTTCGAGGACCTCGCACCGCGCAACTTCTCCTTCAACTCGCCCTACGGCGCGTGCCCGACCTGCAACGGCCTCGGGACGCGCTTCGAGGTGGATCCCGAGCTCGTGGTGCCCAACGGCGACTTGTCCCTGCGCGCCGGTGCTCTCGCACCCTGGTCCGGCGCGCGCACCGAGTACTTCATCCGGGTGCTCGGCGCGGTGGCCGAGAGCTTCGGAATCGACCTCGACAAGCCCTTCGGGCGCTTGACGAAGGCGCAGAAGAAGGTTCTCCTCTACGGCTCCGGCGCCAAGCGGGTCCACGTGCGCTACCGCAACCGCTACGGCACCCAGCGCAGCTACGACACCACCTACGAGGGGGTGATCCCCTGGCTGCAGCGCCGCCACACCGACTCTGAGTCGGACTTCCAGCGTGAGCAGGTGGAGGGCTACATGCGCGAGGTTGCCTGCCCGGCCTGCGGTGGGTCGAGGCTGCGCGCCGAGTCGCTCGCCGTGAGGATCCACGGCCGCAACATCGCAGAGCTGTGCGAGCTCTCGATCCGGGCGTCCCGCGACCTGCTCGGAGAGCTGCAGCTCACCCAGCGTGAGGAGATGATCGCCGCCCGGGTGCTGAAGGAGATCCGAGCACGCCTGCAATTCCTCGTCGACGTCGGCCTCGACTACCTGAACCTGTCCCGCTCGGCGGCCACACTTGCGGGAGGGGAGGCGCAGCGCATCCGCCTCGCGAGCCAGATCGGCAGTGGGCTCGTCGGAGTCCTCTACGTGCTCGACGAGCCGTCGATCGGGCTGCACCAGCGCGACAACCGCAAGCTCATCGAGACCCTGCTCCGACTACGCGACCTGGGCAACACGGTGCTCGTCGTCGAGCACGACGAGGAGACGATCCGCGTGGCCGACCACGTGGTCGACATCGGGCCCGGCGCGGGGGAGCACGGCGGAGCGCTCGTCTGTTCGGTCTCGGTTGGCGACCGCGTCGAGGGCAAGGCCTCGATCACGGGCGACTACCTCGCCGGGCGCCGGGAGATCTCCCTCCCGGCGATCCGCCGGGAGCCACGGGGCGAGTGGGTGACGGTGCGGGGTGCCAAGGAGAACAACCTGCAGAACATCGACGTCGAGTTCCCGCTCGGGTGCTTCATAGCCGTCACCGGCGTCTCCGGCTCGGGCAAGTCGACCCTCGTGAACGACATCCTGCTTCGTGCCCTCATGCAGAAGATCTACCGGGCGCGGGCGGTGCCGGGTCGTCACAAGAAGATCGAGGGGGCCGAAGCGCTCGACAAGGTGATCGACATCGACCAGTCGCCCATCGGGCGTACGCCCCGGTCGAACCCGGCGACGTACACGGGCGTGTTCGACCACATCCGCAAGCTCTTCAGCCAGACCTCGGAGGCCAAGCTGCGCGGCTATCTGCCGGGCCGCTTCTCCTTCAACGTCTCGGGCGGCCGGTGCGAGGCGTGCGCCGGCGACGGCACGATCAAGATCGAGATGCACTTCCTGCCCGACGTCTACGTGCCGTGCGAAGTCTGCAAGGGCGCCCGCTACAACCGCGACACCCTCGAAGTCACCTGGAGGGGGAGGAACATCGCCGAAGTGCTCGACCTCTCCTGCGAAGAGGGCCTCGAGTACTTCGCCAACCAGCCCGTCATCGCCCGCCACCTCCAGACCCTCGTCGACGTGGGGCTGTCCTACGTCCGCCTCGGTCAGCCGGCGCCGACCCTCTCGGGCGGCGAGGCTCAGCGGGTGAAGCTCGCCTCCGAGCTCTCGAAGCGGTCGACCGGGAGCACGCTCTACATCCTCGACGAGCCCACGACCGGGCTCCACTTCGAGGACGTGCGCAAGCTCCTCGGGGTGCTGCAGCGACTCGTCGACGCCGGCAACACGGTCTGTGTCATCGAGCACAACCTCGACGTGGTCAAGTCGGCCGACTGGATCATCGACCTCGGGCCCGAGGGAGGCGACGGCGGCGGGTCCGTCGTCGTCGAAGGCACGCCCGAGCAGGTGGCGAAGACGGCGGACAGCTACACCGGCCAGTATCTCGCCCCGCTGCTCGGGCTCTGATGCTCGAGCGGCCGAAGGCGATCCCCGACGCGCCGGGGTCCTACCAGTTCAAGGATTCCGACGGCCGTGTGATCTACGTCGGAAAGGCGCGCTCGTTGCGCAGCCGGCTCTCCAACTACTTCCAGGACCCGCGTAGCCTCAACCCTCGCACGGCGCAGATGTTGGAGCGGGCCGCCTCCGTCGAGTGGATCGTCGTGTCGAGCGACGTCGAGGCGATCATGCTCGAGTACAACCTGATAAAGACGCACCGGCCCCGCTTCAACATCCGCCTCGTCGACGACAAGAGCTACCCGTACCTCGCCGTCACCGTCGGCGACGACTGGCCGCGGGCGACCGTCATGCGCGGCGCCAGGCGCAAGGACACGCGCTACTTCGGGCCGTACGCGCATGCGTACGCCATCCGGGAGACGCTCGACCTCCTGCTGCGCAGCTTCCCCATCAGGACCTGCTCCGATGCGAAGATGCACCGTCACGAGCTGCTCGGCAGGCCGTGCCTGCTCTACCACATCGAACGCTGTTCGGGACCCTGTGTCGGCAACGTGACTCACGAGGACTACGACCGGCTCGTCGACGAGCTCATGTCGTTCCTCGACGGCGACACGAAGCCGGTGGTCAAGCGCCTCGAGGACGAGATGCGCGCCGCGGCCGCCGGGCTTGAGTTCGAGCGCGCCGCCCGGCTGCGGGACCGGCTCCACAGCGTGGGTCTAGCCGTCGAGCGCCAGCAGATGGTCACCGACGCTCCGGAGGACCTCGACGCGCTCGCCATCTCCGACGACGACCTGGTGGCCGCCGTGCAGGTCCTGCATGTGCGCAAGGGACGGGTGGTCGGCCGGCACGGTTTCGTCATCGAGAAGGTGGAACCGCTCACGACGCCGCAGCTCATCGCCCGGGTCGTCGAGCAGCACTACGGGGACAGCCCGCTTGGAGTGCCGAGAGAGATCCTCCTGCCCGAGATGCCGGAGGACGCCGCCGACTACGAGGAGTGGCTGGAGACGCTCCGGCAGGGTCGTGTGCACCTCCGGGTGCCGCAGAGGGGTCGCAAGCGTGAGCTGCTCGAGACGGCGCGGCAGAACGCGGCCGAACAGTTGAACAGGCATCGGTTGAAGCGCTCGTCCGACCTCACGAGCCGGGCCGTCGCCCTCGAGGAGCTGCAGCAGGTTCTTGGCCTCGCCGAGGCGCCCCTTCGCATCGAGTGCTACGACATGAGCCACCTCCAGGGGACGGACTACGTCGGCTCGATGGTCGTCTTCGAGGACGGCCTGCCGAAGCGCGGCGACTACAGGCGCTTCAAGGTCTCGGCGGTGCAGGGGAACGACGACTACGGCGCCATGCACGAGGTCCTCACGCGGCGCCTCCGCCACATCGCGGAGCGTGACGGCGAGCGCGCCGGAGGAGGCGGAGACCTCCCCGGAGGGGGAAGAGACCTCCCCGGCGAGGGCGAGCCTCCTGTCGAGGAGATCGGCCGGCGCAAGAGGCGGCCGTCCCGTTTCGCCTACCCGCCGCAGCTTCTCCTCCTCGACGGCGGCAAGGGCCAGCTCAGCGTCGGCGTGCGGGTGGTCGAGGAGCTCGGGCTCAGCGGGAAGATAGCCGTGGCGGCGCTCGCCAAGCAGCTGGAGGAGGTCTTCGTGCCGGGCAGCCCGGACCCCGTCGTCATCCCGCGGGACTCCGAGGCGATCTACCTGTTGCAGCAGGCGAGGGACGAGGCGCACCGTTTCGCCATCACCTTCCATCGGCAGCTGCGGGGGCGAAGGATGACGCGCAGCGTGCTCGACGGCATACCCGGGCTCGGGCCGACCCGGCGGAAGCGGCTGGTCGACGAGCTCGGCGGCGTGCGCGCCGTCCAAGCGGCGTCTCTCGGCACGCTCCGCTCGCTCTCCTGGCTGCCGGACCAGGTGGCGGACACGCTCTACGAGCACGTTCACGGCAGCCGTCGAGGGCGTGCCGGCCCGGCGGGTCCAGTCGAGCGAACAGGCTGAGAGTGAGCGGAAGGGCTGCTGCGATTTCGGGCGGGTCCGGGGAGCGCGGGTCCGGGGAGCGCCGGTCCCCGGAGCAGGCGTCCGGCGAGGACGCGCCCGACCTGCCCCGCTCCGACGGAGATCTCCCGAGCTGGGACGACCTCGCCGAGTGGTGGTGGCGGACCTTCACAAACGGGGCCGACATCGAGTACGAGCAGCAGATACTCCCGCTCGCCGAGGCGCACCTCGCCGGGTGCCGCCGGGTGCTCGACATCGGCACGGGCGAGGGGCAGCTGGCGCGCCGGCTGGCCGGCGCCGGCAAGCCGGGTCTCGTCGTCGGGATCGACCCGTTCGAAGGCCAGCTCCGCAACGCGGTCCGCCAGGGCGGCGGAGCCGTGTACGTCCGGGCGGCGGGCGAAAGGCTTCCGTTCCGCCGGGCGAGCTTCGACGGGATCGTCTGCTGCCTCGTGATCGAGCACGCGGCCGACGTCGACGCCGTGCTGGCGGAGGCGGCACGCCTCCTCGCGCCGGCCGGCCGCTTCCTCCTCGTCGTGAACCATCCGGTCGTGCAGGGACCCGGCTCGGGTTTCGTCGACGACCGTGTGCTCGGCGAGCAGTACTGGCGGATCGGTCCGTACCTCACCGAATCGGTGTCCGTCGAGGAGGTGGACCCTGGCGTGCCCATCCTGTTCCGCCACCGGCCGCTCAGCCGCTACGTGAACCCCTTGTGCGGAATGGGTCTCGTCCTCACAGCCCTGGAGGAGCCGGAGCCGCCCATCGACTTCCTCACGGACTCCCTCGACCTCGACCTCGAGCGGGCCATGCCACGCCTCTGCGTGATGCGCTTCGAGAGGCCGGCGCAGGCGCAAGAATGGCGGCGAGATGGCTGAGTACCTCTTGCTCGTAGGGATGTCCGGGGCCGGGAGGTCGACGGCAGCCGCCACGCTCGAGGACCGCGGCTGGTTCGTCATCGACAACCTCCCCCCGAGCCTCCTCGGCAAGGTCGCCGAGCTCGCCAACCAACCCACCGGGGAGTACCACCGAGTGTGCCTGGTCGCCGGCCGTGGCGGTTACGAGGCGATCGTCGACCTGCGCCCGGCGATCGACGGCCTGCGAGCCTCAGGGGCGCGGGTGCGGGTGCTCTGCCTGGACGCCTCGGACGAGGTGCTCGTGCGCCGGTTCGAGGGGAGCCGCCGCCGCCATCCGGTCGAGGTCGGTGAGGGCGGCGTCCTCGAGTCCATCCGCCAGGAGCGCGAGATGCTCCGCGAGCTGCGGGACGACGCCGACGTCGTGATCGACACGAGTGAGCTGAACGTGCACGACCTACGTGACCGCGTCCTCGAGCTCGTCGAGCGCGGTAGCGGCGACGCTCTCGAGACGGCGGTCATCTCGTTCGGCTTCAAGCACGGCCTTCCTCTAGACGCGGACGTGGTCCTCGACTGCCGGTTCCTTCCGAACCCTCACTGGGTACCGGAGTTGCG
This sequence comes from Actinomycetes bacterium, assembly GCA_021791795.1. Classification (GTDB taxonomy): domain Bacteria; phylum Actinomycetota; class Acidimicrobiia; order Acidimicrobiales; family Bog-793; genus JAKATT01. The sequence goes on along the minus strand of JAJYVX010000027.1, from coordinate 6,545 downwards.
CCCGCTCACCGGTCTCGACGACGAGGTGAGGACGTATGTCCTTTCGACCAAGGAGGCGACCGAACTGCTCGAGAGGATCGACTCGCTCTTCGACCTCGTGCTCTCAGCCTATGCGCGAGAGGGCAAGTCCTACCTCTCGATAGCCATCGGCTGTACGGGCGGACGCCATCGCTCCGTCGTCCTGGCGGAGGAGCTGGCCGAGCTCGTGCGGCGTCACGGCTTCAACCCGACCGTGCATCACAGAGACCTGTCCCGTTGACCGACTCCTCCTTCGAGGGGGCGGGACCAGCGGTCGTGGCAATAGGCGGCGGGCACGGTCTCGCCCAGACACTTCGCGCCGTGCGGCGCTACGCCGGCTCCGTCACGGCGGTGGTCTCGGTGGCAGACGACGGCGGATCGAGCGGTCGGCTGCGAGAGCAGCTCGGCATCCCCGCGCCGGGGGACGTGCGCAAGTGCATGGGAGCGCTCCTGCCGAACGGGTCGCTCCTCGGAGCCGCGCTGGAGCACCGCTTCAGCGGCGGTGACCTGGCAGGCCACGCCTTCGGGAACCTCCTCATCGCCGCCCTCGCCGGCTCGGCAGGCGACTTCGTCGAAGGGGTCGCCGAGGCCTGCAGGCTGCTCAACACGGTCGGTGCCGTGCTCCCGGCCACCCGGGAACCAGTGGTGTTGCGGGCGCGTGGTCCGGGCGAGGAGGTGCAGGGCCAGGTGCGCATCCAGGAACAGGGCGGCATCATGGCCCTTGACGTGCTGCCACCCGACGCGGAGGCACCGAAGGCGGCGGCGGAGGCGCTCGCCAAAGCCGACCAGATCGTCATCGGGCCGGGCTCGCTCTACACGAGCCTCCTCGCCGCGCTCGTGGTCCCCGGCATCCGCGCGGCTCTCTCCGCGTCCTCCGTTCCCCTCCGCCAGCGCGTCTACGTGGCGAACCTGCGCGAGCAGGTTCCCGAGACGATGGGTTACGACGTCGCGGCCCACGTCCGCGCTCTCAGCCGGCACGGCGTCGCAGTGGGCACCGTGGTGGCGGACAGCCGGGCGCTGCCTCTCGGCGACGTAACCTCGGAGCAAGAACACGTGGCCGTGTGCACGGCTGCGGTCGCCGACGAGCGTCTCGTGCTCCACGAGCCGCGGCTTCTCGGGCAGGCCCTCGAGCAGGTGTGGCGGAGCACATGACCGACCAGGGCCGCGAGCCTTTGGTGGTTGCGGCTCGGGGCGAGGCTTTGGGAGCATGACCGTAGAGGGGTTCGGCAGCATCCGAGGAGGGGAGACACAGAGATGGCCCTGCGAGTAGGCGTGAACGGTTTCGGCCGGATCGGGCGGAACCTGCTGCGTGCGCTCCTCGAGCGAGAAGAGACGCGTGGACACGAGATCGACCTCGTCGCCGTCAACGACATCGCCCCGGCCGAGGCCAACGCCCACCTGCTCAAGTACGACTCGACGCACGGGCGCCTCGGGCAGCACGTGAGCCTGAGCGGGGACCGGCTCACGGTCGGCTCCCACGAGATACGCATCCTGAGCGAGCGCGATCCGAAGGCCCTTCCGTGGGCGGATTTCGGCGTGGAGGTCGTGATCGAGTCCGCGGGCCGGTTCACCGCCAAGGCGGACGCCATGTCGCACGTCGAAGCGGGTGCGAAGCGGGTGATCATCTCCGCCCCGTCCAAGGACGCGGATGCCACCTTCGTCGTCGGCGTGAACGATGGCGAATTCGCCCCCGATCGCCACGTCGTCGTGTCGAACGCCTCGTGCACGACAAACTGCCTCGTTCCGATGGTGAAGGTGGTCGACGACGCTTTCGGGCTCCGTCAGGGACTCATGACGACCGTGCACGCATACACGAACGACCAGCAGCTGCTCGATCTCGGTCGCGACAACCTTCGCCGGGCGAGGGCGGCCGCCATCAACATCGTGCCGGCGACCACCGGCGCGGCGAGGGCCACGAGCCTCGTCCTCGAGCACATGAAGGGGCGGCTCGACGGCCAGGCGCTCCGTGTGCCGGTGGCGGACGGGTCCATCACCGATCTCACTGCGATCCTCGCCGCCAGCATCTCGGTGGGGGAGGTGAACGAGGCGTTCCGCCGAGCGTCGGAGGATGGTTCCCTCGCGCCGGTGCTCGACTACAGCGAGGAGCAGATCGTCTCGAGCGACATCGTCGGCAGCCCGGCCTCGTGCACGTTCGACTCGACGCTCACCATGGCGATCCCGCTCGACGACTCGTCGACGCTCGTGAAGATCATGGGCTGGTACGACAACGAGTGGGGCTACTCGCACAGGACACTGGACCTGGCGCTCATCGTCGGCCGGGGCTGATCGATCGACTCGACCGAAAAACGAGCGACGTGGCTCCGGCCCTCCTGTCAGACCTGCCCGTGCTCGAGGATCTCGGCGACGTGTCCTCGAAGCGCGTGCTCGTCCGCCTCGACCTGAACGTCCCGCTCGAAGAGACCCCGGACGGTGGGAGAACGATCGCGGACGACTTCCGCATCAGGGCCGCAGTGCCCACCCTCAGCTGGCTGCTCGAGCGTGGCGCCGAAGTGACGGCGGCGACCCACCTCGGCCGGCCGAAGGGCGCGCCCGACCCCCGCTATGACGTCGCTCCGGTGCGCGAGCGCCTCGCCGAGCTCGTTCCCGGTGTCCGTCTGCTCGACAACCTCCGCTTCTCACCGGGAGAGATGGCCAACGATCCTGGGTTCGTGACAGAGCTCGTCGAGGGCGAGGACCTGTACGTGAACGACGCCTTCGGAGCCTGCCACCGGGCGCACGCGTCGGTCGTCGGGCCCCCGGCGCTCCTGCCTTCGGCCGCGGGCCGCCTGCTCGAGCGCGAGGTGAGAGAGCTTGGCTCGCTCCTCGGTGATCCGGCCCGGCCGTTCGTCGTGGTCGTCGGCGGAGCCAAGGTGTCGGACAAGATCGGCCTTCTCCGGCGTCTCACCGAGATGGCGGACGCTGTCCTCGTGGGGGGCGGGATGGCGTTCACGTTCCTGCGGGCGCTCGGCGAGGAGATCGGCGACTCGCTGCTCGACGCGGAGCACGTGGAGGACTGCCGCCGCCTGCTCGAGGAGCGGCAGAGCCTCGTCCTCCCGCTCGACTTCGTCGCGCTCGGCCCGGGCGGGGAGGTGGAAGTGGTCGGGAGGAGTGTCGGGGCGGGATGGCGGGGTCTCGACGTGGGACCGCTCACAGCCGAGGAGTTCTCTCGACAGATCTCGTCTGCAGGCACGGTCCTGTGGAACGGTCCGATGGGGGTGTTCGAGGACGAGCGCTTCGAGGGGGGCACCCGGGCGGTCGCCGAGGCGATGGCCGCATGCGCCGGCCACACCGTCCTAGGAGGCGGCGACAGCGTGGCGGCGGTGGAGCGCTTCGGGCTGGCCGGCAGGATGGATCACGTGTCGACCGGCGGGGGAGCGTCGCTCAAGCTGCTCGAGCATGGGGACCTGCCCGGCTTGCGGGCCTTGCGGGAGGGGCGGAGGCGATGACGAGGCGCGTCCTCGTGAGCGGCAACTGGAAGATGAACCACAACCACTTCGAGTCGATCCAATTCGTTCAGAAACTCGCCGCCATCCTCCGAGCATCCCCTCTCCCCTCCGGCCGGGACGCGTCCCTGCACCCGCCCTTCACGTCGCTCAGATCGGTGCAGACGGCGGTCGAGTCCGATGCCGTGCCGGTCGCGCTCGGTGCGCAGGACTGCCATGGAATGGACCGGGGAGCTTTCACCGGTGAGGTGAGCGCCGAGATGCTGGCAAAACTCGGCGTGAGCTACGTGATCGTCGGCCACTCCGAGCGCCGGACGTACTTCGGTGAGACGGACGAGATCGTGCGAGCGAAGCTCGACGCCGTGCTCCGGCACGCCATGACGCCGATCCTCTGCGTCGGGGAGACCCTCGACGAGCGGCAGGGGGGCCGCGCCGAGGAGAAGGTGTCAGCTCAGCTCGGGACCGCCCTGTCGAAGCGGCCGGGGAGTGTGGTCGGAGGGCTCGTGGTCGCCTACGAGCCGATCTGGGCCATCGGCACCGGCGAGACGGCGACCGCCTCGGACGCCCAGCATATGGCAGCGCACATCCGCCGTGAGGTGGAGCGTCTGTCGGGTGCCGAGGCGGCAGGCGGCATCCGGGTCCAGTACGGCGGGTCGGTCACGCCGGAGAATGCCCGCGTACTGCTCTCCTGCCCCGACGTCGACGGGCTGCTGGTGGGAGGTGCGAGCCTCGGCGCGGAGGGTTTTGCTGCGATAGGCCGGGCTGGCGCATGATGCCTGGGCAGACGCGGGTCGTAGGCGGTGTGCGGCGACGTAGGTCGAGGCGGGAGGCGGTGGTAACGTTCATGTTCGCCCGCCTGGCTGAGCTGCCGGCGCGGGCTGCAAGTCGTTGAAGGAGTCCCTCCGCCCGTGCTGACCGCCGCCCTGGTCGTAATCGACGTCATCATCTCGGTCGCCCTCATCGTGCTAATCCTCCTGCACTCCGGCCGTGGCGGCGGGCTCTCCGACATGTTCGGCGCGTCGACAGGGTCCTCGGCTGCCGGGTCCACCGTCGCCGAGCGAAACCTCGACCGGATCACGATCGTGTTCGTCCTCGTCTTCACGTTCGTGACCGTCGCTCTCGCCATCCGGTGGAGCGGTTGAGCCGGCGGGTCCGCCCGGCACTCCTTTCCCTGCTCGCCGTACTGCTTGCCTCGTGCACGAGCAGCCCTCCAACCACCTTTCCGGGTAGCAGCACCACCACGACTGCCGCGCCCGGGACGGTGTCGCTCGAGTCGGGGGGCACGGTCACGGTCGCCGTGCCGGCGCTGCCGACCAACTTCAACCCGGAGTCGCCCCCCGGGGCGAACGCCATCACGAACGAGGTGATGGCTGGTGTCTGGCCGCACACCTTTGTCACGGACCAGAGGTTCAACCAGGTTGCGGGCGAGGGGTTCGTGCTCAGTGCGGAGGTGTACGGCGTCTCGCCGTTCACCGTCGTCTACAAGCTCAACCCGAAGGCGGTCTGGTCCGACGGCGTGCCGATCGCGGCTTCGGACTTCATCTACGACTGGCATCAGGAGCTGCACTTCGCCGCCCTTCTCCCCCATGCGGGAATAGTCGCCGGCTACAGGCAGATCGCCTCCATGAGCGGCACGAACAGCGGGCACACCCTGACGGTCGTGTTCAAGCAGCCCTTCGCGGACTGGGAGTCACTCTTCTCGACCGTCGTTCCGGCGCACGTCGCGCAGCAGTACGGGTGGGTGAGCGCCTTCCAGGGCTTCAACGCGACCCGGGTGATCTCGGGTGGACCCTTCATGATCGCGTCCTACGTGCCCGGCAAGCGGTTGGTGCTGGTGCGCAACCCCCGTTACTGGGGGACGCCGGCTCAACTCTCCCGGATCGTGCTCGAAGTGGAATCCCCGCCGTCCGCGCTCGCCGGGCTCGAGACGGGTGCGATTTCGATGGCCGAGGTCGCGCCGGGACCCGCCGTTACGAACACCGTCGCCCGGGCGGCAGGGCGGGGTGTCGCGTTGTACGACTCGATCTCGTTGACGCCCACGCTCTGGCAGCTCTGCTTCAACATGACCGACCCGAGCCTGTCCTCCCTGACGCTCCGCACGGCGATCGCCGATTCGCTCGACGTCGCGGGCGTCACCTCCAACTCGGTCGGGCTCGTCGACTGGCTCGAGGCGCCCAACACGTCGCGCCTCACGATCGACGGGCAGCCTGGCAGCGGAACGGCCGTGGCACCTCTCTACGACCTCTCCACAGCCCTGAGCCTCTACCGCCAGGCGGGATACCGGTGGGGAAGCGACGGTGAGATGCGCTCGGGGGGGACGGGTCCGGTGCTCTCCTTGTCGCTCGACGTTCCCTCCGGCTCCTCCGATGCTCTTGCGGCAGCCGACAACATCGCTGCGCAGCTCGAGGCGATCGGCCTCCGCGTCCACGTCGCGCTCGTCGGCGCTTCGCAGTTGCTGGGCAACCTGCTCCCGCTCGGTTCGTACCAGCTCGCCATCGCACCGTTCTCGGTCCCCGCGAACGTGACAGGTCTCGCCGCCGTCTACACGCCCGCCGAGACCGATGCCTCTCTGCCTTGGTCGCTCACCGGGACAGGCGAGTCGCCGATCGGGGCCGAGCCGGGCGCCGTCACCGCCGGAGTCGTGACACGCAACGTGTTCGGCCTGTCGGATCCCGTGGTGACGACGGATCTCGAGCAGGCCTCCACCCAGTTGAACCAAACCGTTTCGAACTCGTACCTGCAGAAGGCCGACCTGCAGCTCTGGACGGACCTGCCCACGATCCCGCTGTTCCAGCAGCCTGTCTCGCTCGTGCACCGAGCGGCCCTCGTCGGCGTGACCGAAAGCCCCACGTTGCAGGGCGCTTTCTGGAACGTGCAGAACTGGGCATGGCAGGCGTCGCCCCCGGTGCCGGTACCGACGTTCCCGGGCATCTCCCAGGTCTCGCCGATCGGGCCGACCCAGGTCGCTCCCTAGACCGGGCCTAGACCCAATACCGTTGACTTAGGATTACAGGCTTGTTATTCTGGCGAGCGTGCCACGGGCCGGGTGGGTCAAACCGCAGGATGACCAGCGGCTGACCGATC
>JAJYVX010000215.1 GCA_021791795.1 Actinomycetes bacterium | reverse complement strand
CCTGGATGCCGTGCGCTTCGATGTCGGCACGCAGGGCAGCGCGTGCGTCGTCGTCGAGCGCCGGCATGACCTGGAAGCCACGGCGGGGCGGCCTCACAGCCGCCCCTCCACGAGGACGCCCTGGTGGAGGCGGGACGGCCCAGGAGGAGGTTCTCCGTGCGCGTGGGGCGTCAGGGGGATCACTTCAACCCGGACGAGACTTCCGCCGGCCACGTCGAAGCGAACGTTCGCGGCCGTCTCGCCGACAGCGCCGACGGCCCCGCGGCGATCTTTCGAGATGGCGAACTGTCCGAGGCCGGAACGATCCCGCGAGAAGGGCTCGGCGATGTCGAATGAAAACGCGGCCCCCGTGACCGCGGCCAGCTTCGCGCCCGATCCCCGTGCCCACCGACCGCGGGCATGTGCATCCTTCGTGACATGATCGACCACGACGACAGTCGCCCCGGCGTCGGCCACCGGACGGGCGACCCTTTGGTGCCAAGAGGTCACGTCTCCGGCCAAGTTCTCGTCGAGCCCGGCGGCCGCCATCGCCTCGGCCATCGAGTCGATGACGACGAGGGTGTCGGGAGCGACCCCGGCCAGACGCGCCAGCCATGAGAGGTCCGCCTCGGTCGGTGCTCCGGCACCGCGAATGTACAGAAGGTTCACCAACTCTGCAGCGTCGGCCCCGAGGGCCCGGAGCCTTTGCGCCCACGTCCGCGGGGAATCTTCGAAGTCGACGACGATGACCGAACCGCCCCGGCGTAGGACCTCAAGAGCGGCTGCGACACAAATCCACGACTTGCCGAGACCGGGCTCGCCCGAAATGCAGTTGACGGCACCCGAGTAGAACAAATCCCACAACCCGGGAGTGACTGCCGGACCGTCCGCCACGTCCGCGAGGTCGAAGGCCGCGAAGGCCGACCCGGGCGGGGGTTCGAGGCTCACGCCGTCGAGCGCCTCGACGCGCTCGACGGAAGTCACCGGACCTCCCCGAGGGTATCGACGACATCGAGCCAGAGACGCTGCACAGCCCGTGCAGACGCCGGGTCGAAGGCGAGCGAGCGCCCGTGGTCCGCGGCCCAGCCCCAGAGAATCGCGTGCCGCCGGGCGCGATGGGCGAGCAGCGGCTCATCGGGACGCGGCCAGCTCACGCCGAGATCGTCGAGCACAAGGTGGAGGCGCCGGTGCTCGGCCGGCGACAAGGCGACCACGAGGTCCGGGTCGATGTACGCGAGCCCCGGCCCGCGCCGGCCGCTCACGTGATGGCGATGGGAGTTCGCCGTCACGGCTGCCGCCTCCTCGTCGAACGCCGCCGTGGACGCGGGCGGGCGCGGCCGCTGTCGATCCACTCCGAGAGCCCCTCGTCGACGGCCCGTCCGGATAGGACGATGACGGTTGCGGGATCGGCGACGAAGAGATACCGGCCCGCGAACTCCGGCGGCCCGAGGACCTCGATAGGACGCCAGCGGCCGACCCTGCGTTCGAAGGCCCGCGGTGTGATGCGGCCCTCGCGAAGATCGCGGACGAGGTGCAAATATCGCCCGACGCGGCGAAGATCGCCGCGGGACACCTCGACGGCCACGAGGAGCCGAGGTGTCCCGCCGTCCTCCGGACGGCCGAAGAAGCTGGCGGTCGGCTGCAATGACCCGGGTGGCGCGTGGCCGAGCGCTGTCCTGGCGCTGGCTGTCGGGCGTGCGGACCGGCGCTCCAAGTACTGCGCTCTCCGGACGGCGGCCAGCGCCTCTCGCCGCGCGTTCGGATCACCGAACCGCCGCGCCCGCGCCAAGGTGAGGCGGTCCGGATCGCCGGGACCCAGCCGCGCCCGCCGGAGAAGCTCGGGATCAACGGGTCGATACGGTGGCACCGTCGGTAGCTCCCGGCTCCGTCACCGGACCAGCTACGCTGGCGGTCGGCGAAGATGTTGGCGCAGATTCGCAGGTGACGCCGCCGGTGGGTGCCGGCGGCGTCGCCGCGTCAGGGGGAAGGCACCCGGCCAGGCGCTCGCGGGCTGGGGCTCCCACGAGATCGTCCGCAGCTTCGGCGAGGGCGGCGGGGAGCGCAGAGGCCACGAGGTCCCCGAGGACCACGGCGCGGTCCTCGCCTAGCTCGTTCGCGATCCGCTCCGCCTCGGCGAGCAGATCGGCAGGCACCTGGACGCGAAGGGTCGCTCGGCCGGGAACCGTCTCGAACACCCCGCGGAAGCGAACCGGCGCGCTCACGTCGCCGGCCCTTCGGCTATGGCGAGCGCCCGGCGCAGCAGAGCCACGATGGCCGCGTGCTCGTGGGCGAACCGGCCGGCCCACGTGAGGCCGCCCGCCAGATCGCCGGAGCGGTGCCCGAGCAGCATTGCCGCTGCCGGAGGGAGCGCCACCGGGACGCGGGCCGGCTGCGGGTCTGGAGCGGTGCGCTTCGGCTCGGGCAGCTTCGCCATGCCACCGTTGTAAACCCGGCAGCCGAAACGGCCCGGATCATAACGGGGAAGTTCTAACCAGGGAGATCGTGCAGTGCGCAGCCCTGTGCCACATGCTAAGGTGGGGATATGGCACGTCCGACCAGACTCGCCGCCGAGCTTGCGAAGGCCACCGGAGAGCCGGCGTCACGAGTGCAGCGTTGGATCGAGGACGGCTACGGCCCCGCAACCCCCGAGATCGACGCAGCCGAGCACTTCCGGCACCTCGTCCCCCTCATGGGGACCGGGAAGAACGGCGACGTGGCGGTCTTGAAGATGGCCGCCGACGGCTACCCGTGTAGGCGCTTGCGGACCGTGCTCGCCAGCCTCACGGAGGACGAGGGACCCGACACGGACGATCCTCAGGAGCTGGTCGAGCACCTCATGGGTGACCCGACAGCGACCGACCTCCGAGACCTCCTGCTGGCACAGGCTCGCAAGGCCCCAGCTCCCGTCGAGTGGGAGACGGGAAATATCCCCGAGGCCGAGATGCCCGACGCGAAGCGGGCCGACCTGGCCGTTCGGACGGAAGCCCTGACGTTCGCCGACCTAACGGTCGGGAAACCGATCGACCCCTACGACTACGCCGAGCACCACCGGGTGAGCGAAGCGGTCGTACCGACCGAGGAGCCCTTCGACGACGCGTCCGCACAGATCGTGGCGTCCCTCTACGGGTTCGTGCGCGAGACGGCCCGCACGGCGCGCACGTGGATCGAGAACGCGTCTCCTGGCGAGCTAGCCCGCGGGGTCGCCGCAGCCCGGACGCTCGTCGAGGCCGGGTTGGCGAGCGTCCCCGGGCTCGGCGCATGGGCAGACGAGGCGAGGTGGCGACGCATCGGACTGCTCGCCGCTGTCGCCTCGCCCGTGCTGGAGATGCTCCTCTCGGTCGTAGGCATGATCCCCGCGGGCAGCGCGATGCCGCCAGCGGTGCGCGTCTACGTGAGCGCTCTCGAACAGCCGCAGAAACCCCTGGCTGGAGAGGACCAGCAGCCGTAAGATTGTCGGAGAAGTGAAGTGCCCGGGCGCCGCGCGAACGGCCCCGGGCGTGGCCAGTACCTAACGAGGAGGTACCAGCAATGGGACACGGTATCCGTGCCATCCCCCGTCCGTCGAAGCCGGCGTCCTTGCTCGCTGGCGGTGCCGATCCGCGCACGGTCCTGCTCGATCGGGTCGAGGCGCTTCTCGACCAGGCAGATGCCCTGCTCGCCAGGTCCAGAGGCCGCACGAAGCTCGACCGCACCCGCAGAGAAAGCGCAGCGAGCACCCGGGAGCTGGCCGCCGCCCTGCTGGGTTCGGCTACCGGTCCACTCCACACGACCACAGCCCGCTCGGACCATCTTGCCCAGCGTCTCTACAGGCGCTCGTCGTGAGCACCGGCGAGACCCCTCGCGCCATCGTCGTCACCGCGAACGAGGTGGCGGACTTCACCGAGAGCGTCGCAGAGACCTACTCGACCGACGGAGACGGGCAGGTCGTCGTCTGCGACGGGTTCGGGGTGCGGGTGATCGTGAACCACGGCGCGCTCGTCGTGGTCGACGGAGTGGGTGAGCACCGCCGGGAGCGCACCTACGCGAAGGTGTCCGCGCCGTCTCGTCTCGTCGTGGCAGGCGACGGGTTGCTCACGACCGAGGCCCTGTCGTGGTGCCGGGCGCAGGATGTCGCAGTCGTCGTGCTTCGCGGTGGCGACGTGCTGCTCGGAGCGTCGCCCCCGGGCCGTGACGACGCGAGGCTCCGGCGAGCCCAGGCGCTCGCCGGCATCGACGGGTCGCCGGTCGGGCTTCGAATCGTGCGGGACTTGCTCACCGAGAAGCTCCGGGGACAGGCGAAGGTCCTCACCACCACGTTCGCCGACGACGACACCGCGTCGACTGTCCTCGACCTGGCCGGTGGGATCGAGGTCGCCTCCACCATCGACGAGTGCCGCCAGCTCGAAGCGGTGGCCGCCGCGGCCTACTTCTCGGTATGGGCAGGCCATGAGCGCACCGCAGTCGGGTTCGTCGCTCGTGACCGGCACCGGGTCCCCCCACACTGGCGGGTCTACGACTCCCGGCGCTCTGCCATCACCGGGGCGGCGAACACGAACCGGCTCGCCGAGCGACCCTTGAACGCGCTCTTGAACTACGTCTACAAGCTCGCCGAGATCGAGGCCCGCTTCGCGCTCGTGCGCCTCGGG
>JAJYVX010000026.1 GCA_021791795.1 Actinomycetes bacterium | reverse complement strand
GGACATCTCTGTCACCACGCTCACAGGGGCCCCAGAGCCCCTCGGCGACGGAGCAGACGACTGGACGGTGGATCTCGTCGACACCGGTTTCGCCACGAGCACAGGCGGCCGACTGGCCAGGCTCTCTCCGTATCTGCCCGACGAGTGCTTCTGTCTCACCTACGGCGACTGCCTGATCAATGCCGACATCCGGAAAGCGGTCGAATTCCACGAGTCGCACGGCAAGATGGTGACCCTCACGGCCGTCCGGCCCCCTTCGCGCTTCGGATGGATGGAGCTCGAGGGCGCACGCGTCTCGGAGTTCGTCGAGAAGCCGGAGGTCGGAGAGGGCTGGGTCAACGGAGGCTTCATGGTGTTCCGCCGTGAGGTGCTCGACAGGATCACGTCGGACACAGAGAGCCTCGAGCTCGACGTGATCGGTCCTCTCGCCGCCGAAGGCGAGGTGATGGCTGTCACCCACGACGACTTCTGGCAGCCCATGGACACGCTGAAAGACGTGAGGCAGCTCCGTGCTCTCTGGGACGAGGGCGCTGCCCCCTGGAAGCTGTGGCTCTAGCCCCGTCCCTCGCCAAGAGGCGAGTGCTCGTCACCGGCGCGACCGGCCTCCTCGGGGGTTGGCTTGTCCGGGAGCTCGTCTCGCGCGAAGCGGACGTCGTAGCGATAGTGCGCGACGGGGTGCCGAGGACGTTCCTCAAGGAGGAGCGTCTCGAAGAGCGGGTGACCGTGTGCCGCGGCGACGTGCGGGAGATGGATGTGACGAGGCGTGTCCTCGCCGAGTACGAGATCGACACCGTCTTCCACCTCGCGGCCCAGACGATCGTGCCGATCGCCAACGCGAGCCCTCTGTCCACCTTCGAGACGAACGTCGCCGGCACCTGGATCCTCCTCGAGGCGTGCAGGCTGGCCGGAAGCGTGGCGTCCGTCGTCGTCGCGTCGTCCGACAAGGCGTACGGACCGAGCGACCGCCTTCCGTACCTCGAGAGCCATCGCCTCGAGGGGCGCAGCCCTTATGACGTCAGCAAGAGCTGCGCCGACCTCATAGCCCAGGCATACGCGCAGACCTACGGCCTCAACGTCGGGATCGTCCGCTGCGGCAACCTCTTCGGCGGCGGCGACCGCAACTACAACCGGCTCGTCCCGGGGGTCATCCGCGACGTCATGTCCCGGGCACGACCGATCCTCAGGTCGGACGGTTCGCCGGTGAGGGACTACATCTACGCCGAGGATGCGGCGAAGGCCTACGTCTTGTTCGCCGAGGCACTGCTCGCTGACGGCACCCTTTCTGGAACGGCCTTCAACTTCTCGCTCGAGCGCCCTGTGACCGTGCTCGAGCTCGTGCAGATGGTGCTCTCGACGATGGGATCCGAGCTCGCACCGGACGTGAGGGGGACGGCGTCGGCCGAGCTCTCCGAGCAGTATCTCGATGCTTCGGCCGCGCGCTCCCGGCTCGGGTGGAAGCCGGCTGTCGACCTCGAGGACGGGCTTGCTCGGACGGTGGCCTGGTACGGGGAACATGGCCTCTGAGGAGGCGGTGGGTTTCGCCCCGATCGCGCGGTGCCGAGTGTGTGACAGCCCCGAGTTGTTCGAGGTCCTCGACCTCGGCGTCCAACCCTTGGCCAACGCGTTCGTGGGTCCGACCGAGCCACCGCCGCCACGCTTCCCCCTCGTCGCAGTCGGGTGCGCAGAGTGCAGCGTCGTCCAACTGAGCGGGACGGTCGACCCTCGTCTCATGTTCGACGACTACGCCTACTTCTCGTCCTATTCGTCCTCGATGGTGGCGACCATGCGGGATCTCGCCCAGCGAACCGTCACCGACGAGCGACTCGAACCGAGGGATCTCGTCCTCGAGGTCGCGAGCAACGACGGGTACCTCTTGCGCCACTACCGCGACCTCGGGATCCGGACTCTCGGCGTCGAACCTGCGGCGAACGTGGCTGCGGTCGCGCTGGACGAGGGGATCGACACGAGAGTCGAGTACTTCACGGCGAGACTCGCGGCAGACCTCCGCCGCGAGGGAGTCGCCCCGAGGGTCATCCACGCCAACAACGTGATCGCACACGTGCCCGACGTCCACGACTTCGTGGAGGGCCTGCGGCTCCTCCTCCATGAAGACGGGATCGTGATCGTCGAGACGCCCTATCTCGTCGACCTGATCGACCGGGTGCTGTTCGACACGATCTATCACGAGCACGTCTACTATTGGCCCCTGGCCGCTCTGGTCCGCGTCTTCGCCGAATACGGCCTCGTACTTGCCCGATGCGAGCACATCGACGTCCACGGCGGATCGTTGCGTGCCGTCTGGCGCCACCGTCGCTCGGACGACCACGGTCTCGAGGCGACCTACCTCGGAGAGGAGACCGCCCGGCGACTCACCTCCGCCGACTCCTACGCCGTATTTGCGAGAGACGTCGCAGGAAGCGGCCGCCGTCTCGTCGAGAACTTCGAGGCGGTGACGTCTTCCGGCCTCTCACTCGCGGGCTACGGCGCGGCCGCCAAGGCAACGGTGTTGCTGAATTACGCGGCCGTCGGGGAGAGCACCCTCTGCTTCGTGGTCGACCGCAACCCTGCCAAGCAGGGTCGCCTCGTACCCGGGACGCGCATCCCGATCGTTTCCCTCGACGTCTTGCAGCAGAGCCGGCCGGACGCTCTCGCCGTCTTCGTGTGGAACATCTGGACCGAGGTCGCCGCTCAGCTCCACTGGTACGTCGAGAGCGGCGGGCGGCTGCTCGACCCGCTCGCGGGGAGGAGGGACCAGTGATAGAGGGTCTCGAAGTGGTGCCGCTCCGTCGGATACCGGACGAGCGCGGCACCGTGTACCACATGCTGCGGGCGAGCGATGCCCACTTCCGCCAGTTCGGCGAGATCTACTTCAGCTCGATCTACGAGGGAGCGGTGAAAGGCTGGCACCGGCACCGCGAGATGACCCTCAATTACGCCTGCATCGCTGGACGGGTGAAGCTCGTCGTCGCAGACGACCGGGAAGGATCGCCGTCGCGAGGCGAGATCGAGGAGATCTTCCTCGGCCCCGACGAGTACTCGCTCGCGGTGATCCCACCGGGGCTCTGGAACGGATTCAAAGGCATGAGCGACGTGTCGATCGTGGCCAACTGCTGCACGCACGAGCACGACCCGTCCCGCAGCGATCGAGTCGACCCACACTCCGGGCTGCTCGGTTACGACTGGGCTCGGCGCGACCACTGAGCACTGCACCAGTCCTCGTAACCGGTGCCGCCGGTTTCGTCGGCTCGGCCGTCGTGCGCCGCCTGGCCGGACAGGAGCGCCCGGTCGTCGCTCTCGTGCGGCGCGGCTCGAGCCTGGCCAGGCTGGAAGGAGTCCGGGGGGCCGTGAGCCTCCTCGAGGCGGACCTGTTGGACGGAGGGGGCATGCGGTCCCTGCTCGCGAGCGTGTCTCCCGGGGCCTGCATCCACTGTGCCTGGTACGTGGACGCCCGCGACTACGTGACCTCGGTCGAGAACTTCCGCTTCGTCGGTGCGAGCATCGACCTTGCGCTCGGGCTGGCGGCTGCGGGATGCGGCCGATTCGTCGGGGTCGGTAGCTGTCTCGAGTACTCGGCAGCCGGCGGCGGACCTCTCAGGGAGGACGGCGCGACGAGCAACGAAAGCGCCTATGCCGCCTCGAAGCTCTCGGTCGGCAGCGTGCTCCCGCAAATCGGCGATGCCACCGGCATGTCCACGGCTTGGTCTCGCCTCTTCTTCCTCTACGGTCCGCACGAGAAGCCGTCGCGTCTCGTGCCGTCGGTGATCCTCTCTCTTCTCCATGGCGCGACGGCCCGCCTCACCGCGGGAGATCAGGTCCGGGACTTCCTCCACCTCGAAGACGTCGCCGCCGGCCTCGTGGCAATCCTCGACTCCGAGCTCTCAGGAGCCGTCAATGTCGGCTCGGGCGTACCGGTCACGGTGAAGCACGTCGCCGGCACGGTCGCCTCGGTCCTCGGCGTGCCGGATCTCGTCGAGCAGACTCTCGCCCCCCCGGGATCGGCAGCTTCGCCGGACGAGCTTTGGGCCGACAGCTCGCTCTTGCGGTCGACGGGATGGGCACCGAGGCTGAGCCTCCTAGAGGGGATCGCCGACACCGTCGAATGGTGGAGACACCGGCTCTTCTGACACCGGCGACCAGCTGAGGCGCATCTTCGCGGCCGGCTGGTGATCCTCAGCCGACGCGCTGCAGGTATCCCCCTCGCGCCGCGCTCGCCAGCAACTTGTCGTTGAGCGGAACCGCCCGTTCGAAGCGATGGTCCGTCCGCAGGAATTCCTCGACGGCAAGGGCAGGGTTGTCGTCCGGTCCCCATGGCCGGTCGGCCGAGAGGTCGGGCGGGAGCTCGTTGATGAGCGTGTCCATCACGACGAGGAACGATCCGGTGGAGACGAGGTCCGAGTAGAGGCGCAGCTCTTCGGCCACGTGACTCGCCGTGTGGTTCGAGTCGAGGATCACGAGACGCGCCTCGTGTTCGGCGGCGATCCTCCGGACCTCCGCGAAGACCCGGGGCGAGACCGAGTCACCCTCGATGGTCCGTACCGAGGTGGCGAGCGGGTGAGTCGCGAGAGTGTCCCGGGCATGCGACCGGATGTCGACGTCGACGCCGAGGACGGTCCTCTCGCCGCCGAGCAGGCGAAGGATGGACGCAGAGAGAAGCAGGGAGCCTCCGTGCGCGATCCCCGTCTCGATGACGAGATCTGGCCTCGCCTCCCATATGAGCTCCTGCACGACGACGATGTCTTCGGGGTGCTGGATGACGGGGACGCCGAGCCAGGTGAAGTTGTACGAGTAACCGAGGCGCGCCGCCGCCCGTATCCAGTCAGCTCTGACACGCTGAGCGGCTTCGTCAGAAGCAAGGCGAGCGATCGTCTGTCGATCCCCCGGCTTCCTCTCGGCTCGTACTGTGTCGACATCACGTCGCGAGGCCATCCGGGCGGCGATGCTACCGGGCGACGCGGGGACCACGGGAGGAGTTGTCGTGAGCGGGACGGCGGTCAGCCGTGCCGACCTGCGCCGTCTCGCTCCGAGCCGGGTCCGCCGCCGCGGGGAGCATCGAGACGGCCCGCCAGCTCTCTCGAGAGGGCGAGAAGGAGACGGACGGCGAGCCCGGCTGCGACGACGGGGAGTGCCGCTCGCCTCATCCCGTCTGTCGATCGCCGGGCGAACAGCCAGAGCGACCTGTGCCGCGAGACGAGCATGCGGTAAGGGTGGGCGCGAGCGCTCGCTCCGCCCAGATGGGTCACGCGGGCGAGAGGCACGTAGCCGGCGCGCCAGCCAGCGCGCGAGAGCCGCCAGCAGAGGTCGACCTCTTCCACGTACATGAAGTAGGCAGGGTCGAAACCGCCGATCGACTCGAACGCCTCACGACGAACGGCGAAGAAAGCCCCGCTCACCCAGTCGACGTACTGCCCGGACGAGCTCTCCCAGTTGCGTGCGCGATAGCGCCGCGCGAGACGACCTTGCGGTGCCAGCAGGCCGGCGAATGCCTGCAGGGACGAAGCTCCTATCGTCGGGAACTTCCGTGCGGACTGGTGCAGCGAGCCGTCGGCCTCGAGGAGGGCGGGGCCGACGATGCCGAGCGCGCCGTCCGCCTGCAACGCCTCGAGCAGGCGAGCGACCGCTCCGGTTTCAGGCACAGTGTCGGGATTCGCGACGATCACGACGTCGGCGACGACTTCTTCCATGCCGGCGTTCACGCCCGCGCCGAACCCGGCGTTGAGCGACGGCTCGACGATCGCCACCGCATCGCCGAGCCGGACACCGGCTGCGGTGAAGCCCGCCCGGGTCATGCCCTCACCCGAGTTGTCGACGACGACGACCTGCGTGAGGCCTTCGGCCAACAACGATCCGACGAGCCTTGCCGCGTGAGCGGTGGCGTGGAAGTCGACCACGACCCCCCCGAGACTGGTCCGACCGGCAGGCGGCATCGGGCGCGACGCTATCCCGGGCTGCCGCGAAGTCTCGGGAGCCTTGCCGGCGCGCTTCCTGTCGTGGGCTACACCGAGGCGAATATGCTCGGCCGGTGCCCCGCAGGGCAACTTCTCTCCGTGTGGCGCTCTTCCACGCTCTTCCTCCCGGTGGAGCGCTTCGAGCCCTGTTCGAGATCGTGCGGAGGTTCCCGGCGGACGTGGAGGTGGAGTTGTTCGTCCCGACACTGCCGGCGGCACTTCGGGGTGGACAGCCCGGAGCGACCATTGCCGCCGATCTTGCTGGCACCGTGAGGTCGATCCACGAGTACGACCTGGCCCTGCCGTTCCGGGCCGCAGCAGGCAAAGGCGGGCCGTACGTCGACTGGGTGCTCGGTGGCGAGGCCATGAGATTCGTTCAACGCCGGATGGCACGAGAGGTGAACAGGAGCGGTTTCGACGTCGCGTTCCTGAACGCCTGCCGCTACAGCCAGACCGTGCCGATCGCCGAGTGGCTCGAGGTTCCGAGCGTCTACTTCGCCCAGGAGATCCGACGGGCGAGCTTCGAGGCGAAGCCGCAAGAGATCGCCCGGCAGTTCACCGGGGCAGCCCGGCTCGTGCCGCTTCTTCGTAGGCCCCACGAAGCCGTCTGCCGGCGCCGGGACCGAAGGGCGGTTGCAGCAGTGGACCGCGTCCTCTGCAACTCGAGGTTCGCAGCCGATCTCGTCGCCACCCTCTACGGCGTCGACCCGACGGTCTGCTACCTCGGAGTCGACCCCGTGACCTTCTCGCCTGACAGCGGCCGCCCGCAGCCCGCTGCCGCGAGAAGGAGCGAGCCCGGCGGTCGCTTGTTCACTGCCATCTCGGTGGGGGCCATGCACCCGGTGAAGGGGCACGACCTCGCGTTGCGAGCGCTCGCGTCGGCCAGCCGCTCGTCCAACGTGGCCGCCAGGCTGCACGTCGTCTACGAGCGCGAACCGAGGCCCGGCTTCGTCGACGTGCTGAGGGGGCTCGCGGCCGACTCGGGGGTAGAGCTGGACCTGCATCGGGCCATAACCGACGAGGAGTTGGCGGCTCTCTACAGGCAGTCCGACGTGACCCTCTGCGCGGCGCGCCTCGAGCCCTTCGGTCTCACGCCGCTCGAGTCGATGAGCTGTGGAACACCGGTGGTGGCGGTCGCGCAGGGCGGTTACCGCGAGAGCGTCCGGGACGGCGTCGACGGTTACGTGGTCGAGCGCTCTGTTGACGCGCTCGGCGAGTCGATCGCACGGGTGATGCGCGGCGAGCTCGCTACCGGACCACAGGCGCTCAGCACCTACGCGCGCACATGGGGATGGCAGGAAGCTTCCGACCGCGTGCTCCGCCAGTTGCGCATCGCAGCCGCAAGCTGACTCGCGCCGACCCGAACCCCTCCCGAGTCGCCGCGGCTTCGCCGGCCTCACCCTCGCCCTCAGGCCGGCTCCTCGCCTCTGAGGAAGCGAAGGCTCATGGCCCTGCGGGCGTTTCGGAGAGCTCTTCTCGGCCGGAGGAGTCCGGCGGCACCGAGATACGACGCCTTGCGCAGGCCGGAGGTGCCCGGGCGACGCAGCTCGTCGCGGAGGTCGTCGACGACGAGATCTCTGAAGGGGGTCGAGACTGCCCACCGCTTGAGGGCGCGCCTGCCTGCGAGAGACGCGCCTCGGTCCAGATCCGGCCGAGCGCAGCTGCCGACGAGGTCACGGTAGAGCCCGACGTGTGGCCAACTCGGGGGCGGGCCGGTGCTTCCCGCCTGCAGGCCGCGCCAGACGTCGGCAGCCCGCTTCACTGCATAGCGACGGTACTCGAGCAGCGGCTCGTCGAGCGTAGTGATCCGGCCTCGCAGCAGAAGCTCCCAGACGAGCACGACGTCGGGGCCGTAGCGGGGCCGGAAGAGGCAGGTGCCGAGAAGCGCTTGCCGGCGCACGAGGCCGTAGACCATGTACCAGGAGCGCCGATCGAGGTACGCCCTCAGCCGGATGCCGACGTCGGACGAGGAGAGGTCGCGCGGTTGGGTGACGCCGCCCGTCACTGCTCCGTTCTCGTCCACGAAGGCGACCGAGGGCGTGCACATGGCGAACTCGTTGCTCTCCGACAGCGCCCCAAGAGCGCGCTCGAGGTAGCTCGGGCGAAACCGGTCGTCGCTCGCCGCCCAGCTGAACAGCTCACCCGACGTCTCCGCCACGCAGCGGTTGAAGTTCGCACCGGCACCGGCGTCGACGTCGACCCGCACGTACCTGATCCGCGGATCGTCGCGGGCGAACTCGTGCACCACCTCGGCCGTGTCGTCCGTCGAGGCGTTGTCGCACACGACGAGCTCGAAGTCTGCGAAGGACTGGCGGCGGAGCGCGGCGAGCGACTCCGGCAGGTATGGCATGCCGTTCCGTACAGGAAGCCCCACCGACACGGGCGGAGGCGCCGTCATCGTCCCGCCGCCGTCGGCAGCATCCGGGTGGAGACCTGTTTCGCCGTCGCGGCCACGCCGGCCACGAGGACGAGGTAGATCGCGAGGAGGGCGACACCGCGCGGGAGGATCCCTGCCCCGCTGCCGCTGCCGACGTGGAGGCCGAAGCGGAGGACCGCGCTCAGGGCGGCGAAGGCAGCTGTGGCGACGGCGACCGAGAGGGGGTAGCGCCTGCCGAGAGGGCTCGGCAGCGAGGCGCGGTAGAGGCGCCAGTACATGGCGAGCCCGACCAGCTCGCTGAGGATCATCACCACCGCAGCCCCGGTGGCAGCGAAGAAGGTGACGGCGAGGACGTTCGCGGCGACGTTGGCGACGGTGACGGCCGCGGCCGAGCGCCAGAGCCCCTTCTCGGCGCCGGAGAAGACGGCCATCTGGAAGAGGTATCCATTGAGGAAGGCCAGTGCGCCGGCCCCGCTGAGGATCGCGAAGAGCGTTCCCGCTGGGGCGTACCGGCTCCCGGCGATCCAGACGACGAGGGCACGGCCGAAGAGGATCCCGAAGACCGGCAGGGGAAGGGCGAGCGTCAGCATCACGTCGAAGCCCCGCCTGGCGAGGAACCGGCGGCGCTCAGCGGTGGACGTGACGTAGTCGGGCAGAAGAGCGCCCGAGAGGAGGCTCGGCACGACGAAGAGGAAGGTGACCATCTGGAAGGCGACGCCGTAGAAGGCGACCGGGCGGCTACCTCTTATGAAGAAGAGCATGAGGCTGTCGGCGCGGGCGTACGCCGCCGTGAACAGGTCGAGCTGGCTGAGCGGCAGCGCCTGGCGCAGCTGCGAGCGCAAACCGGAGAGAGAGCCGCGGAGCTTCGGGCGCACGAGCCACGCGGCCACCCCTACCGCGACGACTGCAGCGACGACGAGGTAGCAGAGGTAAGCCGTCGCATAGCCGAGCTGGCCCTCGTGGCCGTGAACGACGACGAGCGTCGCCCCGAGGAGGAGCAGGCTCGAGACGAGGTCGAGAAGCCCCCGCACGTCGCTCCGCCCGCGTCCGGCGAGAGCTGCGCTGCTCGTGAGGAAGACGGCCATGGCCGGTAGCCCGAGAGCGAGGACGAGCATCATCTCGAGCGTCGTCCCCTTCGTCCAGTACACCGGCAGCCCGATCACAACGGCGGCGACCAGGGCAAAGGCGGACACCGCACCTGTGGCCACGAGGGAGCGTCCGAGCGCTCTGCCTCGATCTGCATCCGGCCCGGCGATCTCGCGCATCGCAAGCGTGGCGACACCCGGCGTGCCCAGCCCGGAGAAGAGCCCGAACCAGGCGAGCGCAGCGGTTATGGGTCCCCAGTCGAGCGGGCCGAAGTAGCGTGTTGCCTCCCGCAACGCGACGAGGGAGACAACGGCACCGAGCGCTCTCCCGCCGAGGCGCGAGAGCGAGCCGTAGGCGATTCGCCACTCGGCCCTCACCGTCATGCCTGCCATTGAAGCGCGGCGGAGACACCAACCCTCGGATCCACCGCTGTCGGGGCAGGTGTGCTCCCTCCCCGGGCCGAGGCGCCGGCCGGTCACCCGGTAGCCTCGAGTCCATGGCTGACACGATCACGCAGGTAGGAGTTGTCGGGTCCGGTTTGATGGGCTCGGGGATCGCCGAGGTCGCGGCACGCGCCGGCCTCGAGGTCGTGGTCGTCGAGGCGTCGAAGGAGCTTGCGGCCCGCGGGCACAAGAAACTCGAGGGCTCGCTCGCGACGGCGGTGAGGCGCCAGAAGCTCTCAGAGGACGAGGCGTCGAAGGCCCTCGCCTACGTCCGCTTCACGACGGACTACGCGGAGCTCGCGGAGAGCCGCCTCGTCGTCGAGGCGGTGACCGAGGACGAGCAGGTGAAGCTCGAATGCTTCCGCACCCTCGACAAGGTGGTCCGGGCCGACGACGCTTTGCTCGCCTCGAACACGTCCTCGATACCGATCATGAAGCTCGCCACTGCGACCAGTCGTCCCGAGCAGGTGCTCGGTCTGCACTTCTTCAACCCCGTCCCCGTCATGCGCCTCGTCGAGCTGGTGACCTCGCTCATGACGAGCGACGACGTCGTCGGACAGGCGACGGGCTTCGTCACCGGGGTCCTCGGCAAGAGGGTGATCAGGTCACAGGATCGGGCCGGCTTCGTCGTGAACGCGCTGCTCATCCCGTACCTGCTTTCCGCCGTGAGGATGTTCGAGTCGGGCTTCGCCACCCGGGAGGACATAGACGCCGGCATGGTCGAGGGATGTGCACACCCGATGGGTCCCCTGGCGCTCTCCGATCTCATCGGGCTCGACACGATGCAGGCGGTCGCCGAGTCGCTCTACGAGGAGTTCAAGGAGCCGCTCTACGCGGCGCCCCCGCTCCTCTCCCGCATGGTGGAGGCAGGGCTGCTCGGTCGCAAGACCGGACGGGGCTTCTACGAGTACGTGGCCAGGTAGGCGGGGCGGCTCAGGTACGGCTCCGGCCGGGCCGCCGTGCAGGGGCCGCTCACCGCGACCGGGGCGGCGGCGGCCGTGGCGGCTGGCGAACCTCGGGCTGCGCTTCGCCTCGGACGCGACCGATCCGGAGATGCGCATGGCCGCCACGGCGCTCGAGGAGCTCATGGTGGGGCGGTGGCTCGAGCGGTTCCAGGGGTGGGGGCGCGTCCGCGGATCCTTCCCGGCGGACTGGCAGCAGGCGGCGGCGTCGAACCAGTACTTCGCCTACCTGACGGCGGCTGAGCTGACCGGGCTCGTCGAAGAGGTGAACGAGATACTGAGCCGCTACCGGGAACGCACCCTCGACGAGAGCCTCCGACCAGCGGGCGCGCTGCCCGTCGAGACGATGCTGTTCAGCTACCCGGTGGCTGCAGGACCGCTAGGGCCCGATGGGGCGAAACGGACGACGAGGTGAAAGCGCTCCTTCGCGACAGGAATGCCCGCTGGTACTTGAGCGGCCAGATGCTGTCGATCTTCGGCGACACGTCGCTCTTCCTCGCGACGGGGATCTGGGTGAAAGAGCTCACGCACTCGAACGGCGATGCGGGCCTCACTCGCGACGATGCTGCCCGACGACCTGCTCCCTCAAGCGAACGCGGCACTCTCGACGACCCGCGATGGGCTACGCCTCGTCGCCCCGCTCGCCGGAGCCGGTCTCTTCGCCGTGGCCGGCGGGGAGCGTCCTCGTCACCTCCTCGTCGATGCTCGTCGTCTTCGCAGGCGTGGTCCTCTTCGGGGCGTCGCTTCCCTTGCTGATAGTCGCCATGAACACCCTCGTGCAGCGGCGGACGCCGGACCCTCTTCTCGGCCGAGTGTCCTCAGCCGTGGACGTGATGGTCTCCGTCCCGCAGACGTTCTCCATAGCACTCGGCGCCGGGCTCGTCGCTGTCGTCGACTACCGCCTTCTCCTCCTCGTGGTCGCCGTGGTGCTCGTCATCGCCTCCGGCTACCTGCTCTCGCGACCCGAGCAGAGGAGACGACCCGCCGCCCCCGAAGCCGTGCCCGCCAAGGCAGAGCCTCCTCTCACCGCAGCTAGCGTCGAGGCGACCGAGATGTAGCAACCGCACGCGGGGGAGCGATCCTTATGAGCAGAGGCGGGAAGACCGTCGTCGTCGTGGGCGGCGGCCTGGCAGCCCTCAGAGCGTGCGAGGGACTGCGTGCCCATGGCTTCGACGGCAGCATCGTCCTCTGCGGCGACGAGCCCCACCTCCCTTACGACCGGCCTCCCCTCTCGAAGCAGTTCCTCGCCGGCACCTGGGAGCTCGACCGGGTGATGCTTCGACCGCGCGGTGCCATCGAGAAGTTGGGGCTCGACCTCAGGTTCGGCCCGGACTTCGCCGCGAGGGCGCTCGACCTCGACCACCGGCGTGTGCGGCTGGCGAGCGGCGAGGAGGTTTCCTTCGACGGTCTCGTCATCGCCACCGGGGCCGCGCCCCGCCGGCTGCCGGGCCTGAGCGAGCTGTCCTGCGCACACGTGCTCCGCACCATCGACGACGCGGGGCGCCTCCGCGGCGTGCTCGTGGCCGGCGCCACGCTCCTCGTCGTCGGCGCGGGCTTCATCGGGCTCGAGGTGGCGGCGACCGCCCGGGGGTCCGGCGTCGACGTCCACGTGGTCGACCCGCTTTCCCGACCGCTCGGCCGGGTGCTGGGCGACGAGCTCGGCGCCGTCGCCGAGGCGATACACCGCGACCACAAGGTGGCGTTCCACCTGGGGACGACCGTGACCGCGGCCGAGGAACGAGGCGACGGTCGAGCGCTCGTGAGGCTGAGCGACGGCACTCGGCTCGAGGTGGATGCCATCGTCGTCGGGATCGGGGTGGCGCCGAGCGTCGGCTGGCTCGAGGAGTCGGGTCTCAATGCCGGACCCGACGGCGTCGTCTGCGACGCCTCGCTCGTGGCGGCGCCGGGTGTCGTCGCGGCGGGGGATCTCGCCCGTTTCCCGCTGGCCTCGGTCACCACAGGCACGGTGCGCGTGGAGCATCGCACGACGGCGGCGGAGCTCGGCGAGCATGCGGCGAAGAGCCTCTTCGCCGAGCTCGGCGGAGGCGAGCCGCCGGCCGTGCGGTCGACCTTCGAGACAGTCCTCTACGTCTGGTCGGACCAGTACGACACGAAGATGCAGATCCTCGGCCACCCGGAGCCGGACGACGAGGTGGTGGTCGTCGACGGGACGCTCGAATCGCGTCGTTTTGCTGCCTGCTACGGGCGGGCAGGAAGGCTCGCAGGGGTCGTGGCGTTCGGCAGGCCCCGCATCCTCATGCGGTTCCGTTCGCTGCTCGCCCGGGGCGCCAGCTTCGAAGAAGCGCTCCATTTGGACCTCGGTTGAGAAGCCCGCGGAGCTGCCGCAGGTTCGCCGCCACCTCGATCGCGCTCGAGTCGCCGGATGGCCTGCAGCCGTACGCCTCGGTCACGATGAGCGAGACGGCGTGCTCCAACAGGGCGGTGCCCTGCACCTCCGCCCCCTCCTCGAAGCGGAGCCTCACAGACAACCGGGCGGCGTACTCGTTGAGGGTCTCCGAGCCGAGCCGGGGGCAGCCGGCAGCTCGCCCGATCGCCTCGAGCCGGGCGGCCGCGCGGGCTGCCCAGCCGCGCGGCATGCGCCGCCGCCGTCGCCGCCAGGCGTTCGTGCCGAACCCGGCTGCACCGAGACCGATCACGCTTCCGAGCGGGGCCCAGGGCAGCCGAGCGAGCTGGTGCCCGATGTCGGTGAGGAGGACGGCACCCGGGTCGGCCGGTTCGAGCGGCACGTTTGCCGTGGGGTCGAAGTTCTGCCAACCGTGGCCGGGGATGTAGACCTGCACCCAGGCGTGCGCGTCCTTGGCTTCGATGGTGTAGAGGTCCGTCAGAGGGTTGAAAGAGCCCGGCACGTACCCGATCGCTTCGCGGGCGGGGATGCCGAGGGACCGCAGCATCACCGTGAGCGCCGTCGAGATCTGCTCGCAGTAGCCGACCCTCGAGCCGAAGAGGAAGGAGTTCACGGCATCGACGCCTCTCGGGAGCGGCGGGATGTCCGTCGAGTAGTGGGTATGCGTGCTCATCCACCACTCGAGCGCGTCTACCTCGGCCGCGATCGAGCTCGTGGCGTGGCGCGAGCGGATTATCGATCGGGCGAGTGCCTCGGCTTTCGGGTAGGGGTACGGCAGCTCCAGGTTCGCCTGCCTGATGATGCTCGGGTCGGACGAGGCGGGGATGTGGTCGGCGAGGAGGACCGACAGCGGGGCTTCGTTGTCCTGCGACACCACCGTGTAGACGGTCCCTGGCGTCATGGCGATGGCGGAGCGCATCGAGCCGTCACAGCCGAGTATGAGCCGTTTGTCGGGGAAGTAGACGGTCTCGGGCACCGAGGTGGCGAAGAGGAGGTTCGGCAGCGTCGTCGCGACGTAGAACGTCTGGACGTTGGTCGTCCCACCGGCCACTCCCGGTGACACCTCGAAAGGTCCGTTCGTGAGCGTCGTCGACCGGCACCCGTGCGACTGCGTGGTCCAGCTCTGGCCGTCCCAGCGGTTGTAGGTCATCCCGAGGAAGTAGCCGGGCCTGTCGGCGCGAACCCGCATGACCACCTGGTTCGAGAGGGCCGCGCGGATGCCCGTGTCGAGTGGGCCGGCGAAGCCGAGATAGCCGCCCACCCTCACCGGCCCGGCGGGGCTGCCTGCCTTGGCCGGCTCGGTCGGCAGTGAGCCGCCCTCGGTGAGGCTCGTCCCCGGTGGCAGGCTGAGAGGCGTCGTCACCGAGTTCGGCAGAGTGATTGTCTGGGACGCACGCGGAGCGGGCAGCAGGGTTTCGAGCGCGAGGGCGAGCACGATGACGACGAGAGAGAGCGCCGTGAGCCGAACCGCAGGCAGCCGGCCGCGGCCGCCCGCCATCGACCGCCAGGAGCAGGCGAGGGCGGTCGTGGTCGCGACGAACCATGTGCCGACGAAGAGAGCGAAACCGGGCGATATCGCCTGCGCAGCCGCCACGGTCACGAGCGCGGCGGAGGCGGCGAGCGAGAAGAGGAGGTCCCGCCTGGCGGGCACGTCGAAGGAGTGAACCACCTGCACCCAGGTGAACAGGCCGGCGAGCGGTACCTCGATGGACGAGAGCTCTCCGGTTCTCGCGGCCGAGAACACCTGGGTGACGAACGAGACGAACACGGCGAGCACGGCGCAGGCGAGGATGATCTTGACGATCCCGTGCGACCGGCGCCTCGTCGCGAAGGAGAAGAGCATTCCGAGCCCGATGGCGGAGGACGCCGAGATGGCCGTCGCGGCGGTGATCTCGCCGACCGCGGAGCAGGCGAGGACGCCCGCGAGGACGCTCACGAGAGTTGCCAGGCGGAACAGCACCGAGTTCTCGGGCGGCGGCGACTGGTTGGCCCGGCGGACCATCTCGACGAAACCGCCCCGTTGCCGCCCGGTCCTCATCGCAAGGAGCCGCCCGGAGCCTCGGTGGAGTCCTCGTACGGGTTGGTGCCCGCGCGGGCGAGTCGCCGGCCGGCTTGGGCGAGGTCGGAAACCGGAGCGCAGATCCGCCGCGCCTGCTCGGTCGTCTCGAGCTCCACGCGGGAGCCGGCGAGAAGGTAGGCGGCCACCGTGCCCATGCAGGCGCCTGCTTCCCGTTCGGTCACCTCGGGGTCGCCTACGAGGTCGGCCATGACCCTCACGGGACGGGCCGTACGCTCCTCCGTCTCGCGGACGATGAGGCCGCCCGAGTGAGCCGTCGCGCCCCAGTGCACCTGGCGCCTGCTGTCTCCGAGCCGGTACGGGCGCAGCTGGCGCGTGTCGCCGATGAGGGACGCGACCGGCGCCGCGTCGCCTTCGGCGCTGCGACCGACCCTGTCGAGCGGGGCGAGGCTGTGCGCCGTCCGCGGCGACACGAGCACGGGGCGGTCGAGCACGATCTCCCGCTCGACCGTCCACCAGAGGAGGCCGAAGGGCGCTGCGGTCGCCAGCTGGAGGCGGATCCGGCGGATGACTCCGCGATAGGGAGGTACGACGGTCACGGGTGCCGGCACGCGGGCGGAGGCGGCGCAGGTGCCGCCCCCAGGATCGAGCACCGTGCAGCGCAGCCCTCGCGGCGAGACCACGGTGACGGTGAAGGGCTCGCCGCTCGTGGCGTCACCTGGCGAGGACACGACCGAGAGCTCGAGCTTCCGCGCGACGAAGGCCGGCGCGATCATCCCGACGACCAACATGCCGGCGACCACTGTGCCGACGGCCTGGACCCAGCCCGACCCGCTCGCGTGTGCGACGCCCTCCCAGGCGACGAGGAGCATGGCTGCGCCGAGAACCGGCGCCACGAACCGCTCAGGTCTCGGCACCGGTCTTCTCGTCACGGCCGGGGCGACGGAACGTTCTCGAGCAGGGAGGCGACGACGGCGGCCGCCGTGTCGAAGGCGCCGACACCGCTCGCGTCCGTGACGACGCGGTGGGCGAGCACGGGAAGGGCGACGGCTTTGACGTCGTCCGGCAGCACGTGCGGGCGACCCTTCACCACGGCATGAGCCCGGGCCGCCGACAACAGTGCGATGGTGGCGCGCGGGCTTGCTCCGAGCCGGACCTCGGCCGACTCCCTCGTCGACCTCGCTATGGCGACGGCGTAGTCGGCCACCGCCTCGTGCACCGGCAGACCCGCCACCACCCGCTGGGTGTGAGAGAGCTCCTCGGGCGTGCAGATCGGTTCGAGGTCCGACAGGGCGGCCTCGGCGCCGTGGCCGACGGCGAGTGCCGCCTCGGTCTTAGCGTCGGGGTAGCCGAGGCGCGTGGCGAGGAGGAAGCGGTCCATCTGGCTCTCGACGAGCGGGTACGTGCCCGCCTGGTCGACCGGGTTCTGCGTCGCGAGGACGAGGTGCGGCACCGGGAGCTCGAAGGACTCCGAGTCGACGCTCACCTGCCTCTCCTCCATCGCCTCGAGCAAGGCGGCCTGGCTGCGCGGGGGCGTCCGGTTGAGCTCGTCGAAGAGCACGACGTTCGCGAAGACGGGGCCGCGGCGGAACTGCCAGGTGTCGCTCGCCTGGTTGTAGACGCTCACGCCGGTGATGTCGGAGGGGAGGAGGTCAGGATGTCCCTGTATGCGGGCGAGCCTCGCGCCGATCGAGGCCGCCACTGCTTTCGCGAGCATCGTCTTGCCCACGCCGGGGACGTCCTCGATCAAGAGATGGCCGGCGGCGAGCACCGCCGTCGTGGCGATCTCGCAGGCCGACTGCGCGCCCTTCACGACCCGGTTGAGGTTCTCGAGAAGGGCTGAGGCGATTCTCAGGGAAAGCTCGACCGGGACAACCTCCGTCTCCCGAAACGTCGGCACGGCCTCCTCGGTCGTCAACTTGCCTCTTCCCTTCCCGGCCGGGGCGGGCATGTCCGAGCGGCCGCCGTCTGTGGTGAGCAACACGATGGTACCTGCGCCTGGAACTGCCACCCGTTGGGCCACCGGTACCATTGGGGTGGAAACGATGCGGTCATGCCCCGGGGGGAGGGCATGGCCGGAGCGACTTCAGCAGGAGTCCCCGGAGCTAGATGACTCGACAACGCGTCTATGTGTGGTTGCGGGTGGGCTTCGTCGTCGTCATGACGCCGCTCCTCTTCGTGCTTCTCCAAGTGCCGGCTCGCGCCATAGAGCTGCAGGCGGACGTCGGCATGCTCCGGCTACTCGGAGTGCACAGCGTCCTGCAGGTCTCGGGCCCGAACGCTCTCGTGGCCCCCTGGCACTCGAATGCCTGGTTCTGGATCGAGGTGGCACCGAGTTGTTCTTCCCTTGCCTCCCTCCTCACCCTCGGTTGCCTGGCGGCCGCCTTGCCGCGGCGGGTGGCGCCGTTCCCCCGCCGCCTGGTCGCCTACGCGGTGGCCGCGGGCGCCATCTTCCTCGGGAACATGATCCGCATCGACGCTTCGATCTTCGCCGGCCTCGTGGACGGCCGCGCGAGCCTCGTGCTCTTCCACGACTGGGTCGGCAGCATCTTCGGCTTCGCCTACACGATGGCCGGGTTCATCTTCATGCTCTTCGTGCTGCTGCCCCGTCGCAAGGCGCCGGCGACGGCAGCCGATGCTCTCGACGCCGGGGCGGTGAGCGGCCAGAGCGAGAAGGGGGCCGCCGTCCCAGGGCTGCCGCGGCCGGCGGCGGTCCTCTAGAGGGAGTCGCCTCACTTTGAGCAGCGTTGCCGACCTCGGGCTTGCCGTCGCAGGTGCGGCCCTCGTGGGCGGGGCGTTCACCTGGCGCCTCACCGCGAGGAGGGGGGCGAGGGCCACCGTGCGCAGCGCGCTCGCGAACCCCAATCCCGACTCTCGCATAGCCGCTCTGCACATCGTCGCGGCCGAGGGCATAGCCGCCTACTCGGACCTTCTCCGCCAGCGGGCCGCTGTGGAGGCCAATCCCCAGGTCCGTCGCACGCTGGCCGAGGTGATCGCACGGGGCCAGTGGGAGCCCGCCGGCGATCAGGCTCTGGTCGAGTTGCGCCTCTGGGCGCACAGGCTTCTCAACAACCCGGGCGAGTCGAGCTCTCTCTCGGTCACGACGGCCGGCGTCGCGTCGCCCCGGGCGTCCGGGGTGGATGCCGCGACGACGGCTCCCGGTACGGACGACGGCCGCCTCGCTCGGTTCGGTGCGGCTTTGCCGGAGCCGGCGGCCCCGGTGATCGACGAGATACCTGCCATGCTGCCCTTTCGCCGCGCCGAACCCGAATGGTGGACGCGGGCTCCGATAGATCCCCATCCGACAGTCGTGCTCGTGACGGGTGCAGGCGGTCCCGCCGGCACGGCAGTCGTGCGATGGCTCCGTGCCGCCGGCCACCGGGTCGTCGCCGCGGACGCTGATCCGACCGCCGTCGGCCTGCGCCTCGCGGACGAGTCAGCCGTCATCCCGCGTTACGACGACCCGGAATACGTCCGTGCCGTCTGCGAGACGGCCGCCGCGACCCAGGCGAGGGTGCTCGTGCCGACCATCTCGGAGGAGTTGCTCGTACTGGCGCCGGCGCGACAGCAGCTGAACGATGCCGGGCTCGCGTTCTTCATCCCCGAACCCGACGCCGTGCTCTACTGCGTCGACAAGTGGAGCTTCGCCAAGGTGTCCGAGGCAGCAGGCGTGAGAGTGCCCCCCACGAACATCGGCTCGGCCGACGGCGTGCCGGGGCCTTGGGTGGTGAAGCCCCGCCGGGGCCGCGGCTCGAGGGACGTCCTGTATGCGATCGACGAGGCCGGCCTGCGCTACGCCCTTTCGACCGTGCCGGAACCTGTCGTCCAGACCCGCCTGAGCGGGCGGGAGTTCACCGCCGACGTCCTCGTCGCGCCGAGCGGCCACCTTGCCGCAGTCGTCCCACGCTGGCGGCTCGAGACCCGTGGCGGCATCTCCTCGAAGGGCCAGACCTTCCACGACCCGGGGCTCATCGTCGACGTGGCCCATCTGATGGAGGCGCTGCAATTGAGAGGACCCGCCAACGTGCAGGGCTTCTTCGGCGAGGACAACGTTGCGCGCTTCATCGAGGTGAACCCGCGGTTCTCGGGCGGTCTGCCGCTCAGCCTCGCCTCCGGAGCTGATCTCGTCGGCGAGTACGTGAGGGCCGCACGTGGTCTGCCGGTGCGGACGGAGCGGTGCCGGTTTCGCCCCGGGGTGACCATGCTCCGGTTCTTCGAGGACGTCTTCGAGGGCTGATGCAGTCCTCGGCGAAGGCGGGGAGCGCCGTCGGGCCTGCCGGTCCGGCCGGTGGCCCGGCCGGGAGGACCGTGCTCGTCGCGTTCGGCACGCGGCCGGAGTTCGTGAAGCTCGCACCCGTCGTCGCAGCGCTGAAAAGAGGGGGCACAGAGGTCCGCACCGTGGCGACCGGGCAACACCACGACCTTGCCATGTCGGACGTGTTCTTCGAGGAGCTCGCGCTCTGGCCGGACGAGCGCTGGAAGCTCGAAGGAGACGCGGCGCACCGGCTCGGCGAGATGACCGAGCGCGCCGAGCGAGAGCTCGCGGAGCACAGGCCGCACCTCGTGCTCGTGCTCGGCGACACGCACACGGTACCCGTCTTCGGGCTGGCGGCACGCCGCGCCGGGGTTCCCGTCGCCCATCTCGAGTCCGGCATCCGCTCGTTCAACGAGACGTCCCTCGAAGAGGTGAACCGCCGCGTCGGTGCGGCATGCGCCAGCCTCCACCTCGCTCCGACCGAGCTGGCAGCGCAGTTCCTCGAGTGGGAGGGCGTCGCGCGGGAGCGGGTCCGGGTCATCGGCAATCCCATCATCGACCTCCTCGTCGGTCTCGGCCTCCGCCGGCTGCCGCCGTCCGAGCGCGGTGGCGTGCTCGTCACGGCCCACCGCGCGACGAACGTCGACGACCGTGACCGGCTGGCGTCGCTCGTCGACCTCGTCCTCCGGCTGGCGAAGGAGGTCGGCACGGTGACTTTCCCGGTGCACCCTCGCACCGCGAGGCGGCTCGACGAGTTCGGCGAGACGGCGAGGTTGCGAGCCGATTCGGTCGAGCTCCTGCCGCCTCTTCCCTACGGCGAGATGCTCGGCGCGCTGCGGCGTGCGGCAGTCGTCGTGACGGACTCCGGAGGGGTGCAGGAGGAGGCTTCCTACTTCGGCGTCCCCTCGGTCGTCCTCCGCCGCTCGACTCCGAGATGGGAAGGCGTCCTTCTCGGGAGCTCGCGCCTCGTAGGCATGGACGTCGAGGCGGCGCTCGGGGCGGCCATCGAGTACGCGGCGCCCGGAGAGCAACGGCGAGTGGCCGAGCTGCCCTGCCCCTACGGCGACGGCACGACCGGCGTCCGGCTCGCCGGCCTGCTCGCCGACCCCGAGGTCTGGTCCCTCCTCGAGCTGAGGGAACCGCGCACGCCGGCCGTGCCTGAGGTGGTGGCGGCGGCGTTGCGTTCGGCTGGGGGGCCGGTGTGACGACCCTGCTCGGCCTGCCGGGCGACCCGGTTGCCGGGGTGGTCGTCGACCTCGACGACACGATCTACCCGCAGAGCCAGTTCCTCGAGGGCGCGTGCGATGCGGTCGCCCGATGTGCGGCCCTTGACGGGGCGGACCGCGATCAGATGAGGTCCGCCCTCCGCGCCGCCCTCAGACTCGGGTCGGACGGCGGCCACGTGATAGACCGGGCGCTCGAGATCGCCGGAGCAGACCTGCCCCTCGAGCCGCTCGTAGCAGCGTTCCGGGCATACGCCCCTCGCCGCCTGGAGCCATATCCCGGGGCCGCTCAAGCCCTCGCCCGCATCGCGCGCCGCGTGCCGCTCGCCCTCGTCTCCGACGGCGACCCGGCCGGCCAGCTGGCAAAGCTCGAGGCCACGGGCCTCCGTCAGCTCTTCACATCGGTCATCTTCTCCGACGAGTTGGGCCGCCGTCACCGCAAGCCGGACCGGCTTCCCTTCGAGACGGCGCTCGTGGCCCTCCGGTTGTTGCCGGCGGTGGTCGTCATGGTGGGGGACAGGCCCGACAAGGACGTCGCCGGGGCGGCGGCCGCCGGCATGAGAGCACTGCGCGTCCGCACCGGGGAGTACGCGCACGTCGAGGATCACCCCGCCACCTGGGGCGTGAGCGAGAGCCTGGCGGACGCGCTGGGGTTCCTCGAGAGCTGCATCGCTCGCTCTGGCGCTTCCCCCGCGGCGGTGCGGAGCGGCCCGGTGCCCTCGCGAAACCGCCCCGGGGAAGGCTGACAGATGGCCTCGGTGCCGCGGGTCGAGGTCCCGGCGAAGCCGGCGCCCATAGCCGCGCCGTGGACGCTCATCGGCGGCGCGGGCGTGGTCTTCCTCGCCCTCGCGCTGTTCGGGCTGGCCGCCGTCGTGAGCGTGCTCGCGGTCGTCATCCAGCTTGTGTTCATCGCGTACTTCCTGCGACACCTCGCTTTCGCCATGGCTGCGTTCCGCAGCGCGCCGAGCGATCTCAGCGCCCCGCTTCTCGCCACCACCTTCATGCCGAGCGTGTCGGTCCTCGTCGCCTGCCGGAACGAGCTCGCCGTGATCCACCAGCTGGTGGACGGCCTCGTCGCCCTCGAGTACCCGCCTCATCTGCGCCAGATCGTGATCGTGGACGACGCCTCGACCGACGGCATGGCCGCCGAGCTCGACCGCATGGCCATGGAGGAGCCGATCACGGTCATCCACCGCCCCGCAGGCTCGGGAGGGGGAAAGCCGGGCGCGCTCAACGACGGCCTGGCGTTCGCGACCGGCGACGTCGTGATCGTCTTCGATGCCGACCACCGGCCGCACGCCGACGTGGTCCGCCGTCTCGTGCGCCACTTCGAGGATCCTGCTGTAGGTGCGGTGCAGGGGCGCTGCGAGATCTCGAACACGGCTGACTCCCCCCTCACCCAGCTGATCGGCATCGACTATCTCGCCGGGTACCTCGTGAACGAGTACGGACGCCAGGCCATGTACAACCTGCCGGCCTACGGCGGAGCGAACTGCGCCGTCCGGGCCAGCACCCTCAAGGCGATCGGCGGCTGGAACACCGCCTCGGTCACCGAGGACACCGACCTCACGATGCGAGTGCTGCTGTCGGGCCAGCGGGTGCGCTTCGACGTCTCGGCGGTGGACGAGGAGGAGGGGGTGACCACCGTCGGCCGGTACTGGAACCAGCGCTACCGCTGGGCGCGGGGGCATCAGCAGGTCTGGCGCGACTACCGGCTCCCCATCTGGCGCTCGCCGCGCCTCAGCCTCGGTCAGAAGGTCGAGTCCACCATGTTCCTTCTGGCCTTCCACCTGCCGGTGATCTCGGCGGTCGGCCTGCTCCTCGCGTTCACGTGGCTCGGTGGCCTGGCCGCACCGCCGTTCCAGGTCGACCTTTTCATCCTATGGATGCTCCTCTTCCTCGGCCCGCTCGTCGAGCTCGGCGGCGGGCTGCTCCTGAAGCAGGCCGACCGCCGCTGGGCGATGTCGCTCTTCTACTTCCTGCCGCTCTTCTTCGTTTCCATCGCCCTTTGCACGAAGGCTTGGCTGGACGGGGTGCTCGCCCGTGACTATGCCTGGGTGAAGACCCAGAGGTCGAGAGACCCGCGTTCTGAGCTGCAGAAAGGCCACAATGTGCTGCCACGCTGAGTGGTGATATCGCCGCTACCTGCAGTATTATTGTTTCGGCTGGCACTTCGGCTGATAAGACCGGTATGACCCGCTAGCAGGAAGTTGATCCTGCTGATGTGTACAGAAAAGGCAGTCCGGTTCGAGGCCCCGGCATCCACAAAAGGGGATAAATGCCGAAGCTCTTCACCAAGGCAACTGGAGCGGCTCTGGTGGCCGTCGTCGCCGCCGGTGGTCTCACCATGCTCGCGCTCGAGGCGCCGCTCGCCGGTGCCAACGCGCAGCCGAGCCAGGGCGTCACGGTGAGTCTCCGCTATGCGTGCACCAGTTCGAGCGGCGGCGTCAGCACGGCTGACGTGGTGCTCACGGGCATCGTGCCCGAGACGGTCGCGCCGGGGGAGATGTTCTCCATCGGATCGGTCCAGGGAACGACGACCTTCCCGTCCCGGGTTGCCGCGCCGCTTCTCGCAGGCGGCAGGCACTCCGTCGCGGCGACGATCACGAGGTTCGACTTCAAGGTGTCGAACGCCTCGCCGTCGGTCGAGAACCTCGGTCCGATGACCGTCGACGCGAAGCTCGAGCCCGGAGCGCCTCTCACCTTCACCGCACCGGGGCTGCCCGAGTCCCTCGGGCCGTTCACGGCGGGCTCCGCCGGTCTCACGACCATCACCCCGGCGAACCTCGTGCTGCAGCTGCCGAACGGGACGATGAGCTGCTCGAGCCCGACTTCTCTCTCCGGTCACCTGCCGATCTTCTGGCAGGTGCGGATCGGTTCCCCGGCGGTCGTGCCCCTCTCCACGTTCGGTGGCGTCGGGGTCGCGGTCCTGGCCGGGGGAGGCTTCATCTGGCACCAGCGGAGGAAGCGGAAGGTCGTCGCCATGATGGCGGGAGCTGACTGAAGTGACAAGACCGAAGTGACAAGGGAGTACTGATGAGAGTCCTCGCGATCGGCGCACATCCCGACGATGTCGAGATCGGGTGTGGTGGAGCGCTCCTCGCCCATCGGCGAGCCGGTGACGAGCTGGCGGTGCTCGTGATGTCGGACGGCGACAACTCGGCCGAGCAGAGGACCCGCGTGGCGGAGCAGGAGGATGCGGCGGACTTCCTCGGCGCCGAGCTCATGTGGGGTGGGTTCAAGGACGGCTCCGTGCCGGACGGCCGGGAGAGCATCCAGGCCGTCGAGGCGGCCATCTCCCGTTTCATGCCCGACGTCGTCTACACGCACGCGCCACAGGACACGCACCAGGACCACCGTGCCACGGCGTCGGCCTCCATCTCTGCAACGCGGCGCGTGAGCAGGGTGCTCTGCTACGAGTCGCCGACGAGCGTCAGCTTCAGCCCGAGCTTCTTCGTCGACGTGAACGGCCTCGTCGAGCAGAAGCTCGATCTCATCCGGTGCCACATCTCCCAGGTGATGAAG
>JAJYVX010000214.1:2839-4707 GCA_021791795.1 Actinomycetes bacterium | reverse complement strand
CACGATTATGAGCCGTGTGCTCTGACCGACTGAGCTACGCCGCCCTGGAGCCCCCTGTCGGAATCGAACCGACGACACCAGCCTTACCATGGCTGCGCTCTGCCGACTGAGCTAAGGGGGCGAGCCAGGCGGATAGGCCCGCTCGTCAAAGCCGATTGTATCGGCCGAACCTGGAGCGTGGATGCGACGCCTGGCGACCTGTGAGCCGTACCATTCCTCGCCGATGCCTGCTTCTCGCGTGCGACGAGCGACTCCGGGGGATTCCGAGGGGATACGGCGGATCTACAACGCGGCCGTGCTCACCACGACCGCCACCCTCGATCTCGTGCCGCGGGACGCCGGGGAACAGCGGGCCTGGATGGCCGAGCATTCCGGTGTCTACCCCGTGCTGGTCGAGGGCGAGGGGGAGGAGGTGTGGGGTTTCTCCTGCCTGTCGGCCTACCGCCCACGACCCGGGTACGCCACGGTTGTCGAGGACTCGGTGTACGTGGACGAAGCCCGGCGGGGCCAGGGGATCGGCCGCTCGCTGCTCGAGGCCGCGGTCGAGGCGGCCCGCACCCACGGGTTTCACTCCGTGATCGGGCGCGTCATAACGGAGCAGGAGGCGTCGATGGCCCTGCACAGGGCGTGCGGCTTCGATGTGGTCGGGATCGAACGAGAGGTCGGACGGAAGTTCGGGAGGTGGCTTGACGTGGCGCTCCTGCAGAGGATGCTCTGACGCCCAGGCCTGGCCTAGGCGGAGGATCCGTGCCGGCCCGCACCGGCAGCGAAACGCGCCGCCTCTTGCCTCATCGCCTCCCCCAGCACGGCCGAGCCGCGCCGGAGCTCCAGCGCCATCGCCTCGGGCTCGCTCAGTCCTTCCTGGTCGAGCACGCTGAAGCGGTCTGCGCGGAGGCAGGCCTGCGGTAGAGCCGCTAGCTCGTGGGCTATCGCGACGGCGGTTCGGAGCGCCTCGCCAGCCGGCACCACGCGGTCCGCGAGGCCGATCGCGAGGGCCTCCTCGGCGCCGACTGCCCGGCCGGTCAGCACCATGTCCATGGCGCGGCCGAGACCGACGACCCGCGGGAGCCGCACCGTGCCGCCGTCGACGAGCGGCACACCCCACCGGCGCGAGAAGACGCCGAAGACCGCCGTCTCGTCGGCCACCCGCATGTCGCACCAGAGGGCCAGCTCCAGGCCGCCGGCGACGGCGTGGCCGGCGACGGCTGCGATGACCGGCTTCGAGAGGCGGAGCCTCGTCGGGCCCATGGGACCGTCCCCGTCTGCTGTCACCCGGTTGGCGCCCCGGCCCGAGGCGATCGCCTTCAGGTCCGCGCCTGCACAGAAGGTGCCGCCCGCACCTGCGAGCACGGCGACCGAGAGATCGTCAGCCTTGTCGAAGTCCTTGAACGCCCTCGCGAGCCCGGCCGACGTCGCGGCGTCGACCGCGTTGCGCGCCTCGGGGCGGTCGATCGTAACCACGAGCACGGTGCCGTCCCGCTCGGCGCGGACGCTTTCGGGCCGGCCCAGAGCCGCCGTGCTCACGACTGCGAGATGAGCGCCGGCTCCTCAGGTGAGCGGAGCAGGCGGCGCACCCGGGGCACGAGAGGGATGGCGCCGACGCCGGCAAGGAGGGCACAGAAGAGTGCCACCACGAGAGGGTTGGTGTGCGAGATCTGCCCAAGCAGCGCTCGACCTCCCGGCAGACCGAGGAAGGAGGCGACGATCGAGAGGCCGACCACGATCTGACGGGTCCGGCCCACGGCCAACGGGGAGAGGAGGAGGATGCCCCAGACCAGGTACCACGGCTGAACGACCGGTCCGAGAAGGACGACAGCCAGCATCGAGAGACCTATCGCCCTGAGGCTCGAGACGCCGCCGCGAGCAGC
>JAJYVX010000214.1:0-2829 GCA_021791795.1 Actinomycetes bacterium | reverse complement strand
GGCCAGTGATGGCTGATTGGGGCAGAGGCTGCTGGGGCAGAAGTTGAGGAGATGGCGATGGCCACGAGGCCGCCTGCCCCTCTGAGGATGGTGATGATGACGTGGCTGTGGCTGCCGAAGCCGAGCCCAGAGGCGATGTGGGAGATGAGGTCGGCGAGGCCGGTCGCCGGGTCCATCCAGCTCCGCACGGTGCCCGGGTTGGAGAGGGCGGACACCCACCCGAAGCCGAGGCTGACGCCCGTCGCCAGCGAAGCTATCTCGGAGACGATGCCGAGCACCGCGGCCGAGACGATTCCCGCCTTCACGAGGGTACCTATCCGCTGGCGCCAGGAGACCTCGCCACCCATCCAGTCCCAGCCGATGTAGACAACGCCTATGAGGGCGGGGACCTTCACGAGAGCCCCGAGCGAGCAGACGATGATGCCGAGCACCGGGCGCCGCTCGGCTGCCAGTGCCAGTCCGGCGATGAGAAGCCCCATCATCAGCGAGTCGTTGTGGGCGCCCCCTACCAGATGGAGGAGGAGGAGAGGGTTGAGGACGCCGAGCACGAACGCCTTGGTGGGGTCGAGCCCGTAGCTGCGCGCGAGACGCGGAAGGAAGACGGCGATGAGGACCATGCCCGCCACGGCGAGGAGCCGGAAGCCGACCAGCCCTGCGAGGTAGTCGTGGTTCCCGAGCGTCATGATGAGGTCGCCGAGCCAGAGGAAGATCGGGCCGTACGGGGACGTCACGTTCCACCAGATCTGGTCTGTGTAGGCCGTGTAGGGGTTCGAGTAGCCGGCGCCGAGGGTGTAGGGCCCGTACAGGTAGGGGTTCACGTGACGCGTCATCTGCTCCCCCTGCCCGACGTAGCTGTAGATGTCATGGCTGAAGATGGGTGCGACGACGAGCATCGGCACGATCCAGGCGCACAGCACAGGTACGAACCGGGCGACCGGGATACCGGGGTGGAGCCGAGTCAGCCGGTACAGCTTCAGCCAGGCGCTGAACATGAGCACCATGCCCCCGTAGACGGCGACCACCCCGAAGAAGATGTTGTCCCTGCCCGGCGGTCCTACCCCGAAGAACCAGGTCGGAGGCCAGCCCGGCAGGACGATCATGTGGGCCTGGTTGAGGGTGAAGTAGTTGAGGGTGAAGGGCGAGGTCGGCTGGCTCGCCCCCCACAAGATGAGGACGCAGCCGACGAAGCCGAGCAGGGCCGGCGGGAAGAGGAGGCGGCGGAGGGGTGTCTCGCCTTTCGCGTAGGGCACGGCATCGGGCAGCGGATTGCGCATGCGCTCGATCAGCACCGAGGACCGGGCGGAGGCGGCCCGCCAGACACGCAGGACGCGAAGGGTGAGACGCTCGATCTCGGGGGCGTCGGGCCCCTTCTCGGTTGGTTCCGCGGTGGTAGTCGTCGTCACGCAGCTGCCTTGGTCGCGCGCCCGATCGTTCGTGCCCGGCAGTGCCTCCCGCCCGCGGTTGCGGCGCTGACTGCCGCAGGCAGGACCCGTGAGTTCGACACTATCAGCGGCCGTCTCCGATCCGCCTTCGCCCGAGGGCCCCACCCGGCGGCGACGGCGAGCCGCCATCGACAACGAGGCCGCCGCCCATGCGGCTGGTGCCTCGACGCGGAAGTGGCCGGGCAAAGGCCCGGCCACTTCGGAGGAGTTGCTGCTCAGCCGAAAGCGCCCTCAGACCGTCGTGGGCGTGTCCGGCGTCTCGCTCACGAGCGTCGGGGTGACCGCGGCGAGACCGCTCCGCCGCTCCGCCTCGATGGACGGCACGAGGTGGAAGTACTGGGCGCCGACCCAGTAGGCGACGGCGGCCACGACGAAGCCGACGATCCAGGCGATGTCGGCTCCACCGAGCGCGCCTGGCACCGGCCCGACATAGATGGCCGGGTCGTTCATGAACGGGAACTGGACGCCGATGGCGACGACATAGATCGCGAGGGCGTACCAGTTGAACGCGCCGTACTTGCCATGCGGCTTGTAGAGCTCGGGTATGTCGTACTTGCCGTGCCGGATCAGGTAGAAGTCCGTCAGATTGATCGCCGTCCAGGGTACGAGCAGGTAGAGCGTGAACACGAGGAAGTTCCCGAGGTCTGTCATGAAATGCGGGCTCGCCTCGATGGCGATGACCGTGCCGATGGCAGCAAGGACCGTGGTCGAGATCATCCGCGCAGCCCTTCCGGTCGTCTTCGACGCCAGCTTGCCCGAGGGCGAGATGATGGCGAAGAACGTCAGGAATGGACCGTAGAGGTTGCCGAAGTTGCCGGAACCGACGCCGAGGATGAAGACGATGAGGAACAGCCACTTCGCGCCGACCAGCCCGCTCAAATAGCCGGGAGCGTCGAGGCTCACGGGGTTGAGGGCGACGACGGCCGCGACCGCGCCTGTCACCATGACCAGGCTTCCTCCGACGACCGAACCCAGGTAGGTGTACCAGAACGTCTTCGCGCTGGACGTGTCCTCCGGCAGGTAGCGAGAGTAGTCAGAGACGTAGGGGGCCCAGGTGACCTGCCAGGAGACGATGACCGAGAGGGCGAGCAGCACGTTGCCGGCCGCGTTGTCCGTGCCGGCCGGCAGGTGCGCCGGCAGCTTCGAGACGAGCGCCCCGAGGACGATGAGGAAGATGATGCTCGAGATGACCGTGAGGAACTTGTTGTACGTGTGGAAGAGGTCGTAGCCGTACCACACGATGATCAGCACGAAGGCGTTGATGATCATGATCCCCTCGGCCGTCGTCACGTGGAAGAGCGTGGCGATCGCCTCGCCGCCGAGGACGGCGCTCGAGGTGAAGTAGCCGATGTACATGAGGATCACGATCAGGTTCGGAAGGGCGGTT
>JAJYVX010000025.1 GCA_021791795.1 Actinomycetes bacterium | reverse complement strand
CCTTCGTCCTGTCCTCGCCCGCCTCCTCGAGCACGACGTTGCAGGGAAGAACGAGGGCCGCGCCCACTTCGAGCTCGAGCGCCCGGTAGGCGAGCGCCGGGTTGCAGGCGCCGAGGATCTTGAGCGGAGAGCGGTGCAGGCCGAGCGTCGCCTCGAAGGTGGCGCTCACGTCGATCTCCGAGAGGATCGCGAACCCGGCAGCTGCGAGCTCGGACTTCACGGCTGCTTCGGCGAGCGCGAGCGACCGAGCCACCGTCACGCGCATCACCGTCGGCTCGCCGTCCCCGTCCGGCGAACCTGACCGCAAGAGTCCTCGTACCGCTTGAAGGACTTCGATGTCGTCGGCGAGCGCCATCGAGTCACTCAGCCACGCCCCTGCCAGCTCCTCGTGGACGCGTCGCCTCGAGCCGTCAGCTTCGAAGAGGAGCCCCTCGAGCAGGCCGGCTTCGGCGACGGGTACGAATGGGTCCGGGTCCCAGCCGCCGCAGGCGACGATCATCCTCGCCTGACCGACGGTGAGCGGCGACTCGATCCAGCGCACCACGGCGGCAGCGATCTCTGCAGGCCTCCGGCTGCCCGCGAGATAGCCAAGCTGCTCCTCGCTCGACACGAAGATGCCGAAGATCTCCTCCGAGCGGTCGTCCCAGCCCTGCTCCCCCGCATCTCTCGCAGCCTCGCTCGCGGCCACTGACCCCCCTCGTCCGACCCGTGTTCCCGAGTAACGGAGGACCTGCTCGATCTCAGCGGCCGTAGGGTGGTGGCTGGTGGTTGTGGCGGCTAATTCCCCGTGCGCGGCTTCACCTTTGGCGATCATCGGCCTCTCGGACCGTGAGCTTGCTTCGGCGTGCATGCGACCTCCCCGGTGCTCTCGCCTACTCGTAACGTTCCGGAGCGGCCCTGAGTAGGGGCGAAAGTCACTTGAACGTCGGGCGTCACCGCTACGAGCAAGCGCGCTGGTGGGAGACTTGGCCGCGGGAAGAGCTGCCGGCACGGGAGGAACCTGGATGACGGACCGGACATGGGCGAAGGAGACCCTCGACGAACTGAGAGCACCGACGAGGTCGCTGAGGCAGGCGTCGGCGGGGCCATGGGCAGGTTTCGCCGCCATGCACGACGCGGCCATGACGAGCGGGGTGCTGTCGAGGGGTACGAAAGAGCTCATCGCCCTCGCCATAGCCGTCACCAAAGGCTGCGATGGCTGCATCGCCTCGCACGCGCGAGGAGCGGCTCGCCACGGTGCCTCACCCGAGGAGCTGGCCGAGGCTCTGTCCGTAGCGCTCGTGATGAACGGGGGTCCGGCGACGGTGTACGGCCCGAGGGCCTGGGCCGCCTACCACGAGTTCAACCCGGACGGCGTCGCTTCATGACCGGCGTGGAGTTGCACCGGGGCCCGCCGCCGGTGCCTCTCGTGGGCGACGGCGAGCGGGTGCCGTGCGTCGACGGAGAGCAGAGGCCTTAT
Organism: Actinomycetes bacterium; assembly: GCA_021791795.1. GTDB lineage: Bacteria > Actinomycetota > Acidimicrobiia > Acidimicrobiales > Bog-793 > JAKATT01. The sequence continues at coordinate 23,257 of JAJYVX010000025.1, read as the reverse complement.
CTCTCCTGTGATGCGGCCGCGTCCACGCCGGCCTTCGGGCACGTCCTCGAGCGCGTCGAGGCGTTCATGCCCTGGTACTCGAGCATCCATCGCGGAGCCGGCTACAAGTCCCAGCGGGCGACCGAGGCGTACGAGGAGGCAAGGGCGGCGACGCTGCGTTTCGCCGGTCGCAGCGGCGAGCGTGACCTAGCGATCATCTGCCGGAACACGACGGAAGCCATCAACCACCTGGCTTACCGACTGCGCTTGAGCGCCACCGACGTCGTCGTGACGACCGTCGTCGAGCACCACGCCAACATGCTGCCCTGGTCGAGGGTGGCCCGATGTCGCTACGTGGAGTGCGCGAAGGACGGGACCTTCGACCTCGCCGACGTCGAGGCGGCTCTCGATGCCGGACCGCCGCCGCGCCTGCTCGCGGTCACCGGAGCCTCCAACATCACCGGCTTCCTCCCGCCGCTCGACGAGCTGATAGACGCCGCCCACCGCCGCGGCGTTCCCGTAGCCGTCGACGCGGCGCAGCTCGCGCCGCACCGGCCGCTCCCGCGGGAGGCAGATTACGTCGCGTGGAGCGGGCACAAGATGTACGCCCCGTTCGGGGCGGGCGTCCTCGTCGGCCCGAGAGCCCTGTTCGCCGACGGGGATCCCTTCCTCGCAGGCGGCGGGGCGGTCGATCTCGTCGACCTGGACGAGGTCGTCTGGACCGATCCCCCCGACCGTGAAGAGGCAGGTTCGCCGAACGTGGTCGGCGCCGTCGCCCTCGGTGCCGCCATCGAGCAGATGGAGGCGGTCGGCTGGGAAGCGATCGTCGCGCACGACCGCGAGATCGCGGCCGGCCTCAGGTCTGCTCTCGACCACATGGCGGGCGTGCGCCTCCTCGGCCCCGATGTCTCGACCGAGACGCTGCCCGTCGCGACGTTCGAGATCGAGGGTATGCCGCACTCCCTCGTGGCGGCCCGGCTCTCGGCGGAGCACGCGATCGGGGTCCGCCACGGCTGCTTCTGTGCCCATCCCTACCTCATGCGCCTCCTCGGGCTTGGCCAGGCAGAGGTCGAAGCCTTCCGGAACGAGGTGCGCCGGGGTGACAGGAGCCGGATGCCCGGCGCCGTGCGGGCGAGCTTCGGCATCAACGCCACGCAGGGCGATGTGGACCGGCTCGTGAGCGCCGTCGCCGAGCTGGCCTCAGGCAGCCCGGCACCGGTCGCCTACCTGCAAGACCCACGCACAGGGGACTACTGGCCGGAGGGCGGAGCCGGGCCGTCGTGGCCTGGGGCTTTCCGCGACCACGGCTCGACGTGCTCGCCGGGTTGACGACCTCGCCCGGCCGCGCTGGAAGGAAGCCGCCGGGCGTGCTCTGATGGTCGGGACCGAAGGAGGCTGTGATGGATGTGACCCGGTTCCGTGAGGCAGCGAAGTCTGAGCGAGAGGTGAGAGTCGTCGTCGCATCCGACGGCGAGGAGAGGCGCACGCCGATCTGGATCGTCACGTCGGGCGACTCCGTGTTCGTTCGCTCCTACCGGGCGACGGCGGGCGAGTGGTACCAGCACGTCACGGCCCAGCCCTCGTTCCCTCTCGAGATCTCCGGCGAGGTGGTGAACGTGAAGCACGAGAGGGTGGAGGACGGCGACACCCTCGCCGCGGTCGACCGTGCGTACATGTCGAAGTACCCGACCGACGCGGAGACGCCGGACATGCTCACTCCCGCCGTAGCCCAGACGACGTTGCGGCTGGAACCTCTTCCGTCGTAGCCGCCCGCCGGCCGGCCATCCCGCCAGCCGCCTATCCCGCCAGCAGCTCGTGCCAGACGCCGCCGTTCAGGTCGAGGCCGTTGCCTCGTGCCGTCCCGCGACCGGTGTCGCCGATGTAGGTGTAGAGAGGGTGGCCGTCGAACGTCGCCTGCAGCCGGCCTCCTGGCCGCCTTATCGTGCCGAGACGCCCTCTCACGCCCGGGCCGGCAACCGGCCGGCCGAGCACGGGCGGCCAGTAGGTGGCGCAAGTGCCGCTGCAGGCGGAGGTGCTCGAGGAGTCGAGGGCAAACCAGTAGAGGGTGCGGCCACTCGGGTTCGTGATGACCCGGGTGCCGCTTGCGAGCCCGACCTCGAGTTCGACCCTGCCGCCGTCGCCCCGAGCGCTCGGCGCGACAGTCGCCGTCGCCGCGGCCGCTGCTGCGGCGAACAGAGCAGCCGCGGCCAGGCAGCAGAGTGCCGTTCCCGACAGGGCGAGGGGAGAGAGGCGGCCCGCCCGTGACGTGCGTGAGGTTCCCTTTCCGCCCGGATCTGCCCACTCGCCGAGCGCCGCCGCAGCGAGGGCGCAGAACGCGAGCACCTCGACGACGCCCGCGGCCAGGCCGGCAGTCGTGCGGACTTCCCTGAAGCCGAAGAGGCCCGAGGTGACCGAGAGCAGGTAGCCGGCGAGCGTGGCGAGCACGAAACCCGCTCCTACGGCGCTGACCTGCCACCTTCTCGTGGCCACGACCGACACGGCGAGCAGGAGCGCTGCCACCACCTGGAAGAGGAAGAAGGCCCCGATCGTCGGGATGCTGCGGTAGCCGGTCAGGTAGAGGTCGAGGTGGACGGCCGCCGACGCGGCGAGAAGGCCCCCGCCGGCCAACCGGCCGGCAAGGGCCGCAACGCCTGCGCGGGTCGCAGCTGCGCCGTCCTCCTTCCCGGTGGCAGGTGATCCTCCAGCGGGACTGTCGGTCATCAAGAGGCTCTTACGAGCGAACGGCTCGGTCGGTTTCCCGCCGGGCTCGGCCGGCCAGAGCACCCGAGCCGCACCCGAGCCGCACCCGAACCGCACCCGAACCGCCTTCTCGAGCGGCCTCGATAGATCTCCCGTCAAGCAGCCGATGCCGCCGGAGACTCGTGCCGGCCCGATGGCCAGCGGATGGGAGTCGGATGCGACAAGTGAGACCAGATGTTCGCATTCGGCCGTACAGCGTGGAAGACTGCCGACCGAGTGACGCCGTTCAGGGCAGGGCCGGCAGGGAGGCGTGCGACGCCAGCGCTGCGCCCAGCGGGAGTTCCGGCTCCGGTCGGCGGGTCAGGCAAGCAAGAGGGGTTTCCTTGATGAAGATGCAAAAGCGTTCCGTCTCGCTCGGGCGTGGTCTCAAAGTCGGCGCAGTCATCTCAGTGGCTGCGTTGTCGCTCGGTGCCGCCGGCGTCGGCGTGGCGAGCGCGGCGTCCGGCTCGGCAGGCCGCCCCGCCGGCCCGGGCCGGCTCATGAGCCCGAAAGGCTTCTCCGTCGTCCCTGTCGCCGGGGACCGTTACGTCGAGCCGGCGACGAGCCTCACCTTCCTCGGGGTGACTGCCTCGCAGATCGCCGGGATGAAGATCAGGGGATCGGTGAGCGGGGTCCACTTCGGCCACTACTCGCGCCTCGTCGGGGCGAGGGGTGAGAGCTTCGTGCCTGCGAAGCCCTTCCGGCCCGGGGAGACGGTCACGGTCACGGCACCGAAGCTGCGCATGCCGGGCGGCCACGGCGACAGCTACACCTTCGGGATCGCGCGACCGGCTTCGGCGTCCGCCGCTCGGAAGGCGTTCCAAGTGGCCGCATCCGAAGACGGCTCAGCTCCTTCCAACGCGGCGAGCGCAGCGCCGGGCGGGAAGACCCACAGGTACTCGCCACCGGCGTGCAACGTCGTCGAGTACAAGAGCGAGCCGAACCTCGAGGCGCAGAGCGTCTGTGAGAACCTCGGCGTCACGACACACGGCACGCCCGCCGGGCGCCTGATCTTCATCACCCAGGGCGGGAACGTGTCCGGTAGCGGCGGGGGGATATTCGAGCCGAACGGGCACCTCGTGTACTGGAACCGAGCACCTTTCGGCGGTCCACGGGACGACAACCTGCACCCGGTCCGCTTCGACGGCAACCAGTACCTCGCCCTCTGGTCCGGTGCTCAGCCCGGGTCGGGCGGCTACGGCAACGGCTTCGTCTACCTCTACGACAACCACTACCACCTCGTGGGCAAGCTCTCGACGAGCGGCTTCCCGTCCAACTGGGTCGACCTGCACGAGTTCCAGATCACGCCGCAGGGCGACGCCCTCATCGGGATCTTCGACCCGGTCACCGAGACGATCGGCGGCAACACCGAGACCGTCCTGCAGTACGTGGTGCAGAAGCTGTCCCTCGTGAAGACCGGTTACCACATCTCGGTCGGGAACCTCCTCTTCCAGTGGGACTCCCTCGTGCAGGTGCCGGTGAGCCAGTCCGAGATCCCCAACCCGGCGGCGAACGGCGCCGTCTGGGACTACTTCCACGGGAACGCCATCTCCGAGGACACAGACGGCAACCTCGTGATCTCGTCGCGCAACACCTGGGGCCTCTACAAGGTCGACGACACGCCTGGCTCGGCGAACTTCGGGCAGATCCTCTGGCAGGTCGGTGCCCCGCTCGCCGGCGACAACACCCTCACCGAGCCTTGGTGCTACCAGCACGACCTCGTCGCTCTCGGCAACGGTCAGTACTCGCTCTACGACGACGGCGGGACCGGCCCGAACTGCCTGCTCGGCTCCACGGCTCACCCGTCGCGGGGGCTCATCATCTCGGTCGACCCGAACACCAGCCCGGCGAGCGTGACGCTCGTCCACGCCTACACGCACAACCCGGCGATCTACTCGGGCTACACCGGCAGCGTTGAGCGGATGAGCAACGGGGACGCCTTCATCGACTGGGCGGAGAACCCGGAGATCACCGAGTACAACCAGGCCGGCACGCAGGTGAAGATGGACATGACGCTCTCCAACTGGTCCTACCGGGCCTCGTTCCTGCCATGGCAGGGCTACCCGACATGGCGACCGAACGTCGCCGCTCAGGCCGCGGGCGGCAAGACCGACGTGTGGATGTCGTGGAACGGCTCCACCCAGGTGGCGAAGTGGATCGTCCTCGCCGGCCCGTCCGCGGCGCAACTCACGGCGATCACGCGCTACTGGTACAAGAGCAACTTCGAGTCGATGGCGGTTCTCGGGCATGTGTACCCGTGGGTGGCCGTCGAAGCGGTGAGCGCGAGCGGGCAGGTGCTCGACCGCTCGCTCGCGACTGGGGTGAGCGGCGGCTGACCGAGCTCTGAAAGAGGAGGCCGGCTCTCTCGCATCGGCGGGGCCGGCCCACCTCCGGGCCGGCCTACCTCACGCCATCGCGCCGAGAGCTGCGGCGAGCGGCTCGAGCGCGCGGGGCGTGTGCGGCGGTCGAAGGTGGACGACGGCGAGCTCGGCGCCGGCGTCGAAGAACGCCGCCGCACGGGCCGCCGTGGCTCCCGGGTCGCCGTCGAAGTGGACCTGTGCGGACACGAGGATCTCAGCCGGGTCGCGCCCGACTGAGGCACAGTGCTCGGAGAGGAGCTCGCGCTTTCTCTCGAGCTCCTCTGGCGGTCCACCGACGAAGTTCCAGTGCTGGGCGAAACGTGCCGCCGTGCGCATCGTACGCCGCTCCCCACTCCCGCCGATGCAGATGGGAGGGTGGGGTCGTTGCACCGGCTTCGGTTCACAGCGGGCGTCGGTCAGCTGGAAGAAGCGCCCGCCGAAGGTCGTCATGTCATGTTCGAGCAGGCTTACGATGACGGCGCACGCTTCCTCGAACCGGTCGCTCCGTTCGCGCGGCGAGCCGAGCTCGATGCCGTATGCGCCGGACTCCTCCTCGTTCCAACCGGCACCGATGCCTATCTCGAGGCGCCCACCGGAGATGATGTCGAGCGTGGCGGCCATGTTCGCCAGAACGGCCGGATGGCGGTAGTGGATCCCCGTCACCATCGTGCCGAGTCGCAGCCTCGACGTCGCCTGGGCGAGAGCGCTCAACGTCGTCCAACCCTCGAGGCACGGGCCGGACGAGTCGCCCATGATGGGGTAGAAGTGGTCGAAGGTCCAGCCGGACTCGAACACCTCCATCTCGTCGGCGGCCTGCCAGACTGCCAGCATGTCCTGCCAGGTCGTGTTCTGCGGTGCTGTCTTGATGGCAAAGCGCATAGCCGTCACGCTACGACGCGGGTAGCGTCGCGCGCGTGCCGAACGGAAGCGGCGACGCAGCCCCTTCCCGCTCGCGCCAAGTCGAGGTGGCCGGCCGGCTGATCGAGGTGTCGCACCCCGACAAGGTGTACTTCCCGGCTGCGGGGGCCACGAAGAGCGATCTCGTCGACTACTACCTGAGCATCTCGGCGGCGCTGCTCGCCGCTACGGCGAGGCGCCCGGCGCTCCTGCAGCGTTTCCCGGACGGTGCTCTCGGCAAGTCGTGGTTCCAAAAGCGCGTGCCGCCGGGCGCGCCCGACTGGCTCGAGACGACCGTCGTCGCCACTCCCAACGGGACGACTTCGAACGCGCTCGTGCTCGCCGACATGGCGCACGTGCTCTGGGCGGTGAACCTCGGGTGTCTCGGGTTCCATCTCTGGCCCTACACCGTCGACTCTCCGAGCGTGGCGGACGAGTTGCGGATCGACCTCGACCCGCAGCACGGTCTCGGGATCGACGCCGTCCGCGAGGTCGCCCACCTCGTCCGCGACCTCTGTGACGAGCTCGGCCTCGAGACCCACCCGAAGACATCGGGCAACCGGGGCATACACGTCTACGCTCGCCTCGAGGCGCACTGGGACTCGGTGCATGTGCGCAGGGCCGCCGTCGCGCTCGCACGGGAGCTCGAGCGGCGCCATCCCGCGCGAATCACCGCGGCCTGGTGGAAGGAGGAGCGGGGCAAGAGGGTGTTCGTGGACTTCAACCAGAACGCGCCCCACAAGACCGTCTTCGGCGCGTGGTCTGTGCGTCCGAGGACGGGAGCCCAGGTGAGCACTCCGATCACCTGGGAGGAGGTCGCCGAGGTCGAGCCCGACGACCTCACGATCTGGACGGTGCCGCGGCGCGTCGCTGAGCAAGGCGACCCCTGGGCGGCCATGGGGCGCCGCCCGCAGTCGATCGAGCCGCTGCTCGAGCTCGCCGAGATGGATCGAAGACGTGGCCTGAAGGATGCCCCCTGGCCCCCGCAGTACCCGAAGATGCCCGACGAGCCGAGCCGGGTCGCCCCGAGCCGGGCGCGGAGGGACTGAGCCGAGCCGGGTCGCCCCGAGCCGGGAGCGCGGTGACTGAGCCGACCGGTGTCTAGGAGAGGCGCTCTGCCAGGTAGGCGAGCGACATCGTGTAGCGGTACTCGATCCGGGCGTGGGTGCCCTCGAACAGCTCGAAGTGGAAGCCCTTCACTCCGGCGGCTTCCAGTTCGGCGGCGAAGGCCTGTGCCCCGAGGTCGAGGAACCACTCGTCGTTCTTCCCGCCGTCGATCCAGATCGCCCGGAGCCCCTTCAGCGCCTCTCGATGGTGCGCCACCATGCGAACCGGGTCCCAGGCGAGCCAACGGCTCCACTGCTCGTCGCGCAGGCGACCCGTCACCGGGTCGAAGGGCAGCACGGGGGTGCCGTCGGGCTCGGCGGAGAAGCACGCCGACACGCCGAGAAGCATGAGGAGGTTCTCGTCGCCTGTCTTCGTGAAAGCGACGCGGCTCCTGAAGTCGTCCCACCAGGCCTCGATCCGGCCGTCGTGGTCGCGCAGCAGCCGGATCGACCTCGCGAACTCCGGCACGTAGCAGTACTCGTAGAGCGCATCGCCGGCATGTGTCCCGAGGCCGCCGAAGAGGTCCGGCCGCAGCATGGGCGTGATCATCGCCCCGAAGCCCCCGCTCGACTTCCCCTGGATGCCACGATGCGCCGGGCCGGCCATCGTGCGGTACTCGGCGTCGACGAACGGCACGACCTCCTCGCAGAGGTACGTGTGATATCGGCCTGTGCCCGGCGAGTCGACGAATTGGCTGCCCCCGTAGGAGGTCCAGGCGTCGACGTACACGACGATGCAGGGCGGGGCGCCGCCGCTCGCGAACAGCTCGTCGGCGGCTTCGGGGAAGGGCAGGCGGTACGCGCTCCGGTTCGACCACATCGTGAGATGGCCCGTATAGCCCTGGATGACGTAGACCGACGGGTAGCGCCGGTCGGCGTCCTCGTCGTATCCCGGCGGCAGGTAGACGAGAACGGGCCGGTCGGCAGGGTCGCCGAGCGGGTTGTCCTCGAGGACCGTCGAGTGCAGGATGCGGCGCTCGAGCCGCCCGGCGAGGTCCCGTTCCCAGGGAAGAGGCATGGCCGCGAGATTACGGTGCCGGGCCCGGCACGGCACGAACCGAGCCTCCCTAGGGTGAGGTCGTGAGGATCACGCGAGGCTTTGCCGGGCGGCCGCACGGCGAGAGGGACGGGCGGCTTCCGCCGGGCCAGTACGACGCCCGGGACGACTGGCCGGTGCTGAACGCCGAGGTGACACCGCGGCTCGACCCTGACTCCTGGACGTTCCGGCTGGAGGGCTCGGTCGCGAAGCCGACGACCTGGACCTGGGAGGAGCTGAAATCACTTCCCTGGTCCGAGTACAGGGGGGACATCCACTGCGTGACGACGTGGTCGAAGCTCGGCGTCGTCTTCGCCGGCGTGCCGGTCGACCTGCTGCTCGACGCCGCCGAGCCGTTGCCCGGGGCTACGCATGTGATGGCCTTCTCCCACACCGGCTACACGACGAACCTGCCACTCGAGGACGTCTCGGGCGGCAGGGCCTGGGTCGCGTTCGAGTTCGACGGGCGGCCTCTCGCAGCGGAGCACGGTGGCCCGGCCCGGCTGCTCGTCCCTCATCTCTACTTCTGGAAGAGCGCCAAGTGGGTGGCGGGACTGCGGATCATGGACCGCGACGAACCCGGTTTCTGGGAGCGCAACGGTTATCACGACCGGGGCGACCCATGGCTGGAGCAGCGCTACCAGGGCGACTGAGGATGCCCCTTGCGGTGCAGGCGGTCGGCGGCTGGACCGTGGCGAGGGTCCTCGATGTGAGACGGGAGACGCCGCGGGCGAAGAGCTTCCGGCTCTCTCCCGGCCAGCCGTTCACCCACCTCGCCGGTCAGCATCTCGTCGTGCGGCTCACCGCACCCGACGGCTACAGAGCGCAGCGCACCTACTCGATCGCCTCGGCGCCCGGCTCGCCGGAGGTGGTGGAGATCACGGTGGAGCGTCTCGAGGGCGGAGAGGTTTCGACTTTCCTCCACGACGAGCTCGCCGTAGGAGACGAGATCGAGGTCCGTGGCCCGATCGGCGGGTTCACCTGGACGGGGGACACCCCGGCGGTGCTCGTCGCGGGCGGTTCCGGCGTCGTCCCGCTCATGTCGATGCTGCGGCTCTCCCGCTCGCTTTCGACCGGCCCGCCGGTGAGGTTGCTCGTCTCGGTGCGCACCCCGGACGACCTCTACTACGCAGGCGAGCTGCCCGGCCCCGAGGTGACGGTCGCTTACAGCCGCCGGGCTCCGGCGGGGGACACACGGCCCGAGGGACGAGTCGCCGCCGAGGACGTCGGCCGGCTGGTGATGGCGGGGGAGGGCTACGTGTGCGGTCCGGCCGGTTTCGTAGAGCATGCGAGCATGCTCCTCGTCGAAGCAGGCATGGAGGCGAACCGCATAAGGACCGAGCGGTTCGGTCCGACGGGTTGAGTCGTAAGGCCGGCGATGCCAGCGAGGCACCGGCCACCCCGACTCCGCCCGAAGCAAGGATTGCCGCGGGGAGCGACAGCACAGTTGCCGGAACCGGTTGGGCCGGTGCCTTCACTCGCATGCCAGCCCCCCTTTCGAGGGACCGTGAGCATCATGCGTCGCTGCGTCGACGAGCCGACAGGGGCGAAGGACCCTTTCTCGGACGACTGGGGCTTGCGAGATCGCCCCGGGCTCGCCCGCCGGCGAGCGCCGTCGTGGTCCCCGGCGTCGAGATCCGCGGTCGTAGCGCCAACCCGAACCCTCCACGCGCCCGGGAGGCGAGCCGAACCTGCCTCATAATGAGGCGTGCGGTCGACGAGGAGATCGCGGCGCATGCCGCTCAGCAGCACCGCGGTCCCGCGCCAGCTGAGCACGTGGCGCGACCGCCGCGTCGTCGCCGTCGCCCTCGTCGCCCTCGCGTCGGGCTACGGGCAGTTCGGTGCCGTCGCCGCGCTCGGTGACGTCGCCAAGGTGTTCGGGCACGTCGCCCATGGCGCCACGGTGGCCGACCAGGCGGGACTGTCAGGCTCCTCGCTCGGCATCGGTCTGGCCGTCATCCGGCTCGCCTCGCTCGGAGCGCTGCCTCTCACGTCGCTCGCCGATCGCTTCGGCCGCCGGACGTCGCTGCTCACCACGACCGCCGTCGGCCTCGGTCTCACGGCGCTCGCCGCGACGAGCCCGAGCTACTGGGTCTTCGTCATCGTCTTCTCACTCGGGCGGCCGCTGCTCAGCACGACGAACGCCCTCTCGCAGGTGACGGTCGCAGAGCAGACCGGGAGCGCCAACCGGTCGAAGGCGGTGGCACTCGCCACAGCCGGGTACGGCGTGGGCGCCGGCCTCACCGCCGTCATCCACGGCCTGTGGGTGCACGGTGAGGGATTCCGTTGGCTCTTCGCCAGCTCCGTGCTGCCCCTCGTCCTGCTCGTGCCCCTCGCCAGCTCGGTGCGCGAGACGGATCGCTACCGGATCGCCTCGAGCGCCGGCTACGAGATGCCCGTCCTCGGGGTCGTCGGCTCCGCCCTCCGGTCCCGACTCGCCGTCGTCCTCGGTGTGGCGTTCTTCGTCGCGGTCATCTCGGGACCGGCCACGAGCTTCGTGTTCCTCTACGCGCAGGACGTGGTCCGCCAGCCCGGCTACGTCACGTCCCTCATGGTCGTCGCCGCAGGAGCAGCCGGCCTCGTCGGCCTTCTCGTCGGTCGCTACCTTGCAGACCGCCTGGGGCGTCGCCCGACCATCGCCATCGCCATCGTCGGCCTCGCCTGCTTCAGCACGCTCGCGTACAGCGGGGCGAGAGCGGCCCTCGTCGTCGGCTACATCCTCGGCGTGGGTGCAGGTTCGGTGCTCGCGCCGGCCATCGGATCGCTCACGAACGAGCTCTTCCCCACGTCGGTCAGGGCGTCGGCGGCCGGATGGGTCGTGGCGGCCGCGGTCCTCGGTGCGGTCGTGGGACTCGTCGTGTTCGGCGAGCTCGTGGACGTGGGGAACAGTTTCGCCTTTGCCGCCCTCGTCACGTTCCTCCCCGTGGTCGTGACAGGCGCGCTCAGCTTTGCCGTGCCGGAGACGAAGGGAAAGGAGCCGGAGGAGCTTGGCTCTGCTGGATAGCCTCGCTGCTCACGGCAGGCGGGACGATCACGACGGGCACAGTCGCCGTCTGGGCGCAGCGACGGCTCACCGAGCCGATGATGGAGCGCATCAGGCCGGACAGACCCTGCGATCCCACGACAAGCAACCGCGCGCTCTCGCTCTCTCTCACGAGAGCCTCGGCAGGATGGCCGGGGATGACACGCTCGGTGACGGCGACCTTCCCGGACCGACCGTCCTCTACCAGGACGTCGTGCACCGTCTTGTGGAGCTCGGCCTTGAGCATGGCGAGCCCCTCCTTGCCGGCTCCGATGAGCGACGGCGGGCCGCTCAGGGCCCACCCGTCCCACCAGACAAGCACGGCCTCCACGGTCGAGCCGGTCGCCTCGGCCTCCCGGAGCGCCCACCTGAGCGCCTGGCGTGACCCGGGGGAGCCGTCCACGCCGACGACGATCCTGTTCGAGGTGTGTGCCATGGCGACACCTCCCCGGTCGCAGTTGTGATCCCAACGTCAGGCTGACAGCCGGGCGCGCCAACGGGTAGGGGAGAACGTCACAAGCTGGTGGCGGGCGTCCTTTCTGACTCTCTCGAGTTACTCGGCCTCGGGCACCCGCGCGCGGCTACCCTTCGGGGTGCCTGGCGGGTTCATCGATGTGACTTTCGGCCCTAGGAGAGGGGACATGCGGGCAACAACACTAGCTGGGTCTGAGGGAGGTCGGCATGGCTGAGACGATGCCAGGAGAAAAGGGGGCGGCAACCCCGTCCTTGGAAGCCCCGGAGACGCACGAGGGGTACGCGGTCGGGCAGCTCGAACAGAGGGGCATCGAGCTTATCCCGGAGAACGAGCGCACCATGAAGCCCCGCAACCTGTTCTGGCTGTGGTCGGGTGCCATCTGGAACGTCGAATTCCTCGTGTACGGGGCGCTCATCGTCTCCTTCGGCCTGTCGTTCTACCAGGCCGTCGCGGCGATCCTCATCGGCAACCTGTTCTACGCGTTCCTCGGTTTCGCGAGCCTCGCCGGGCCGGAGACAGGGACGACGGAGTTCATGGTGAGCCGGGCGCCCTTCGGGCGAAACGGCAATCGGGTCCCGTCCCTCTTCAACTGGCTCACCCAGGTCGGCTTCGAGATAGAGGGCCTCGTCATCGTGGTCCTCATCGTCCTCGGCATGCTCGCCCGGGAGGGCCAGTCGGTGAACGGCCTCGGCAAGGCGCTTATCGTCATCGCCGCCGTGATCGCCCAGTTCATCATGCCGTATCTGGGTCACGCCACGATCCAGACGGTGCTGCGCTACCTGTCGTACGTGTTCATCGTGCTCTTTGCCATCATGGCGATCCTCGTCATCCCGAAGGCCCACCTGAGCGCCCTCGGGGCCCAGAGCTCTCCCGACTGGTGGTTGTGGACGACGGGCCTCGTCGTGATCGTGTCGGCGGGCGGCCTCGGTTGGACCGAGAACGCGGCCGACTACTCGCGCTACCTGCCGAGGGCCACCTCCAAGTGGAAGACGTTCTGGGCGGCGACGCTCGGCGGCGCCATTCCGTCGGTCCTCCTCGAGTTGCTCGGTGCCACGGCGTTCCTCGTCAGCAAGAACTTCTCCGGCTTCGGTACGACGGGCAACGTCATGCAGGGCCTGCCCGGCGCCTTCGGCTTCGCCAGCTGGTTCTTCTGGCCGTTCATGATCCTCGCGTTGCCGCAGCTGTTCGCCATCAACACGATGGACATGTACTCCTCGGGCGTGACGCTGCAGGCGCTGGGGCTCCCGGCGAAGCGGTGGATATGCGTCCTCATCGACACGGTCATCAGCGGTGGCATCACCGCGCTCGTGATCTTCAAGGGCAATTTCTACCAGGACTTGAGCGGTTTCCTTCTCTACATCGTGGTCTGGCTGGCTCCGTGGTTCGGCATCATCGCGGTCGACTACCTGCTGCGCGGGGGCACCTACGACAGGTACGCACTCGGCGCCAGACGCGAGGGTGTCTACTGGCGCAACGGTGGGTGGAACTGGAAAGCCCTGTTGGCGCTCGCCTGCGGGATGTTCTCGGCCATGATGTGGATCGACGCCCAGTTCTTCTTCCCCTCCTACAACGGCCCCCTGGCGAACGGGACGAACGGGATGGACCTCAGCTGGGCCCTCGGACTTCTCGTCGGTGCGGGCATCTACCTGCTGCTCTCGTACCGCAGCATCAAGCAGGAGAAGGCGCAACCGCCGCTCGTGCTGGTCGTGCCGGCGGGGCCGAAGAGCAGCTGAACAAGCGGGGCTCGAAGAGAGGCCGGGCGTCGGGACGACCGTCGCCCGGCCTCTCCGGCCTCTGGCTCAGCCCTACCAGATCGGGCGCCTCTTCCTCTTCAGGTCGCGTCGCGCTCGATCGGGCACGTCATGCAGCGAGGGCCGCCTCGGCCTCGGCCGAGCTCGCTGCCTGTGACGTTCACCACTTCGATCCCATGCTGGCGGAGCATGTTGTTCGTGAGCACGTTCCGCTCGTAGCCGAACACCACTCCTGGCATGACGGCGAGGTAGTTGGTGCCGTCGTCCCACTGCTCGCGCTCCGCCGCCCTCTTGTCCTCGTCCGTCGCCAGCAGCCTGAGCTTGTCGACGCCGAGGGCTCGCGCGAGCGAGTGCCAGAAGTTGGCGTTGAGCGTGACCCGTAACCGGCCGGGCTCGCCGTCGGGCAGGATCGTCCAGCTGCGGAGCCCGCGGTCCATGTAGGGGTAGAGAACGAACGTCGCCTCGTCGACCATCGTCATGAGCGTGTCGAGGTGCATCGTCGCGTGTGATCTCGGCAGCTCGGCGCAGATCACCTTCGTCGCCTGGCCCGCCTCGAAGAGAGAGACGGCGAAGCTTTCGACCGCCATGGGCGTCGTCCGCTCGCCTATCCCGACCAGCACCGTCTCGTTGCCGAGCACGTGGACGTCGCCGCCCTCGATCGTGGCAGGCTGGTGAGACATGTCGTCGTCCCCGTAGTAGGTGACGAAGTCGGCGGAGGCGAACATCGGGTGGTGGCGGTAGATGGCGCGGCTGTGGATCGACTCGCGCTGCCGGGCGGGCTTCGCCATCGGGTTTATGGAGACCCCGCCGTAGACCCAGCAGGAGTTGTCCCGCTGGAAGAGGTGGTTCGGGAGCGGGGGCAGCAGGAAGTCGTCGGCGTCGAGGCTCGCCCAACGGAGGCTCCGGCGGGCACCTCTCGGATGGAGGTCGCCCTTCAGCACGCCGCCGACGAGGTACTCGGAGAGAGTGAGCGAGCCGAGGTCGTCGAAGAGCGAGCGCACGGACCTCGTGAGCAACGGCCCGAGCAGCTCCGGCGTGCAGACCCGGTCGAGCACGAACTTCCTTCCTTCGGGGACATCGAGCGTCTCGGCGAGGAGGAGGCCGAAGTCGTGCACCCTCACGCCTCTTTCCCGTAGCGACTCGGTGAAGGCGTCGTGCTCCTCTCTCGCGCGGCTCGCCCACAGGACGTCGTCGAAGAGCAGGTCTCTCACGTTGCGCGGGCTCAGGCGGGACAGCTCGAGGCCCGGCCGGTGCACGATCACCTGGCGGAGGTGGCCGATCTCGGAGTCCACGTGGAAGGTCATGCGATGTGGGCAGCTTCTCTCAGGCGCTCTTCGGTAGACGACGGGCGGGCTCAGGCGTGGGACAGGACGGGCGGCTCGTGCCCGGCGATGGCCACGAGAGCGTCGGTGTCGAGGGTCTCCTCCTCGAGCAGGGAGGTGACGACCGCCTCGACGACTTCCCGGTGCTCGTGGAGGAGCCTTCGCGACGTGTCGAGCGCCTCGTCGAGCAGCTCCCGCGTGGCCTGGTGCACCTGCTCGGCCAGGTAGCCGATGTGCTGTTGCTCCGGGGCGACGTAGAGGGGGCCGAGCGAGCCCATGCCGAGCTCGGCGACCATCGAGCGCGCGAGCTCTGTGGCGGACTTGATGTCGTTCGCGGCACCCTGGGTGAAGTCGTCGCCGAGCAGCAGCTCCTCGGCGACGCGGCCGGACATGGCGACGACGAGCTGTGCCTTGGCCTGCCGCAGCGACAGGAAGTCGTAGTCACTCGCCGGGAACCAGGTGACGCCGCCAGCCGGGCCTCTCGGGATGATGGTGACCTGGACGGGGTCCTGGGCGTCCTCGAGCCAGAGACCGGCGAGCGCATGACCGGTCTCGTGCCAGGCGGTGATCCGGCGGTCGCGCTCGTGCACCACCCGCGACTTGCGTGCCGGGCCGAGCGCGACCCGCGCCAAGGCGTCGTCGATGTCGGCCGGTTCTATGAGACCCGACCCCTTGCGAACGGCGATGAGCGCAGCCGTGTTGACGAGGTTCGCCAGGTCCGCTCCGCTGAATCCGGGGGTGCGCCGCCCCAGCATCTCCACGTCGATGCTCGGCGCGCACTTGCGCTTCTTCAGGTAGAGCTCGAGGATGCGGGAGCGGCCGCGCCTGTCGGGCGCCGCCACGGTGACCTGCCTGTCGAAGCGACCCGGCCGGAGGAGGGCTTCGTCGAGGATGTCGGGCCGGTTGGTCGCGGCGAGCACGACGACGGATGACTCCACGAAACCGTCCATCTCGACGAGGAGCTGGTTGAGGGTCGACTCCCGCTCCTCGTTGGCGGCCATGGAGTGGTTGTTCCGGGCGCGGCCGATCGCGTCGATCTCGTCGATGAAGACGATCGCCCGCTCGGTCTGCCGAGCGCGTTGGAAGAGCGACCGGATGCGTGCCGCGCCGACCCCTACGTAGGTCTCGACGAACTGCGAGGCGCTCATGGCGAAGAAGGGCACTCCGGCCTCGCCGGCCACGGCCCGGGCGAGCAGGGTCTTGCCCATCCCGGGTGGTCCTACGAGGAGGTAGCCCTTCGGAAGCTGTGCCCCGAGCGCGCTGTAGTCCTCCGGTGACCGCAGGAAGCTGACGAGCTCCGTCAGCTCCTCGACCGCCTCCTCCGCGCCTGCGACGTCGCTGAACCGGGTCTCGGGCACGGTCACGGGCTCCGGCTCCCGCTGGCCCGCCTGCCCGGCGTGGCTCGGTACCCGGCCCGTCTTGTCGGACTGGAGCGAGCGCTTGCCCTGCGTCTCGTTCCTCGCGACGGGAGGGCTCCACGGCGAGGGCGGCGGCGCCTGGCGCCGGTAGGCGCGCCGCCGGAGCAAGAGGACACTCATCCAGCTGAGCAGGACGAACGGGCCGACTACCATGAGTGTGGTCAGGACCGGCGACATGCCGGCGCTCTGCACCTGAGCGAGCGTGAGCATCCCAGCCGACCCTGTGGTTGCCACCTGCGCTAGCAAGAACATCGTCGGATCCTTCTGGTCAGACCTGATAACAGCGTCGGCCGCGAGGGGGATCTTCCCTAGAGCCGAAGGTCCCGAATAAGAGGGGTCGGTCGCCCTCGCGGCGGCGAGCCCACCGGGCGACGAGGCCGCGGTGTCGCCCGCGGTCACATCAGCCGAGGAGCTCCCGGTTGACGAGACAGGGCGGGACCAGCCCCTCGAGGGCGGCGATCACGTTCTCGGCGGCGAGGTCCGCCATGTCGGCACGAGTCTCGACCGTCGCGCTGCCGAGATGCGGCGCCAGCACGGCGAACGGGCTCTCGAGCAGCAGAGGGTGGACTTGTGGCTCCCGCTCGTACACGTCGAGGCCGGCGGCGAAGATCACTCGCCGGGCGAGGGCGTCGGCGAGGGCCGCTTCGTCGACCACCGGCCCGCGGGACGTGTTGACGAGGACCGCCGTCGGCTTCATGCGGGCGAGCCGTGGCCCGTCGACGAGGTGGCGGGTGCCGTCGTCGAGGCGAACGTGCAGCGTGACGAAGTCGGATCGCGCGAAGAGCTCGTCGAGGGGCAGCTTCTCGGCTGCGGCGTCCGCCGGGAGATGGCCCCGCGTGTGGACGACCACTCTCATGGCGAAGCCCGCCGCCCGGCGCGCCACAGCTCGACCGATCCGGCCGAATCCCACGACACCGAGCGTCTTGCCGTGCACGTCGACGCCGAGCATCATGTCGGGCGCCCATGCGACGGAGGCTCCCTCACGGAGGAAGCGGTCGCCCTCGGCCAGCCGGCGGGCGGCTCCGAGCAGGAGGGCGAAGGCCATGTCAGCCGTGGACTCGGTGAGCACGTCAGGGGTGTTCGTGACCATCACGCCGCGAGCGCTGCAGGAGGCGACGTCGACGTTGTCGAAGCCGACTGCGTAATTGGCGACCACGCGAAGCCCGGTCCCGGCGGCTTCGAGCAGGGTCGCGTCGACCTTGTCGGTGAGCATGGTGAGCAGCGCCGCCTTGCCGGCCACGGCCTCGATCATGGCGTCGTAGGGCATCGGCCGCTCCTCGGGCCAGACGGTCACGCTGAACTGCTCCGAGAGGCGCTTCAGCGCGCCGGCGGGCAGGCGCCGCGTGACGAGTACGGCCGGTGAGGGCATCCGAGCAAGCTACCCCGCGAAAAAGCGCGTCCCTGGCCGGCGAGGAGCGATCATGTCCCTCCGTGAAGGTCCTCGTGTCTCCCGACGCATTCAAGGGCACGCTGAGCGCGGCGGAGGTGGCAGAAGCCATCTCCTCGGGCTGGCGACGGGCGCGTCCCGGCGACTCGGTCGAGGAGCTCGCGATGTCGGACGGCGGACCCGGCTTCCTCGAGGCGATCCGGGGTGCTGCGGGCGGGATGCTCTCGAGTTGCCGGGTGCGAGATCCGCTCGGCCGTGAGGTTCCCGCGCGGGTGCTCACACAGGGGGAGACGGCCTACGTCGAGTCGGCGGACGCCTGCGGGCTGAAGCTGCTCAGGGTCTCGGAGCGCCGCCCGAAGGAGCTCTCGACCATCGGCGTGGCTGACCTGATCCGCGCCGCGGCCCTATCCGGTCCCCGTCGCGTGGTCGTCGGCCTCGGCGGGTCGGCGACGAACGACGGCGGCGCCGGGCTGCTCGACGGCCTCGGCCTCGCGCTGCTCGACAAGGCCGGGCGACCGATCGGGCATGGCGCGAGGCAGCTCGCAGCGCTCGACCACGTGGACGACGGCCGCAGCCGGCTCGGGCCGCCGCCGGAGCTCGTCGCCGCGACCGACGTCGACAACGTGCTCCTCGGGCCGGAGGGGGCAACGGCCGTCTACGGTCGCCAGAAGGGGGCAGACGCCCGCGAGCAGCGGCTCCTCGAACGGCTCTTGGCGCAGCTCGCCGCAGTGGTAGCACGCGACGTGGGAGGTGCCGGCGGTCTCGAGCGGCGGCCCGGGTCGGGCGCGGCGGGCGGCCTCGGTTACGGCCTGTTCGTCCTCGGGGCGTCGCACGAGCCGGGGTTCGGGCTCGTCGCAGACATCGTCGGCCTCGAGGCGAGAGTGGCCGGCGCCGACGTCGTGCTCACCGGCGAGGGGCACCTCGACGGTCAGTCGCCGAGGGGAAAGGTCGTGGCGGGCGTGGCGGCCGCGGCGCGGCGTGCGGGCAAGCCGTGCATCGCGCTCGCGGGCCGGGTGTCGCTCGGGCCGCGGGAGATCGCCGCGATGCACCTCGCAGGCACTTACGCCACGGCGAGCCGGGCCGGCTCGGCGGCAGCCGCGCAAGAGCGCCCGGCCCATCACCTGACCGAGCTCGCCGAGCACGTCGCTCGGGACTTTCGCCTCTAGCTCGCCAAGGACCATACCGGCACGATGTGCCCAGGCGCCGGGAGGCCCGCCTGCCGATCGCGGGTGGGTGCGGCGCTGCGAACAAGGAGGCGCATGTGATGTCGAGCTACGCGGAGAGAGCCGTTGCCGCCGTCGAGGAGCGGAATCCGCACGAGCCCGAGTTCCTCCAGGCAGTCCGCGAGGTCTACACGTCCATCGAGCCCGTCCTGCGAGAGAAGCCCGTCTACGAGTCCGAGCAGATACTGGAGCGCATCGCCGAGCCGGAGCGCGTCATCATGTTCCGCGTCCCCTGGGTCGACGATGCGGGCGGCGTTCATGTGAACCGCGGCTTCAGGGTCCAGATGAACAGCGCCATCGGTCCCTACAAGGGTGGCCTCCGGTTCCACCCGAGCGTCTACCTCGGCCTGCTCAAGTTCCTCGCCTTCGAGCAGGTCTTCAAGAATTCGCTCACGACTCTCCCCATCGGGGGTGCGAAGGGAGGCTCGAACTTCGACCCGAAGGGCCGGAGCGACGCGGAGGTGCGCCGCTTCTGCCAGTCCTTCATGGCCGGCCTCTACAGCCACATCGGTCAGTTCACCGACGTCCCCGCGGGAGACATCGGAGTCGGCACCCGCGAGATCGGCTACCTGTTCGGGCAGTACAAGCGGCTCACGAACGAGTTCAGCGGTGCCCTCACCGGCAAGGGCTTCGGCTGGGGCGGCTCGCTCATCCGACCCGAGGCGACGGGCTACGGAGCCGTCTACTTCGCCGAGGAGATGCTCGGCACCCGCGGCGACGGCGTGGAGGGCAAGACCTGCCTCGTCTCGGGCAGCGGCAACGTCGCGCAGTACACCGTCGAGAAGCTCAACCAGCTCGGTGCGAAGACCCTCACCATGTCCGACTCGAGCGGCTTCGTCTTCGACCCTGACGGCATCGACGCGGAGAAGCTCGCCTTCGTGATGGAGCTGAAGAACGTCCGCCGCGCGAGGATCGCCGCGTACGCAGACAAGTACCCGCGAGCCATCTACACCCCCTCGAGCGGTGGTGACGCCAACCCGCTCTGGGCGGTCCCGGGCGACCTCGCCTTCCCCTCGGCCACGCAGAACGAGATCGGCGGCAAGGATGCCGCCAACCTGATCGGGAACCGCGTGATCGCGGTGACCGAGGGTGCGAACATGCCGACGACTCCCGACGGCATCGAGCTCTTCCGCAGCGCCGACGTCCTCTTCGGTCCGGCCAAGGCGGCGAACGCCGGCGGCGTCACCGTGTCGGCCCTCGAGATGGTGCAGGACAGCATGCGAGTGCAGTGGGAGCGGGGAGAGGTCGACGAGCGTTTGCGCAACATCATGCGGAACATCCACTCGAGCGTCCGGGACGCGGCGGAACGCTACGGGCACTCCGGTGACTACCTCGTCGGTGCGAACATCGCCGGCTTCGTGAAGGTTGCCGACGCGATGCTCGACGAAGCCGTCGTCTGAACGCCCGCTTGGGGAGAGCGGGCACGGGAGACGAGCGATGACCGAGGCATACGTCGACGGCAACGAGGCCGTGGCGCGGGTCGCGTACGCCCTGTCGGAGGCGATCGCCATCTACCCGATCACTCCCGCCACGCCGATGGGCGAGCACGCGGACACGTGGTCCGCCGCGGGACGCCCGAACCTCTTCGGGGACGTTCCGGAGGTGATCGAGATGCAGTCGGAGGGCGGCGCGGCCGGCACCCTCCACGGCCTCCTGCAGGCAGGCACGCTCGGGACCACGTTCACCGCCTCGCAGGGGCTGTTGCTGATGCTGCCCAACCTCTTCAAGATCGCCGGCGAGCTGACGCCCGCCGTCATCCACGTGGCCGCCCGTTCGCTCGCGACACACGCGCTTTCGATCTTCGGCGACCACAGCGACGTGATGGCCGCACGGACCACGGGCTGGGCGATGCTCGCGTCTTCTTCGGTGCAGGAGGCACACGACATGGCGCTCGTCGCCCACGCGGCGACGCTTCGATCGAGGGTCCCTTTCCTCCACTTCTTCGACGGCTACCGGACCTCGCACGAGGTGAGCAAGATCACGCTCCTCGAGGAGGCCGACATGCGGGCACTCCTCGACGAGAGCGCCCTCGCCGCCCACCGGTTGCGAAGGCTGAGCCCCGACAACCCGGTTCTCCGCGGCTCCTCGCAGAACCCCGACGTCTTCTTCCAGTCACGCGAGGCGGCGAACCCCTACTACGCCGCCGTGCCGGGCATCGTGGCCGGGGTGATGGACGAGCTCGCGCGGCGAAGCGGGCGGGCCTACCGCCTCGCGCAGTACCACGGTCACGAAGCACCCGAGCGGGTGATCGTCGTCATGGGCTCCGGCGCGGGAGGCGTCGCGGAGACGGTCGACGAGATGGTCGGGAGAGGTGAGCGGGTGGGCTTCGTGAACCTCCACCTCTACCGGCCCTTTCCCGTCTCCGAGCTCGTGGCGGCGATCCCGCAGAGCACCCGACGCCTCGCCGTGCTCGACCGCACGAAGGAGCCCGGCTCTGCCGGCGAACCCTTGTACCTCGACGTGACGGCGGCCCTCTCTGAGGCGGCCGCCGGCCACCTACGGCCGGAGACGGTGATCGGCGTGCGCTTCGGGCTCTCGAGCAAGGATCTCACCCCGCAGATGGCAAAAGGGGTGTTCGACGAGCTGGCGGCTCCGTCCCCCCGCAGGCACGCCACGATCGGCATCGTCGACGACGTGTCCGGTCTCTCGATCCCGCCCGACGAGAGCTTCGAGCCGGCCCTCCATTCCTTCGATGCCGTCTTCACCGGTCTCGGGTCAGACGGCACCGTCGGTGCCTCGAGGGCGACGGCGAAGATCGTCGGCGAGGCGACGGGCAGGCATGTGCAGGCGTACTTCGTGTACGACTCGAGCAAGTCGGGTTCGATCACCGTCTCGCACCTCCGCTTCTCGGAGAGCGAGATCCGCTCGGCCTACCTCGTCCACCACGCAGACTTCGTCGGCTGCCACCAGTTCCCGCTGCTCGACAAGACGGACGTGCTCGAGCTCGCCAAGCCGGGAGCGACGCTGCTCCTCAACGCGCCCTTCCCACCCGATGAGGTGTGGGACAACTTGACCTTCGAGTCGCAGGCGCAGATAGTCGGAAAGAAGCTCCGGCTCTACACCGTCGACGCTTACGCCATCGCGAAGAGCGTCGGCCTCGGCAGCCGCATCAACACGGTCATGCAGCCCTGCTTCTTCGCCCTTTCGGGCATCATCCCGGGAGAAGAGGCGACCGCGCGCATCGATGCCACCGTCGAAGCCGCCTACGCGAGGCGTGGGCCGAGCGTCGTCGAGGCGAACCGTCTCGCCATAAGGAGGGCCGTCGACTCGCTCCACGAGGTGAAGGTGCCGCAGGCGCCGACGTCGGCGAGGCGGAGGCAGGCAGCCGTCCCGGCCGACGCGCCCGAATTCGTGCGGCGCGTGACCGGTCCGCTCATCGCCGGCCACGGCGACGCCCTCCCGGTCAGCGCCCTTCCGGTCGACGGCACCTATCCGACCGGGACGGCACGCTTCGAGCGGAGGGCCATCGCGCAGGAGCTGCCGAGCTGGGACCCCGACATCTGCATCGACTGCGGCAAGTGCGCCGTCGTCTGCCCGCACAGTGCCGTCCGCATGAAGGTTTACGAGCCCGGGGAGCTCGACGGCGCTCCGTCCGGCTTCGCCTCGAAGCCGTTCCGCAGCCACGACCTGCCCGGCTACCGGCTGACCGTGGCGGTGGCCCCGGACGACTGCACCGGGTGCGGGCTCTGCGTCGACGTCTGCCCTGCGGTGTCGAAGACGGTCATCGGGCACAAGTCGCTCGACCTCGTCCCCGCCGAGGCCGAGCGCGACGCGCAAAGGCCGCTCTGGGACTTCTTCCGCTCCATCCCCGAGATCGACCGCGGGCTCGTGAGGCACGACACCGTGAAGGGAGTGTCGCTCCTCGAGCCGCTCTTCGAGTTCCCGGGCGCATGCGCGGGCTGCGGGGAGACGCCCTACCTGCGCCTTCTCACGCAGCTCTTCGGCGACCGCATGGTCGTCGCCAACGCGACGGGCTGCTCTTCCATCTACGGGGGCAACCTGCCCACGACACCCTTCGCGAAGGACGCTTCAGGACGCGGCCCCGCCTGGTCGAACTCGCTCTTCGAGGACAACGCGGAGTTCGGCCTCGGCCTTCGCCTCGCCGCCGACCACCACGCCGCCCGTGCTCGGGAGCTCCTCGTCGGCCTCGAAGAGCGTCTGGGTCCCGAGCTGGTCCACGCCGTCGTCGAGGCGCCCCAGCGCACCGAGTCCGAGCTCGCCGCCCAGCGCGAACGTCTGGCGGAGCTCAGGAGGCGGCTCGAGCCTCTGGACGGGCGCGACGCCGCCGACCTGTCGAGCGTCCTCGAGCACCTGCTCCGACGCAGCGTGTGGATCGTGGGTGGCGACGGGTGGGCGTACGACATCGGCGCGGGCGGCCTGGACCACGTGCTCGCGAGCGGGCGCGACGTGAACGTGCTCGTGCTCGACACGGAGGTCTACTCCAACACCGGGGGCCAGGCGTCCAAGGCGACCCCGCTCGGGGCGGTCGCCAAGTTCGCCGCCGCCGGCAAGACCGCAGAGAAGAAGGACCTCGCCCTCCAG
>JAJYVX010000213.1 GCA_021791795.1 Actinomycetes bacterium | reverse complement strand
GGCCCATCGGAAGGGTCGTCGTCGAGAGGGATGTGCAGTCGCAACTCGACGTTCCAGCCCTGGACTTTGACGTCTTCGAGGACGAGGCGAAGAAGCTGCTGGCGCTGGTCGAAGTCGAGCGTGTCGAGCGCGATGAGGGCCCGCTTGGCGAAGTCCTCGATGCGTTGCGCGAGCCGGTTGTGCTTGCTCAGCTCCGCGTGCTGGTCGGCGAGGGCTTGGCGTTCACGACCAAGGCTGTTGCAACGGGCCTCGAGCTCGCCGGCGCGATGCGCGAGCTCGGCCTGGTCGATCACACCGGCCTGGTAGAGATCGGCCAGACGGCGCCGCTCTGCCTCGGCCTCCTCCAACCGGCGGCCCATGCGCGCGAGCTGTGCGCTTAGTAAGTCGTCGTCAGGGACAGGCGCCCGACTAGCGAGAGCGGCTTCGCCGGAGGTGAGAACACCAGGGCGGGCGAGGAGGTTGCGCACCTCGTCGAAGACGAAGGCGTCGAGCTCGTCGGCGCGGATGCGCGCCTCGGAGCAGCGGCGTTCCTCGCCACCGGCTCGCACCGGGTCGTGGTGGGGGCAGAGGTAGTAGCGAGCCGTCCCCGCCTCGCGCGTGGCGCGGTGGCATGCGAGCTTGACCCCACAGCGTCCGCAGCGCACCATGCGTCGCAGGAGGAACGAGCCGGGATCGCTGCGCCGTGGGCTAAAAGCGCTGTTGTCAAAAGCCGCACGCTGCACCGCCTCGAAGGTGTCGTCACCCACGATGCTAGGGATGGGGATCTCGATCCACTCCTCCCGGGGACGGCGCCGCTGACGGTTGCGGCCAGACGCGCTGTCAAAGCTCGTGTGGGTGCGGTTCCAGTACAGGCGACCAACATAGGCCTCGTTTCTCAGCATCCGCCCAACCGTGGCAAGCACCCAGTGGGACTTGGCGTCGGGCGACGCGATTCCCTCAGCTCCCAAGTCGATGACGATGCGACGGATGGAGCGTCCCGAGAGGAACTCGGCGAAGACGCGGCGGACCACGGCTGCCTCGGGTTCGTGGACGACCACGTGCGCGGGGCCGCCTGGTCCACGGGGGACTCGGCGATAGCCGTAGGGAACCTTGCGCGACAGGACCTCGCCTGCTCGGACACGATAGAGCTTACCCCGCCGCTCGCGCTCCGCGAACTTCGCCTTCTCGTACTCGGCTATGACCCCTTGCACCTGGATGAGCAGTCGGGCCTCTGGGTCGTCGTCAAGGGGAGGCGAGTCGGTGAAGCGCACGGCCACACCGCGTCGGGCGAGCTCGTCGAGGATCAGCATCTGGTAGGCGAAGGCACGGGCGAGGCGATCTGGGGACAGGCACCAGATCGTCTCGATCGACCCGGCCTCGCACGCGTCCCGCAGGTTGTCGAGGCCAGGACGGTCGAGGCGCGCCCCGGAGTAGCCGTCGTCGACGAACTCGCTAACCAGCTCGTCGCCCTCGGCGGCCACCCGCGCCCGCAGAGCCTCCAGCTGTGAGGCGATGGTGCCGCGGGCCTCCTGGGCCTCGGTCGACACGCGGGCGTAGATCCCGACCCTCACCGCCGTCGCCTCGGACCTGGCTCGGCGACCTCGATGAGCTCCCCCGCGGCCAGCGGCGCATCGCAGCTCGGGCAGCGCCCGCCGAGGCCAACGCGGCGCATGAACCCGCCGCACTCGTCACAGCGCTGCTGGCCGAGCGCTCTTCCACCGCAGCGATCGCACTCATAGACCGTGACCGGGCGTCGGGCCCCAAGCGGCGGGGGGACCACCACCGGAGTCGCCGGCGATTGGCGTCGCCTCGCCCATGCTCGCCGACGGCAACTGTCAGAGCAGTAGCGCCGACGACCCGCCGGCGCGAAACCTCGATCACACACCGGGCAGATCATCGTCGCGCTATCGACGCGCCACGGGGGCTTGGCTGTCACTGGTCCCTCCTTCGGGTTCGGGTGGCCCGCAGGTTCGAGCAGGCGGGCGAAGACTCGGTGCTTGCGTCGCGTTGTCGTCGCGCTACGGCCTCTCGGGGAGCAGATAGGGAACGGGGCCACGCTCACCAACCCGAACCAGCGAGTGGCAGGCGGAACCGCGCCGCCTCGGTGTCCCCACGGCCGAGCAGCAGCCCGTAGACGGCGGCCAGTGCCTCGACACGCGGATCGCTATGTGGGCTCCAGGCCGGCCGCTCGGCGCCGACCGTGATGGCAACGAAAGCGGGCTCCGCCTCGGGCCAGGCGATGAGGCCGGCGAGGCCGCGACGAGCAAAGCGAGCCGACGCCACGTCGTCGGGGAGCCGGCCGGTCAAGAGGACCGCCTCCCGCAAGCGCTCGTAGTCGGCCTGGGCCGCCTCGCCCACCGGAAAGAGCCGGCTCATCGTCGTCTCAGGCGCTGGATGCTGCGGGGATGCAGCCGCACCCCCAACTCGCCCTCGAGTGCCGACGCCGCCACAGACGCTGAGCAGGGAGCGAGCGAAGCGAGGAAGTCCCTCACCTCGGGGGTCAGCTTCACCGGTCCCTTGCGGCCCCGGCGCTCGTCGAGCAGGCCGCCCATGCCGGCCTCCTCGAAGGCGCCAGCTACCAAGTAGAACTCGGCCCTCGAGTAGTCGTGCTCGGATGCGGCCGCGCTCACGCTGCGGTGATCGACCACATGGGCACGAAGCATCTCGTACTTCACCTGCACCTTGTCGGAGGCGAAGAAGAACGGCCCGCCTTGGGCGAACAGCGCGGCGCTCACCGCCTCGGGCCGAGGGTGCACAAGCTTGGCGATCTCCAGCGCCTGTCGGCGCGACTCGTGGCTCACCGGCCTCACCTCCGCCGCCACCATATGGTCGAACGACACGCGTGTCAAGTATTGTGCGGCGCGAGTGGCAGCCACGAGCAATAGGGAGCGCACCGTGCTCGATATCTGTCCTGTAATCCCACTCCGTGCGTAGAACGTCAGGCTCAGGCGCGACACTCAAGCCTGACCACGCGTCACTCATTGCTAGACACCTTTCGTCTTCCGGGGACGACCGCCATGACCAGGAAGTGGCCCAGGGCGCCGGTAGATGTCAGCCGTGCGGGCATCGATCACGCGGCTGGTGCGAAAAACCAGCTTTGCGTTCCGCAGGTGTTGGGGTGCGGGCACTCCTGTCGGGGTGGCCGGCCGCAGTAGCCGTTGGGCAGGCTGTCGGCCGCACGGCCCAGGTTGTACTTGAGCCACTCGGCGTCGGCGGTGGCCGCCTCGGGATCGAAGCCGAGGAGACGGCCTTCGACGTCGATCCGGTCTTTCCAGTAGCGCTCCATCTCCTGGCGCAACGTCGTGTCGTGCAGGGATGCGTACACCGAGGTCATTTCAGGACTGGCGTGTCCGAGCAAGCGCTGGATC
Organism: Actinomycetes bacterium; assembly: GCA_021791795.1. Taxonomy (GTDB): domain Bacteria; phylum Actinomycetota; class Acidimicrobiia; order Acidimicrobiales; family Bog-793; genus JAKATT01. The sequence goes on along the minus strand of JAJYVX010000213.1, from coordinate 1,483 downwards.
ACGTGCTGGGGGACGCCCTTGTTGATGAGGCGGGTCCCGAGGCTATGGCGAAGCTGGTGAAGCACCACGTGGACCGGCTGGCCGCTCTCGTCATGGAGCCCGATCACCTGCTGCCAGTGGTTGAACGCCACCCGGAAGGCGTCGTAGCCCTGGGGGAGGCTCGGATCACGCTGGCACGGGAAGAGCCACGGTGATCCCGCCGGCCAGAGGTCGGCGACCAGCCGCTGCTGATCCTTGATCGCCGTCACCGCCTTGTCCGACAGCGGCACGATCTGCTCGGCTCGCATCTTGTGCGCCTCGAAGCGAAGGCAGGGCCAACCGGCACTGTCGGTGACGACGCCGCCGGTCCGGAGGGAGCAGGCGTCGCCCGCCCGCAACCCGGTCTCGGTGATCACCACGACGAGGTGCCGGTAATGGGGCGACAGCCGGTCCAAGTTGGCCTCGGACTCGAGCTGGGTCATCACGACCTCGGGGATGAAGCGGGGAAGCGAGCGGCGCCGGTAGCCGACTTCGTCGGCGTAGATGACGGCGTCGAGGGGGATGGCCGGCACCCAGTGGAAGCGGTGGTTCTCGTCGAGGAAGGACCGCGAGAACCCCCTCGAGAGCGCCTTGGTCGAATCGGCCACCAGCTGGGTGGCGAGCCACGCCAGGTATGCCTGGAGGAGGGGTCGGTCGAGCTGATCGGGGCACTCGAGCAGGTGGCCGCAAGCGGTGGTGAACCACGAGAAGCGCCGGAACGCCAGGGTGGCCGCTTGCACCGTGTTGAAGGCACCGTCGAGGACCAGGCGCTGCCGGGCCCAGGTCTTGGCCGCATCCTTGAACCACGACGGCGAGATGCCGGTGAAGCTCGCCCTTGTCCTGCCCCGAGCCGCCCGCACGCCGAGCTCGGTGGCGTGCCAAACGTCGGCGTTGTAGAGGACGTCGAGTTCGTCGAGAAGACCCGAGACGGGGCGGGGCGCGTTGGCCGGGACGGCGGCGAGGCTCACGACGGCGCCCCGCCATCGAAGACGCCGGCGCGCACCAGCTCCGCCCGCAGGTCGGTAGCGTCGAGGTGGACGTAGGTCTGCGACGTCGTCGTCGACGACCGGTGGGTGAGGAGCTTGGCCACGACGTCGACCCCGACGCCTTGGCGCAACAGGTCGGTGGCACAAGAGTGGCGCAGCATGTGGAGGGTGAAGTCGATGCCGGTGCGGGCCCGGAGCCGCCGCACCAGCTGGTTGACCGCCTGATAGCGCAGAGCCTCGCCGTAAGGCTCGGCGAAGAGGTTCACGAACACGTAGTCGGAGTCGAGCTCGCAGTACTCGTCGAACATGTAGGCGCTGTAGAGGCGCACGAGGCCGGCCGAGATGGGGATCGTGGCCGGCTCCAGCGTCTTGGCCCTCGCGCCGTTGGCGTTGTCCGGGCGCGGGACGATGCGCAGCTCCATTTTGTGGGAGACGAAGTCCGAGTGGCGGAGTCCCAGGGCCTGGCCGATGCGAAGGCC
>JAJYVX010000212.1 GCA_021791795.1 Actinomycetes bacterium | reverse complement strand
GTCGACCAGACGGTGGAGAACCTCTCGTCCATCCTGGAGCCGCTCATGGTGGTCGAGATGGGCGCCGAGGATCCGCCCGTCCCCGTCGAACGCCATCTGCGCCTCGCCGTGCTCGTGGCGTGGCACCGTGTAAGGACCGACCGCGAGCAGCATGCCCGATCGGCTGAAGACGTCGCGCTCGTGGGCGAAGTAGATCTCCGGAAGCGGCACGGAATCGCGCTCGATGTACTGCCAGACGTCGAGCTCCGTCCAGTTCGAGAGGGGGAAGACCCTGAAGTGCTCGCCGGGGCGGTGCCTCGTGTTGTACAGGCCCCAAAGCTCGGGGCGCTGGGATCTCGGGTCCCACTGGCCGAACTCGTCCCGGAGCGAGAAGATGCGCTCCTTCGCCCTCGCCTTCTCCTCGTCACGGCGGCCACCGCCGAACACCGCGTCGTAGCCGCCCTCCTCGAGCACCCTCAGCAGCGTGAACGTCTGGAGCCTGTTGCGCGTGGCGCCCGGGGTCGGGTGCTCGACGATGGCGCCACGGTCGATGTCCTCCTGCACGGACCCGACGACCAGCCGTATCCCGAGCTCGGCCACCTGGCCGTCGCGGTATCCGAGCACTTCGGGGAAGTTGTGCCCCGTGTCGACGTGCACGACAGGAAAGGGGATCCGCTGCGGCCAGCAAGCCTTGGCCGCGAGCCGCAGGAGGACGGCAGAGTCCTTGCCTCCCGAGAACAGCAGCGCGGGCCGTTCGAACTCGGCGACCACCTCCCGGATGACGTGGATCGCTTCCGCCTCGAGGGCGTCGAGATGAGAGAGCTGGTATCTCATAGCGCCTCCGGTATATCGATCAAGCACCGCCCCAGGAACTCGGGTCCTTTGCCGCCAGCTTCGAGGCGACCGGGTGTCAGGACGCGCTCAGGCGTGCACCACCGGCAGGTGGTCTCGCCAAGAAGCCGCCCCCTCGAGCTGAGACGCTACTCGCAAGAGCAGGTCCTCGCGTCCATATGCAGCCACGAGCTGGACACCGATCGGCAGGCCGTCCTCGGTGAAGGAGAGCGGAAGGGAGATCGCCGGCTGGCCGGTGACGTTGAACTGGGCCGTGTACTGCAGCGTCTGCACGACCCGTTCCTGGCCCACTCCGGGCTCGCTCAGCTCGCCGATGCGGGCCGGAGGGTGGGCCAGGACCGGCGTGAGGAGGAGGTCGAAGTGCTCGTCTGCCCAGAACTTCGCCATCTCCCTGCGGTACGTCTCGCACCAGAGGACCGAAGTGAGGTAGGTCGCGCCGGGGATCGTCTCGCCGATCTGGTAGAAGAGCGCGTTGTCGGGCTCGAGCTCCTCGGGCGAGACGCTCCGACCGAGCATCTCTCCCCACGCGGTGACGTCGACGACCATCGCCGTCATGACGAGCACGAGGAAGTTGCGCTGGAAATCCGGGTCACCGAGAGCCGGCGGATGCGCCTCCTCGACCCGGTGCCCGAGCGATTCGAGGAGCGCGGCCGCCTCTCTCACCGCGCGGGCGTTGTCGGGGTGACCCTCGAAGCCTTCGATCGCGGGGTGGTCGAGCCAGCCGACCCGGAGGCCGCCGGGCTCCACCCCCACCTCGTCGGCGAACGGCCGAGCCGGGGGCGGCGCGACGAAGAAGTCCCCGGGCATCTCCCCCGCGAGCACGTCGAGCACGCCTGCTGAGTCACGCACGCTGCGGCTGAGGACGTGGTCGATCGTCGACCCTGCCCAGCCTGACTCGGCCGGATCCGGGCCGGGACTGACGCGGCCGCGACTCGGCTTCAGCCCGACGAGGCCGCAGCAGCTGGCCGGGATCCTGATGGAGCCGCCGCCGTCGTTCGCGTGCGCGACGGGGACCATGCCGGAAGCTACAGCCGCTGCCGAGCCACCGGACGAGCCCCCTGTGGTGTGGTCCGTCGAGTGCGGATTGCGGGTCGGACCATAGGACAGCGGCTCGGTCGTGATCGTCGTGCCGAGCTCCGGGCAGTTCGTCCGTCCGAGCACGACGAAGCCCGCCCTTTGCAGCTTTTGCACGAGGTAGCTCGAATGGGTCGCCCGGTAGCCGGCGTGCTTCGCGACTCGAGTCCCTGCGTAATAGGGCTCTCCGGCCATCGGCGCCCCGAGATCCTTGAGAAGGATGGGTACCCCCCTGAACGGCCCGCCGGGGGCGTTCAGGGCTTCCTTCCGGGCCGCGTCGAAGCGTTCGTGGATCACGGCGTTGAGGTCGTCGTTCACCGCCTCGATCCTCGCTATCGCCTCGTCGACGAGCTCGCTCGGCGACATCTCGCCGTCCCTTACGAGTTGTGCCTGCGCGGTCGCGTCCATGAAACCGAGACGCTCGTCCATCGAGTCCCCTTTGGCTGGCGGAGTGATTCGCGAGAGCCTATTTCGGCGGCATCCTGAGGCCGCCGTCGAGTCGGATCGTCTCGCCGTTCAGGTACGGGTTGGAGGCGATCGCGACCACCAGCTCGGCGAACTCCGCTGGATGCCCGAGCCGCTTCGGGAAGAGCACGCCGGCCCCGAGCGCCTGGCGCTGCTCCTCGGGGAGGAGCCCCAACAGCGGCGTGTCCATGAGGCCGGGCGCGATCGTGTTCACACGGATTCCTGCCGGAGCGAGATCGCGCGCCGCCGGCACCGTCATACCGACTATCCCGCCCTTCGAGGCCGAGTAGGAGATCTGCCCGATCTGTCCTTCGAAAGCGGCGACCGACGCCGTGTTGACGATGACGCCCCGCTCACCGTCCTCGTTGGGGTCCGTCTTCGCGATCGCGCCGGCGGCTATGCGCATCACGTTGAACGAGCCGACCAGGTTGACGCTGACGACGGTCTTGAAGGCGTCGAAGTCGTGTGGCTCCCCCTGCCTACCTATGGTGCGCTGAGCCCAGCCGATTCCGGCGCAGTTCACGAGGATGCGGAACGTGCCCGCCGCCACGGCCTTCTCCACCGCCCGTTCGACCGCGGCCGGGTCGGTGACGTCGCCTGCCGCGTAAGTGGCAGAGCCGCCCAGCTCGCCGGCGAGCGCCTTTGCCCGCGCCTCGTCCCGGTCGAAGATGACACAGGCCGAGCCCTTCGCCGAGAGCGCTCTCACGGTCGCTTCGCCGAGTCCCGACGCACCGCCTGTGACCAGGGCTGCCGCGTTGTTGAAGTCCATGAGGACAAGATAGGAGCGCCGGAGAGAGCGACCGGTCCGAAAGACCGGCTAGCCGACGGGATGGCGGGAGAGCGGGCGCTGGCTGAGCGCAGCCTCCACCGCCAAGCGGTCGACCAGGTCGTTCAAGGGGTCGCCACCATGGCCCTTCACCCAGGAGAGCTGCACTTGTCCTCGCCGATCGTCCACGACCGTGTCGACGATGGGGCGCCAGAGGTCCTGGTTGGCCACCTGCTCGCCGCGTGAATTGCGCCAACCCTTCCGGCGCCAGGCAGCCCACCACCGCTGCTTGAAGCAGTTCACCACGTAGGTCGAGTCGCTCACTATCCGGAGCCGCTGCGGGCTCGGGAACGCTTCGAGAACCCTCAGCACGGCCAGCAGTTCCATGCGCTGGTTCGTCGTCATGTCTTCGGCGCCGGATTCGCACCAGTCGTCGGAGACGGCCCAGGCCCACCCTCCTGGCCCAGGGTTCCCCCGGCAGGCGCCGTCTGTGTACACGGTCAACTCCTCGGCAGGATTCACCCGCCCGAGGATAGGGGCGCGCCCGGCGCGGATGGGGACACCGCCGCGCTCCTCCGCCAGGGCGACCGGAATCTCGGCCTGAGGGCGCGAGAATCGTGGCGTGATCTTCGACGGCTACTCGCATCAGGTTCCGGACATCGACCCTGTCGAGACGGAGGAGTGGGTCGACTCCTTCGACGCAGTCGTCGACCGGCACGGCAAGGACCGCGCCCGCTTCATCCTCATGAAGCTGCTCGAGCGGGCGCGCACCCAGCAGATCGGCTTTCCGGCGACGGTCTCGACGCCATACGTGAACACGATCCCTGCCGACCAGGAACCGTGGTTCCCCGGAGACGAGCATCTCGAACGGCGCATCCGCGCCTACATCAGGTGGAACGCGGCGGTCATGGTGACGCGCGCCAACTCGAAGGACCCTGGCATCGGCGGTCACCTGTCGACCTACGCGGCCTCGGCCTCGCTCTACGAGGTGGGTTTCAACCACTTCTTCCGGGGCAAGGCGAACGGCCTCCCCGGTGACCAGGTGTTCTTCCAGGGCCACGGTTCGCCCGGCATCTACGCCCGCGCCTTCGTCGAGGGACAGCTCGACACCGAGCAGCTCGACAACTTCCGTTTCGAGGTCGGCGGCAACGGGCTGTCGAGCTACCCGCACCCGCGCCTCATGCCGGACTTCTGGGAGTTCCCGACCGTCTCGATGGGACTCGGCCCGCTCGCCGCCGTCTACCAGGCCCGCTTCAACCGTTACCTCCTCCACCGCGAGATCGTCGACACGTCCGGCTCACGCGTCTGGTGCTTCGTCGGCGACGGCGAGATGGACGAGCCCGAGAGCCAGGCGGCGCTGCGGCTCGGTGCGCGCGAGCGTCTCGACAACCTCGTGTTCGTGGTCAATTGCAACCTGCAGCGCCTCGACGGGCCGGTGCGCGGCAACGGCAAGATCGTCCAAGAGCTGGAGGCTCTCTTCCGGGGCTGCGGCTGGAACGTGATCAAGGTGATCTGGGGCCGCAAGTGGGACGAGCTCCTCGCCCGCGACGTGGACGGCGTGCTCGTGAACAAGATGAACACGACACCGGACGGCGACTTCCAGACATTCGCCACACAGTCCGGCGCCTACATCCGCGAGCACTTCTTCGGGCCCGATCCCCGGCTGCGCAAGCTCGTCGAGCACCTCACGGACACC
>JAJYVX010000211.1 GCA_021791795.1 Actinomycetes bacterium | reverse complement strand
ACCGGGGAGAGCGAGAGGACGATTCCCCTGCAGCAAGGGAACATCAGCCGGTCCAGCTCACCCGACACGTCCGCCCGCTCGTCCCGTGATGTTGAGGTCAATTTCCTGTTGTGGAAATCAGCGCTAAGAGGCCCTCGCCCGCAGTCACGGGAACCGCCGGCCGATTGCCTCGCCGAGCACGGAGTCGTCGTGCGCCAACTCCGCGACTGATTGCGCCGCGGCGTCGGCCTCGGCTCGGAGGCGCTCACGCAGCCGGTCCCTCTCCTTCTCGTCATCTGTCACCGCGAGCCTCGAGCGGTATCCCGCGAACGCCTGGAGGTGGGTGACGACGTCGTCCACGCCCCGGTGCTCCTCTCGCGAGACGGCTGGCGGGTCCGTGCCGGCCGCATCGACAGGTCGCGCGCCGGGTGTCGTTGCGAAACCGACGGTGACCACCTCCCCCGCGACCCGGTCGCGCTGGCGGGCGATGAGCAACAGGGCGCGCCGGTCGGCCTCGGTCGTCGCCGACCCGGCGAGGCTCCTCGGCCAGAGGTGCTGCTCGAGCACGACGTTCACCTCCGCGGCGTAGACGGTGAGCAGCCCGCCGAGGTAGATCCAGAGGAGCACACCCATGACACCGGCAAGAGCGCCGTAGAGCTGGGAGAGATGGGCGAGCTCGTGGCGCGTGTAGAAGGCGCCGAGGCTCTCGAGAAGCGTCCAGCCGGCGGCGCCCACGACAGCGCCGGGGATCAGGCTTCGCCAGGTCTGGTGCCTGTTCGTGAGCACCTGGAACGCGAGCAGGTAGAGGATGAAGTTCAACAAGAGCGGCCCGAGCGCACCGAGCAGCGCGGCAGGCAGCGCGAGGATCCCGCCCGTCTGCTGCAGGCTCGAGAGGGCGGTCGAGACGAGGAAGGTCGTCCCGAGGATCGCGAGCATGGCGAGGCCGCGCAAGCGGGACCACCACAGGTTGGGACGGTCGGCAAGGGGGATGTCCCAGATCGTGTTCATCGCCCGCTCGGTCGCCCGCGTCACGCCGAGCCCTGCCCACAGAGCTATGAACGCTCCGGTGCCGAGAGCCAGGCGGCTTCCCTTGATCGGCCCGCGCACATAGCCAGACAAGGCCGGGAACGAGTGCTCGGTCGTCGCGAGAATGTGCGCTTTCAGGTGGGGATCCGATCCGAGGACGAAACCCAGCACGCCTGAGAACACGAGGATCAACGGGAAGACCGAGAGGAAGCCGTAGTGGGCGATCAGGGCGGCGAGGCTCCCGCCCTGGTCCCCTTGCATCTTGCGAAGGACGGCGATCGGCAACGACCAGAAGGCGTGGCGCTGCTGGAACGCGTCCACACGGGCGAAGAGCCTCCGGAGGAAGGACATGGTTCATGGTCGTGGAAGCCGCGACCGACGGCAAGCCGGGCCGTCGGCGGCGCTGACAAAATGGGGGCAGGTCCAAGAGCTCCGCGAGCTGCGGTCCCACCTGGCCCGTCTCGGCGTCGACCGAGGACCGCCCGCACAACACGAGATCCCAGGAGCCCTCGGCGCGCAGCGCCGCCGCAAGTGCCCTCGCCGTGGCGAGGCTGTCGGAGCCCGCAAGAGCGGGACGCAGAGATGGACTCCTCCGTGCGCACCAGCGGCGACGGCTTCACGTAGGACCTCCTCGGCAGAGGGAGGACCGAGCGTGACGACGACACACGTGCCACCCGTGTCGGCCGCCAAGGCCACGCCCTCTGCAAGCGCCCGCCGGCAGTGGGGCTTCGTCTCGAGGCCGACGCCGTCCCGCCGGAGGCGACCGTCCGGGCCGAGCTCGAGGGAGTCGGCGCGCGGGACCTGTCTTGCCACTACGGCGATCCGCAACCCTGCCCGCTCGCGCGGAGCGTCGAGGCTCACCGGAGCCCCGCGTGCCCGACGGCGAGGCCGATCGAGAAGGTGACGAGGGTGGCGATCGCAGACAGCCCGAGCTGCCGGAGCGCCGAACGCCGCCAACCACGCCCTGCGAGCCGGCCGAGGGCTGCGCCGACGAGCAGTGAAGTCACTCCTGCGAGGACGACCGTGGCGATCACGGCGGCCGCTACGCGCGTCACGAGCCACGACGCGAGTGGCAGAGCCGCTCCGACGGTGAAGCTCGCGAAGGACGCCACTGCGGCCGGCAGCGGCGAGCCGAGCCCGTCGGGGTCGATTCCGAGCTCCTCACGGGCATGCGTCTCGACGGCAAGGTCCTCGTCGCGCATGAGCGCGGTGGCGACGTGATGGGCAAGCTCGGGAGCAAGACCGCGGCGCTGGTAGAGGGACGACAATTCTCGTCGTTCCGCTTCGGGATGCAGACGGATCTCGCGGCGTTCGACCTCGATCTCACGCTCGAGGAGCTCGCGCTGGGCACGCATCGAGACGTACTCGCCGACTGCCATCGAGCAGGAGGCGGCCACGAGCCCGGCCAGTCCTGCGAGGCGGACGAGGGACGGTGCCGGGTTCGCGCCGGCGGGGCCGACGATGAGCGAGACGTTCGTCACCAGCCCGTCGCTGATGCCGAAGACGGCCGCGCGAGATGCGCCGCCCGCAGTCGATCGGTGCGTCTCGGGGGCATGGCGGCCGAGCGGGTCAGGGTCGGCCGGGAGCGGCTCTTTCATGTTGCCTCCGTGAGTTGAGCTCTCCGAGTGCTGAGAGCGCGCCGGGCGGAGCCGGCTCGGGTGAGGCCGGACCAAACCCGCCGGCCGATCTCCGCCTTGGCGGTGCGGCGTGCCTGCATGCCGAAGGCGAGGTTGCGGAAGACCGTCATGTGCGGGTCGAGGGCGTAGTTCTGGAAGACCATCCCCACGTTGCGACCCTCCGGCGGCACGTCGGTCATCAGGTGGTCGTCGAAGGACAGCTCGCCACCGCTCACCCTCTCGAGGCCGGCCACGAGGCGCAGGGTGGTCGTCTTCCCGCAGCCCGACGGGCCAAGCAGGACGACGAACTCGCCCTCGGCGATGTCGAGGTCGACGCGGTCGACGGCGAGGCTCTCGGTCTTGCCGTAGCGCTTGGACACCGCGCGCATCCGGATCGAAGCCATCGTCTCCTCCTCTTCGGCCGCCTATTCCCTGCCGACGCGGCGCGTGGGGCGGTGACCGTCTCCTACCGCAGGGGGCGGTCGCCCGAGCGGCGAGCCAGACCATAGGAAGGGGGAGTGACCCGCTGGTTACGGGGGCTGACGGCTGGGTGAACCGTCGAACAAGATCCCCGCAAGATCCTCTGTACGGCGCGTCAGGGGTGGCGTGGACTTTGCCAGACTGTGGGCGTGAGCTCGTCCGGCCGCATCTCCTCGGTCAACCTCGGCACGCCCCGCAGCGTGCGGGTGAAGTCGGGGATGACGAGCATCGACAAGCGGCCCGCCCGAGGACCCGTGCACGTCACGGTCCCCGACCAAGGCCGAAGCGGGCTCGAGGGGGACACGATCTGCGACACCGCCAGCCACGGCGGGCCTGGACAGGCGGTCTACGCCTTCTCGCGCGAGGACCTCGACTGGTGGCAGGAGCGGCTCGGTCGCCCCCTTGCGAACGGGGCCTTCGGGGAGAACCTCACCACCGCCGGCATCGACGTCACCTCCGCCCGCCTCGGTGAACGCTGGCGCATCGGGAAGGACGTGATCCTCGCCGTCACAGGGCCGCGCATCCCCTGTGCCACCTTCGCCGTGTGGATGAACGAGCGCGGTTGGCTGAAGGCATTCACGAAGCGGGCCCGTCCCGGTGCATACCTACAGGTGGTGAGCCCCGGCCACGTCCAAGCGGGCGACACCCTCGACGTCGTCGCGCGCCCGGATCACGGCGTCGACGTCGGCCTCTGCTACCGGGCGCTCACGACCGAGCGCGTGCTCCTGCCAAAGCTCCTCGAGGCGGGCGACCATCTCGAAGCCGAGCTGCGGCAGCGTGTGCTCGCCGGGCGGGGCTACGACATCGCGGACGATCCGCTCGGCGTGCGGCCCGGCCGGGGAGGACGGTGAATGCGACGTGCTCTTTCGTCTCCCTCCCGAGGCGATGGCTGCAAGCGAGAGGCCCAGCGACATCTTTCATTCCTCAGGGACCCGCACTCGTGCACGAGTAGTCCGGGGTTTCGGGCGGCCGCGCCGTCCGGCGCCATTTGTCACATCGCAGGGGCGAACCGGCGCCCCCACCGCCGGACCCCGCGGCCGGCAACCTCGTCGACTGATCCTTGCATGACCGCGGGTTTGTTCATTGACTGTCGGTCCGGGCTGCCTTACGATCGGTGCCGCATGGCCGCGGGGCCACTTGATGCGGGGAAAGCGGGGCAGGGCAGCTGTGACGAAGGTCGTAGTAGCTGGCCAGGGCTATGTCGGTCTGCCCCTCGCCATGCGAGCCGTTCTCGTGGGCTACGAGGTCGTCGGGTATGACACCGACGTCTCAAGGATAAAGCGCCTCATCGCAGGGCAGTCCTACGTCGAAGATGTGACTGACGAGGAACTGGGAACGGCCCTCTCCTCGAACCGCTATCTCCCCACAATCGAAGAAGACGATCTTTCCGGCTTTCGCTTTGCTGTCATAACCGTACCCACGCCTTTGAAGGACGGAATTCCCGACCTCTCTCATGTCGAACTGGCCGCGGCGATACTCGGCAAATACCTCACGCCAGGGGCATGCGTCGTTCTCGAGTCGACCAGCTATCCCGGGACGACAGAGGAGCTGGTGGGACCCATCCTCGAAAGAGAGTCCGGCCTCGAGATAGGAAGGGACTTCTGTCTCGGCTACAGCCCCGAGCGCATAGATCCGGGGAACCGGACGTGGGGTCTCGTGAACACGCCGAAAGTCGTCTCCGGAGTCGACGCTTCCTCGCTCGCGGCGGTGTCCGACTTCTACGGCTCCCTCGTCGCGAC
>JAJYVX010000210.1 GCA_021791795.1 Actinomycetes bacterium | reverse complement strand
TCGGCTGCCAGATGAACGAGCACGACTCCGAACGGATCTCGGCGCTGTTGCGCTCAGAAGGCATGGAGCGGACCGACACCCTCGAGGAGGCCGACGTCGTCGTGCTCAACACCTGCTGCATCCGCCAGAACGCCGACGACAAGCTGTACGGCAACCTCGGCCGGCTGCGCTCGATGCTCTCGCTCCGGCCGGAGGTGCAGGTGGCCGTAGGCGGGTGCCTCGCGCAGAAGGACCGGGAAGAGCTGCTCCGGCGTGCACCGTTCGTCGACGTCGTATTCGGCACGCACAACGTCCGGCGTGTGGCCGATCTGCTCGCCGAGTCCCGGGCGAGCGGGGAAGCGGTGCTCGAGATACTCGAGGGGCCGGCCCCGGAGGGCTCGGACCTGCCCGGCGCGATGGCGGTACGGCGCGACCTTCCCTTCGCCGCATGGGTCACGATCCAGGCCGGCTGCGACAACTCCTGCGCCTTCTGCATCGTCCCCTCCGTCCGGGGCGAAGAGGTCTCGAAGCCCTTCGGGGACATCGTCCGCGAGGTGGAGGACCTTGCATCGAGCGGCACGGTCGAGGTGACCCTTCTCGGCCAGAACGTGAACTCCTACGGGAGGGACATCACGACGCGGCTGCGCGGGCTCGCGGCCGGCACCGCCTCGCACCCACATGAGGTGGTCGACCTCGGTTCGCACTCACACGAGGCTGGCGACGCCTGGTTGAGAGAGGGAGGGCGCCGCCCGCGGCCGCTCTTCGCCGACCTGCTTCGCGCCATCGGGGCGGTGCCGGGGATAAGGCGGGTGCGCTTCACGAGCCCGCATCCGAAGGACCTCCGGCCGGAGACGATCGAGGCGATGGCCGGGACCGCTGCCGTGTGCGAGCAGCTTCACCTGCCGCTCCAGTCGGGTAGCGACCGGGTGCTGCGGACGATGAGGCGCGGCTACACGGCGGAGAGGTACCTCGAGCGCCTCGCAGCTGCCCGTGCCTCCGTCGAGGATCTCGCCGTGACGACCGACATCATCGTCGGTTTCCCGGGCGAGACGGAGGAGGACTTCCGTGCCACCCTCGAGGTGGTGGCCGAGGCTTCCTACGACAGCGCCTACACCTTCATCTTCTCCCCGAGAGAGGGGACGCGGGCGGCGGTGATGACCGATGAATTCGTGCCCGACGAGGTCGTCGCCGAGCGTTTCGAGCGCCTGCGCGTGGTCGTCGAGCGTTCTGCCCTCGCGCGCCACGAGGCGAGGATCGGACGGGTGGAGGAGGTGCTCGTCGAAGGGGTCTCGAAGAAGAGGGCCGAGATGCTCACGGGTCGCACCCGCCAGGGCAAGCTGGTCCACTTCGCCCCGGCCGCCGACGAGGGCCGGCTCGGTTCCGGCTCGTTCGCCCGCGTCGAGATCGTCTCGGCGGCGCCCCATCACCTCGTCGGCCGGCTGGTCGCCGTCGAGGCTGCGGCGGCACCGCGCCGGCGGTCGTTGATACCGCTCAGCGTCGACTAGCGGCGCTCGCCCCCCGGCCGATCGCCGCGGATCCCCGTAGGCACCCACGTAGACTGGAACGTCGTGAGCATGTTCTCGAAGGTCCTCCGTGCTGGCGAGGGCCGCAAACTTGCCAGGCTTGCATCGGTCGTCCCGCTCATCAACGGTCTCGAGCCCGAGATGGAGGCGCTCGACGACGCGGCCCTTCGGGCCAAGACGGACGAGTTCCGGGAGCGGATCGACAGGGGCGAGGACCTGAACGACCTGCTCGTCGAAGCCTTCGCGGTCGTCCGCGAGGCGGGCAAGCGCACGATCGGACAGCGCCACTTCGACGTCCAGCTGATGGGCGGGATGGCGCTGCACTTCGGCTGGATCGCCGAGATGAAGACCGGGGAAGGAAAGACCCTCGTCTCGACGCTCCCGGTCTACCTGAACGCCCTCGGCCGGCGCGGCGTCCACATCGTGACGGTCAACGACTACCTCGCAGCACGAGACGCCGCCTGGATGGGCCAGATCTACCAATTCCTCGGCATGCGCGTCGGCCTCGTCGTGCCGTCTGTGTCCGACCCTCAGGCGAAGCAGGAGGCGTACCGCTGCGACCTCACCTACGGGACGAACGCCGAGATGGGTTTCGACTACCTGCGCGACAACATGGCGCCGTCACGCGACCAGATGGTCCAGCGCGGGCACTTCTACGCCATCGTCGACGAGGTCGACTCCATCCTCATCGACGAGGCCCGCACTCCTCTCATCATCTCGGGACCGGCCGACGAGTCGACCCGCCTCTACTACCAGTTCGCCTCGATCGTGCGGGCTCTGCGGCGCGACGTCGACTACGAGGTGGAGGAGGAGAAGCGGATCGTCTTCCCGACCGAGGACGGCATCGAGAAGGTGGAGCGGCAGCTCGCCGTCGAGAACCTCTACGACGGCGTGGCCGGCAACCTCGTCCACCAGCTCGAGAAGGCGCTCCAGGCCAAGGAGCTGTACCAGCGCGACAAGGACTACATCGTGCAGGACGGCGAGGTGAAGATCGTCGACGAGTTCACCGGTCGCGTCCTCGACGGAAGGCGTTGGTCGGACGGGCTCCACCAGGCCGTCGAGGCGAAGGAGCGCGTGCGGATCAAGGAGGAGGACCACACCTGGGCGAGGGTGACCCTGCAGAACTACTTCCGCATGTACGAGAAGCTCGCCGGGATGACGGGCACGGCCGAGACCGAGGCCGCCGAGTTCGCCTCCACCTACAACCTGCACGTCGTACCCATCCCCACGCACCGGCCGATGATCCGCGAGGACGAGGGCGACGTCATCTACAAGAGCGAGGACGCCAAGTTCCTTGCGATCGTGGAGGACATCGAGGACCGCTACGAGCACGGCCAGCCGGTGCTGGTCGGCACGGCCTCGGTCGAACGCTCCGAGCACCTGTCGACCCTGCTCGACAAGCGAGGCATCGCCCACTCCGTGCTGAACGCCAAGCAGCACGCGAGAGAGGCGACCGTCGTCGCCCAGGCTGGTCGCCTGCACGCAGTCACCGTCGCCACGAACATGGCTGGCCGTGGTGTCGACATCCTCCTCGGCGGCAATCCGGAGGGCCTCGCCCGGGAGGAGGCCGCCGCAACCGGTCTCGACCTCGAGACCGAGGAGGGCAGCGCGCGCTTCGCCGAGCTGCTCGAGAAGTTCACCGAGCAGTGCGCGGCCGAGGCCGAGGAGGTGCGTGCGCTCGGCGGGCTCTACGTGCTCGGGAGCGAGCGCCACGAGAGCCGGCGGATAGACAACCAGTTGCGGGGCCGGTCAGGCCGGCAGGGTGACCCGGGCGAGAGCAGATTCTTCCTCTCGCTCGAGGACGAGCTGATGCGCCTCTTCGCTACCGGCGCCGTCAACTGGGTCATGTCGCGCACCCTGCCCGACGACGTGCCCATCGAGGCGCGCATGGTGACGAAAGCCATCGAGCGTGCCCAGAACACCGTCGAGGGCCGCAACGCCGAGATCCGCAAGGACCTCCTCAAGTACGACGAGGTCATGGACAAGCAGCGCAAGGTCGTCTACGCCCGCCGGATGCAGATCATCGACGGGGAGGACCTGCGTGCCTACACAGAAGAGCTGTTCACCTCGACCATCCAGCGCCTCGTCGCTCTCATGTGCCCGTCGGAGTTCACCGAGGAGTGGAACATCCCCGGCCTCGTCGCCGAGTGCTCCCGTTACTACCCGACGAGCTTCACGCCCGACGAGCTCGAGGCGGCGGTCACCAGGGACCAGCTGACCGAGAGCCTGCTCACCGAGGCGTTCGAGTACTACGACGAGCGGGAGCAGAGCTTCCCCGGCGGGGCGGCGACGGCCCGCGATCTGGAGCGCAGCATCATGCTCCAGATCATCGACCAGCGGTGGCGCCAGCACCTCGTCGAGATGGACTACCTGCAGGACGGCCTCAACCTCCGTGGCATGGCCCAGCAGGACCCTCTCGTAGCCTGGCAGAAGGAGGGCTTCGAGCTCTTCGGCCAGCTCATGGACTCCATCGACGACGACTATCTCCAGTACGTGATGCACGCCCAGCTCATCGTGGAGGAGGCGCCGCAGCTCGACCTCTCCCAGGTCAACTACCTCGCGGCCGACGACCCGATGGACGCGAGCGCCGCCCTCGTGGAAAGCGGCGGCAGGGCCGTACCGACCCGGGCAGGCAGCGGTCCCCGCAGTCCTTCCTCGCCGGCGTCTCTGGCTGCGACAGCTTCCCCTCGCCCGGCCGCGGGCGCGCCGGCCGGCGGACGGGGTGCCGCACCGGCTGGCGGACGGGATACCGCCTCGACAGGTGCCGCCGCCCCGGCCGCCGAAACGGCCGCCGCCCCGGAAGGTGCTGCCGGCGCTCAGCCGGCGAACGGCAGGCGCGCTCCGGCGGCTGCTCCGGCGCAGGGCAGGGCGAAGATCGGGCGCAACGACCCTTGTTGGTGCGGAAGTGGCCGCAAGTACAAGGTCTGCCACGGCGCGAGCTGACTCCCGACGGTGCCTAACCCTGATCCCACCGCGCCCGGGCAGCGGCCCAACTTCCAGGAGATGCTGGGAGACCTTCGCGGCAGATTGAGCGCAGCTCAGCAGTACCTCCGGTTGAAGGACCTGAACGTCCAGATCGGCGAGCTCGAGATTCTGATCGCCGAGCCCGACCTCTGGTCGGATCCCGAGCGGGCTCGCCAGGTGACGACCGCCTACCAGCGGGCGAAAGCCGACGCGGACCTCCTCGCGGAGCTGGAGAAGCGCCTCGTCGACTCGGAGGAGCTGCTCGCCATAGCCGAGCTCGAAGGTGAGGAGGGCGTCGACTCGGTCGCAGGCGACCTCCAAGCATCCGTGCACTCGCTTTCGCGGGCGTTCGACGCTCTCGATCTGCGCAGCCTGTTCGCCGGGGAGCACGACGAGAAGGACGCCATCGCGGAGATCC
>JAJYVX010000024.1:18011-25423 GCA_021791795.1 Actinomycetes bacterium | reverse complement strand
GGTCGACAAGAGCCTGGGCGTCCCGTGATCTCCTCGGCGGCTTCGGGCGAACCCGGGGCGGCATGAGGATCCGCCGAAACGGGGAAATAGGGACACATGCCCGAAGGAGCGATGCGACCAAGGCAGTGCGAGACCACGTCCGCCCTCACCGAGGAGGAAGAGGAGTTCGATCTCCTGGTCCAGCAGGCGTTCGTCGACGAGTGGTTCACCGAGGCCCACGACGTCGAGCGAGGTGGGGGAAGGATCGTCCTTCGCGGTGAGATCGACGTCGTAGCTCTTTCCGATCTCTAGCCAGGGCTGCGTGCTCGTCTGCTGGCCGCCGCTGCCTGTTCGGCTACAAGCCGTCGGCCAACTGCGGCTCGAGCGGCCCGGACAGCGGGCTCTCACCGACGGGCGCACCGGCGACGGGCGAACGCTCAGCTGCGGTCGCGCCGGCGACGGCCGGGCGGCGCAATCTCGGCACGAGAAACGATGCCAGCATCGCGCCGACCGCTATTGCCCCGCTGACGGCGAAAGCACGGGTGTAGCCGCTGCTCAGAGCCGACATCACGACCGAACGCGATGCAGCACTCGCACCGGCGCCGTGCAGGGCCGAGGCCGTCACGGACGTGGCCAGCGTCGCGAGCACCGCCAGGCCCACGGCACCGCCGATCTGGCGCGACGTGTTCACCAGGCCAGAGGCGAGCCCGGCCTCCTTCGGGGCCACGCCCGAGGTGGCGGCGAAGGCGATCGGTGTGAACGAGAGGCCGAGACCGAGGGTTATGAACACGCTCGGAGCAAAGATGTCGGACCAGTAGGCCGAGTGCACACCCACGAAGCTGAGCCAGAAGAGCCCGGCGGCGGCGAAGGCGCCTCCCGCGACGAGGATGGGCCGGGCCCCGATGCGAAGGATGAGCCGGGAGGACAACTGAGCACCGAGGATGATGGCGATGGTCTGGGGCAGGAAGGCGAAACCCGTCCTGAGCGGCGAGTACCCCAGCACCTCCTGCAGGTACAGCGACACGAAGAACCACATGGCGAAGATCGAACCGGCGAGGAGCGTCATCACGAGGTTTGCGCTCCAGATCGATCGGCGGGCGAACATACGGAGCGGCATGAGCGGAGCAACGGCGATCTTCTGTTCGTGGATGAGGAAGACACCTATGAGCGCCACGGCGAGCGCGAGCGCGCCCACCGTTTGCCACGACGTCCATCCGACCGCAGTCGTGCGTACGAGCCCGTACACGAAAGACGTGAGACCCGTCGTCACGAGCACGGCGCCGGCGAGGTCGAGTGGTTGGCGCTCCCCCTGGCCTCTCGTCTCCTGCAGGAAGACGCGCGCCGCCGCGAGCGCGGCGATCCCGATCGGCACGTTGATGAAGAGGATCCAGCGCCAGGACAGCTCCTGGGTGAGCACGCCGCCGAGGAGCGCCCCGGCCGCGCCTCCCGCGCCGGCGACCGCGCTCCACAGTCCCATCGCCCGCGAGCGCGCCTTCGGCTCCGTGAAGGTGGTGGTGAGGATCGTGAGCGTCGTGGGCGAGAGGATCGCGCCCCCGAGACCCTGGACCGCACGGGCCGTCACGAGCATCGCCTGGCTCTGGGCAAAGCCGCCGAGCAGGCTCGCCCCGGTGAAGACCACCAGCCCGGCGATGAACATGCGGCGCCGGCCGTAGAGGTCGGCCGCTCTCCCGCCGAGGAGGAGGAAGCCGGCGAATGCGAGCGTGTAGGCGTTGAGCACCCACTGGAGCCCGGAGTTGGAGAAGCCGAGGCTCGTCTTCATCGCCGGAAGTGCCACGTTCACGATGGAGACGTCGAGAACCACCATGAACTGCGCCACGCACGCGAGCGCGAGGATCAGCCAGTCCGGTGCCGTGCGGGCGCGGATCGGAGTGCTCGGGGGTGCGGCCATCCCCGGGGTCAACGTGCCCCGGGGCGTCTTCATTCCCTCGCCCAGGGCGGCGCGATCTTGTCGCGGAAGGCCGAGATCCCTTCTGCAGCCTCCTCTGACCTGAAGAGGGAAGCGGACACCTGGGAGGTCCACGCGAAGGCATCCGACCGCGACATCGAGGGCACCCGGCTGATCAACTGCTTGCAGGCGGCCAGCGCGTTCGGGCCTCCGGCGAGCAGTTCCGCGACGAGGCTCGCCACGCGGGCGTCGAGCTCGCCAGGGGGTACAGCCGCGTTCAGGAGGCCGACTTCGACCGCCCGGCTGGCGGAGATCCGGCGTCCCGTGAGGAAGAGCTCGGACGCATCGGCCCGGCGGAGCTTCGAAAGGCAGACGACCGATATGACCGCCGGTGCGACGCCCCGGCGCACCTCGGTGAACCCGAAGAGCGAGTCGTCCGAGGCCACCGAGAGGTCGCAGGCCGCGGCGAGGCCCACTCCCCCGCCCATGGCGTGCCCGGCAACCCGCGCGAGGGTCGGCTTGGGGCTGTCGAGAAGCAAGCCGAGGATGCTCGAAAGGTCGTGGACCGGGCCGAGGCTCCAATCCGCCGCCTTCAAGTCGGCGCCGGCACAGAACGCCGGCCCTTCATTTGTCAGGACTATGACACGAACCTGGGGATCCGCCACGGCTCGTTCCAGGTTCTCACCGAGGGAGTCCATCAACTCGACGGAGAGGGCGTTCCGCGAATCCGGCCTGTCGAGGGTCACGGTGGCCACTCCACCGACGAGCTCGTAACGGGTCGCTTCGTTCATCCTGTCTCCTCCGCGGGCTGCTCGTGGTCGAGGAGGGCGGTGGGTACGTCGGCCTGTTTCGCCCTCAGGTACTCGCCGAGGCCCTTTGCCTGTGCGTCGAGGCGCGGGCTCGATGCGACGCCTTCGCCGAGCAGGCCGACGAGGACGAAGTTGACCGCACGCAGGAGAGGGAGCTCGTAGCGCTCGACCGTCTCGAGAGCCGCCGCCTCGGGCATGAGGGCCCGCAGCCGGTCCGTGCTGAGGTACCAGGCCATCCAGGCGTAGGCGGCGTCGCTCCGGGCGAACACGCCGAGATTGGCGTTGCCTCCTTTGTCGCCCGACCTGGCGCCGATCACGCGGCCGAGCGGCACCCGCCTGTGGGGCCGGCTCGCGAACGGGTTCTGCCGAGGCATCCCGGCCGCCGCCCCGGGCGGCGCCCCGACCGCCGGGGCGTCACCGGCTCCGCCAGGCTCGGTGGCGAGCGGGCCGACGAGGGTTGAGCCCTCCTCGCCGACGAACGCCACGTGCTGGTACACGAGTTCGGACGGGACGGTCGTGGGCCAGTACACGCCGTATGCCTGGGCGCGGGACGCCCCGCCGAAGAAACCGGGGTAGCTGGCAAGGGCCATCTCGGTGACCTTGGCCTGGAACGCCCGGCCGACGACGGCCTCGTCGGCGGACTTCACCGTGATGCGCAGCTGGGCGAGGGCGGCTTCGTTGAAGGGCGGATCCTCGCGGTCCGTGCGCAGGAGCTGCACGTCCACCGAGTCGAACGCCTCACGCCCGCCGGGCACCGCGGCAAAGAGGGCACGCTCGAACAGCGCCGCCTTGGCTTCCGGATAGAGACCTGTGAGGTAGAGGGTCACGGTCGTGCGGTGACCGCCGAGGTAGTTGAGGGACACCTTCGTGGTCGCCGGCGGAGGCTCGCCCCTCACCCCGCTCACGAGCACCCTGTCCGGTCCACCAGGCCCGGAGGCGAGCGAAATGGTGTCGAAGAGCGCCGTCACGTCGGGATTCTCGTAGCGGGGGCTGCCGATCTCGTAGAGGAGCTGGGCTGTCACGGTGCCCACGGTGACGGCGCCGCCGTGGCCCGGGTGCTTGGTTATGACGGCCGATCCGTCCTCTCTCACCTCGGCGATCGGGAAGCCCGGGTGCTCGAGGCACGGGATCTCGTCGAAGAAGGCGTAGTTACCCCCCGTCGCCTGGGCACCGCACTCGAGGATGTGGCCGGCGACCACCGCGCCGGCGAGGGCGTCCCAGTCGTCCCGGCGCCAGCCGTGGTGCCATGCGCACGGCCCGAGGGTGAGGGCGGCGTCGGTGACCCTGCCGGTGACGACTATGTCGGCGCCCCGGGACAGCGACTCGGCGATGCCGAAGCCGCCGAGGTAGGCATTCGCGGTGAGGACGGGCCGGTCGCCGAGCGGCTCGCCTGTGTCCATGTTCTCGAAGGTGCAGCCCGCCGACCTGAGCTCGTCCATCCGACCGGCGAGATCGTCCCCCTCCACGTAGGCGACGCGAGGCGCGAGGCCGAGGCGCTCCCCGAGGGCGGCGACCTCGGCGGCAAGGGTGGCGGGCGCGAGCCCGCCGGCGTTCGAGACGACGCGGATCCCCTTGTCGAGACATGTGCCCATCACCTGTTCCATCTGTGTGAGGAACGTCTTCGCGTAGCCGGCGGAGGGGTCCTTCAGCCGGTTCTTCGCCAGGATGAGCATCGTGAGCTCGGCGAGCCAGTCACCGGTGAGCACGTCGATCGGGCCTCCGCGCACCATCTCCTCGGCCGCCGACAACCTGTCCCCGTAGAAGCCGCTGCAGTTGGCCACACGGAGCGGCTCAGCCATCGCCGCCGCCCGAGGCGCCATCGCGGCCCACCGAGCCCTCGGGACCCACCGAGCCGTCGGCCCCCACCGAGCCGTCGGGGCCGGGAGGCGAGGAGCCTACCGAGCCGATCTCGGAGTGGGCGACGACGACGAGCACGTCGCCGGAGTCGACCTGCTGGCCGACGGCCACGTGCACGTCGAGGACGACGCCGCCCGCAGGCGACGTCACCGGGTGTTCCATCTTCATGGCTTCGACCACGACGAGGACTTGCCCTGCCCGAACGCTGTCCCCCTTCTCGACCGAGACGGCGGTCACCTTGCCGGGCATGGGTGCCGCGAGCGCTCCCTCCGGCGGCGGAGCCTCCGCCACCGCCCCGAGCCAGCTCGTCTCCTCGAGGGAGACGGTGAGGCCGCTGCGGAGACGGACCACCACCCGATGCCCGAAGCGCCGCAGGCGGGCTTCGACACGCTCCCCCTCGAGCTCGAAGGCGACGGTCACCGGCTCGGTGCTCGACACGGGGGGCGAGAGGGGTGAAAGCGGTGAAAGGGGCGAGAGGGATGAAAGCGGCGACCGGGGTGAAAGGGGCGAGAGCGGTCGCACGGCGACCGGCGAGCCGTCGGGCGGCCCCGTCCACACGAGGGCTGTGCCGTCCCGCTCGAAGCGGTAGGCGACCGTCGTCTCCCCAGCCTCGTGGAGGTAGGTGAGGGATTGGGGCGGGAGGGGGGAGTTGCGCCATGCGGAGCGCAACGCGGGGAGGGGTCGGTCGGCCCTCTCCGGCGCCCCGAAGAGCGCAGCGGCCACCGCCGCCTGCCCGAGCTCGGCTGGCGTCGGCAGCCGGCGCCGCTCGAGATCGACGCGCTCGACGAAATCCGTCGTGGTGTCGCCCGAAAGGAACTGCTCGGAGCGCAGCACGGCCACGAGGTAGTCGCGGTTCGTGACGAGACCCACGATCTCGACCTGCTCGAGGCCGGCGGCGAGCCGCAGTGCCGCCTCCCGGCGCGTGGGGGCATGGGCGATCACCTTCGCGATCATCGGGTCGAACTCGACACCCACGACGTCGCCGTTCGTCACCCCGCACTCGAAGCGGAGGCGAGGCTCCGGCGGAGGATCGAAGACGTCGAGCCTCCCGGCCGTCGGGAGGAAGTCGTTGGCAGGGTCCTCGGCGCAGAGACGGGCCTCGACGGCGTGGCCGCTTGCGACCACGTCCGCCTGGCCAAAGGAGAGCCGTTCCCCCTGCGCGACGAGTATCTGCTCGCGGACGAGGTCGAGTCCCGTCCGTTCCTCGGTGACGGGGTGCTCGACCTGGAGCCTCGTGTTCATCTCGAGGAAGAAGAAGCGCTCACCCGAGACGAGGAATTCGACCGTTCCCGCCCCCTCGTAGCCGACGGCCTTCGTGGCGGCGACCGCGGCGGCGAGCATCGCTTCGCGCAGCGTCTCGGAGATGCCGGGCGACGGGCTCTCCTCCACGAGCTTCTGGTGGCGGCGCTGGATCGAGCACTCGCGCTCGAAGACGTGGACGACGTTGCCGTGGGAGTCGGCGAGCACCTGCACCTCGACGTGGCGCGCCGCCGGCACGTACGGCTCGAGGAAGACCCGGTCGTCGCCGAAGGCAGCACCCGCCTCGCGCCGCGCCGATGCGATGGCCCCGTCGAGGTCGGCCGCGCTCCGGACGACGCGCATGCCCCGCCCGCCGCCGCCGGCGGAGGCCTTCACGAGAACGGGATATGACAGCTCGTCTCCGACGTCGAGTGTCGGCACGCCCGCTGCCCGCATGAGGACCTTGGCAGCTTCCTTGTCCGCCATCGCCCTCATCGCGGCCGGAGGCGGCCCGACCCAGGCGAGGCGGCTTTGGACGACTGCCTCGGCGAAACCAGCATTCTCTGACAGGAACCCGTATCCCGGGTGGATGGCGTCGGCGCCGGACGTGCGAGCGGCTGCGAGCAGGCGGGCGACGTCGAGGTACGACTCGCCGGCGGTCCTGCCCCCGAGCGCGAAGGCGGCGTCGGCCTCGCGCACGAAAAGGGCCGCGGCGTCGCCCGTCGCGTAGACGGCGACGGTGCGGATGCCCATCTCCCGCGCGCTGCGGAAGACCCTCCGGGCTATCTCGCCTCGGTTGGCGACGAGGAGGGTGCGTATCGCTCGACGGAGGGGTGCGCTCAAAGCCTGAACACCCCGAAGCGGCTCGTCCCTCGCACCTCGTTGCCGTGGCAGGCGGAGAGGGCGATGCCGAGCACGTCTCGGGTGTCGCGCGGATCGATGATCCCGTCGTCGACCACCCTGCCCGTCGCGTAAAGGGCGAGGGAGACCCTCTCGGCCACGTCCTCCACCACGGCCGTCCTCAGCTGCTCGAGCTCCTCGTCGACCTCCTGCCCCTTGCGGGCCGCCTGGGCGCGGCGCACGATCGACATCACGCCTGCCATCTGCTGGGGTCCCATCACGGCGATCTTGGCGGTCGGCCAGAGGAACACGAACCGGGTGTCGAACGCCCTCCCCCCCATCCCGTAGTTGCCTGCCCCGTAGCTGGCGCCGAGGATCACGGTCACGTGCGGGACCGTCGAGTTCGAGAGAGCGTTCAGCATCTGGCTGCCGTGCTTCACCATGCCGCCGCGCTCGTACTCGCGTCCGACCATGTAGCCGGTCACGTTCTGCAGGAAGACGAGCGGCGTGTCGATCTGGTTGCAGAGCTGGATGAACTGGGCGGCCTTCTGCGAGGAGTCGGAGAAGAGGACGCCGTTGTTGCCGAGCACCCCTACCGGAAAGCCATGGACAGACGCCCAGCCGCACACGAGGGTCGGGCCGTAGCCGGCTTTGAATTCCTCGAAGCGGCTGCCGTCCACGACACGGGCGATCACCTCGCGCACGTCCATGGGCTGGCGCAGATCCACTCCGAGGAGGCCGAGAAGCTCGTCGGGGTCGTGAAGCGGAGGGTCCACCGGCTC
>JAJYVX010000024.1:0-18001 GCA_021791795.1 Actinomycetes bacterium | reverse complement strand
CAAGTGGAGATGCGCGACGACGTCGCGGGCGATCGAGACGGACTCGGCCTCGCCCGCGGCAAGGTAGTCCGCCAGCCCGCTCACGCGGGCGTGCATCTCGGCCCCGCCGAGCTCCTCGTCGTCGGCGTCTTCTCCGGTCGCCATTTTCACGAGGGGCGGCCCACCGAGGAAAACCTTTGCTCTGTCCCGGACGAAGATGTTGTAGTCGGACAGCCCCGGCTGGTAGGCGCCGCCGGCCGTCGACGACCCGAAAACGACGGAGACCGTGGGGATGCCGAGTCCCGACAGCTCGGTGATGTCGTGGAACATCCGGCCGGTGTCGCTGAAGTGCGTGAGGTTCCTCCGCAGCTCTTCTTCGATGTCCGATCCCCCGCCACCGCCGCGGAGGTCGCCGCCGGCCGACTCGACGAACTGGATGTAGGGCAGCCGGTTGTGGCGCGCCACCTCGAGGCCACGGTCGATCTTGCGCATGGATATCGCCGTGAGGGCGCCGCCGAGAACGGTCGGATCGTTCCCGAGGACGACGCACTCGGTTCCCGAGACGACGCCGATGCCGAGGACGAGCCCTCCCCCGACGGCGAAGTCCGTCCCGAAGCCCGCCAGCGGGCTCAACTCGAGAAACGGCGCGTCGCGGTCGACGAGCAGCGCCACCCGCTCACGCACCGGCAGCTTTCCCCGCCCTCGCAGCCGTGCCTCCGCTTCCGGACCGCCGCCGCCTGCGGCTTCTGCGAGCAGCTCCTCGACACGCCCGAGCAGCCCGAGCGTCTGCCGGCGGTTCTCGCGGTACTGGGGAGCGGATGTGTCGAGGTTCGAGCGGAGGACCGGCATCAGCCGCCTCTCCACGCCCGGCGGGACGAACCGGGCGGCCCGGCGAAGGCCTGGGCGACGCCGAGGAACAGCTCCGCCGTCGTCCCTTCGGCCTGGACATCTGTCTCTTCCGGCTTCCGCCGCTGCGTGAAGACGAGAGCAAGACCGAGAGCGCTCCCCGTCACGCGGTCGGCGGCATCCGGGTCGCCGAAGGTCCACACATCGGTCTCGTCGAGCGGGTTGTGCGTGTGGAAGACCACCGGATCGCCCGGGTCTGCCACGCCGTGTGCGGCGAAGGCGTGCGCCCGCGCCGCCACGCCGAGGTGGATCACGTGCCGAAGCCTCGCCGACACCACGAGCGGGAGACCGAGCGCGTCGGCGACGTCATCCCCGTGTGCCCATGTCTCCATCAACCGGGCCGTTACGAAGCTGGCGAGACCCATCTCCGGGCCGTACCATGGCACTCGCGACGGCTCGCCGCGAACGAGCACGTCCCGCACCGCCCCGACGAGCCGCGCCCGAGCCGCCCGCCAGGCGGCGAGGACCTCGCGGCCTGGAGCGGACCGGCCGAGGGCGACGTCGGGCTCCGCGGCGATGCTCCCGAAGAGCTCGTTGCGATGTGCCTCGAACGCCGCTCGATCGGAGAGAGCCAGCGCGGCCGAGCCGTCGAAGTAGGCGAGGTGCGAGATCTGGTCGGCGACGGACCAACCGATGGCCGGCGTGGGCCCGGACCACCTTTCGGCCGACAGCCGGGCGACGCGCCCGTCCAGCGTGGCGTGCTCGGCCTCGAGGTCATCGAGCAGGCCCCGCACCCGGGACGCCGAGGGCGAGTCGATCACCATGGCGCCCCGACGGTACTAAACGAGTGCTCCGGAGAGCACGCCGGAGAGCACCTCTGGGAGCTCCGTCGTGTGGACGAAGTGCAGGCGCTTGGTCGTCCTCGTCATCGCGACGTAGAGCGCCCGGAGCCCGAACGCCTCTTCGTCCACGATGCCGGACGGCTCGACGATGACAACCGAGTCGAATTCGAGACCGCGGGCGGCGGACACCGGGAGCACCGCGACAGGGGCGTCGAGCACGCGGTCCGCTTCTCCGCTCGAGAGCTGGTCAGAGCCGGCTGAGGGCACCTCGAGGTAGGCGGCAAGATCGGCCGCGAGCGCGACCGGGCAGATGACAGCCACCCGTCCCTCGCCGATCTGCCGGAGCTCGGACTGGGCTGCGGCCGCAACAGCCGCGCCGAGACCGTCCTTGTCCGCTCGCGTGAGGACCGGGCGGGCACCTGCGGATCTCGCCGAGCGGGGGGTGGACAGCCCGGGAGCGGCCGCCGCGAGCACGGGTGCCGCGAGCTCCATCACCTCGCGCGGGGTGCGGTAGTTCACCGTCAGCTCGACCACGCGGGACCGGTCCCGCGCCGGCAGGACCGAGAGCACATCGTCCCAGCTGTCGGGCGCTCCCCGCCTGGATGCCTGCCCGAGGTCCCCTACGATGGTGAAGGAGCCCGAAGGGACCCGGCGTGAGAGGGAGCGCCACTGCATGGCCGACAGCCCCTGCGCCTCGTCGACGACGGCGTGACCGTAGAAGCGCGCCCCCTTCGGCGGCGGCGTGACGACCGAGGGGCTGAACACCTCGCCGAACCGTGTGCGGAGCTGGGCGAGCGTCAACTCGTCCCCCTCCCCGGAGACCTGCTCGGAGTACCAGTCCCGCCCGCACCTCTCGCAGCTCCAGGGGCGAAGTCCACCGAGGAACGTGAGCTTGGCACCGCAGGCCGGGCAGTCGGGCGTGTGGTCCTCGGTCGCTCGGTCGAGCATCCAGGCGTCCTCGGTCGACACCCCGTCCCTACGGCGGCGACGCCGGCGGGAGGCGCGCTTCGGCCCGAGCAGCATGGCCGCTTCGTCGAGCAGTGCCATGTCCGCGTCGGTCCATCGCACGAGCGACACGTCCGCTGACCGCCCGCGATAGAGCGACTCCGCCTCCAGCGCGCTGAGGATGCCTTCGGCTGCCCGGCGCAGGAGCGGCCGGGCACCGAAGAGGTCGTGCAGCAACTGCTCCGGCGTGAGCACCGGCCACATGCGCTCGAGCGCCTCGCGCACCGATGGCATCCGGCGAAGGCCCGAGGCGAGCTCCGCGCCGGCCTCCCGCACCTCGTCCGCGCTCGGGCGTGCCCGACGGCCGGCAGCAGCGGACTGCTCGGCCGCGGCGCGCCAGGCGCTCAGCAACTGGCGGGCGAGGCGCCGCTCGAGGGTGGAGCGGCGGGCGTTGTGGGTGCCCCGGCTGCGTCGTGCTGCGAAGAGGATCTGGCGCGTGGCGTCGACAGGGAGCGCCAGGCGCTCGCCTCTGAAGCTCAGCTGGAGTGGAGCCTTGAGGGGGCGTTGTCGCGTCTCGACTGCCCGGGCGAGCACTCGGGCCATCCTGGGGTCGCCCTTCAGTGCTGCCAGAGCCTGCCCCTCTGTCGCGGAAGGGCGGGTCGAGCCGGCATAGAGGATCGACGGGGTGGCGAGCGTGACGGTGTACTCGCCGAGCGATGGGAGGACCTGTTCGATGTAGCGCAGGAAGACGGTGTTCGGCCCGACGAGCAGCACCCCCTCGCGCTCGAGGCGGAGGCGGTGGGTGAACAGCAGGTACGCGGCTCGATGCAACGCTACCGCCGTCTTGCCGGTGCCGGCACCACCCTGCACGACGAGGGGGCCGGCGAGGTCCGAGCGGATCACGGCGTCCTGTTCGGACTGGATGGTGGCGACGATGTCGGCCATGCGGCCGGTCCGAGCCTGCTCGAGCCCGGCGAGGAGGGCCCCCTCCCCCATGAGGACGAGGCTTCTCTCGCCCGCGGCGGAGCGGTCGAGCAGCTCGTCGTCTATCCCGGTGATGCGCCTCCCGCGCAGGATGAAGTGGCGGCGGCGGGCCACGCCGAGCGGCTCGGCCGCCGTCGCGCGGTAGAAGGGCTCGGCAACGGGGGCGCGCCAGTCGACGACGAGCGGGTCGCCCTCTTCGTCGGAGATCCCGATCCGGCCGACGTAGAAGCGCTCGCCGTCGGTCATGTCGAGCCGGCCGAAGCAGACCGAGCTGCTGCCGAGGCGCAGCTGGGCGAGCCGGCGCTCGGAGAGCTCGACCCGGACGTCCCGCTCGACCCGGTTGGCGAAGGTGCCTCCGGCACCGAGCGCGATCACCTCGGACGAGAGAGCCCGCGCCGCCTCGCGCATGGCGTCGAGACGGGCATGGGCTCGGTCCAGGTAAGCCTGTTCTGCCACTATCTCGGGGTTGTTCACGTCGTCGAGTCTTCGGCCTCGGCTTCTTCGAGCATGGAGATACAACGCTACCGGTCAGCCGGCCGGTCTGTCGCCGTTGAGCCCTGCAAGAGGCGGCCTCAGGCGGGGCCGAGGAAGGTCGGGCGGAAGTCCGCGAAGCTCGAGCCGAGGAGGGCGACACCGCAGCGCCGCAGCAGGATCTCTCCGAGGCCGGAACGGTCGTCGGTGGTGCCGACGAGGTGGCCGATGCCGCGTCCCGGGCGGCGAGCGGTTCGGCGCCGGCGCCGGCGGCTGCGCGGCTCGGCCGCGGCGCGCGGGGCGACGAGCGGTGCGCTACCGCCCGGGCGGGCGACCCGTGCCGTCACCGCCTCCGCGGCCCAGCCGGCACCCTTCAGCGCCTGCCGCCTCGTGGCTCGCGCGCACTCCTCACCACCCGCCATTCTCGGCAGATGGCGCCGGGTACTTTAGGCACAGTTCGCACCTGGGCGAGCCGGCGACCGCCATGCCCGGCCACGCGGTACTAGACAGGTGGTGACGGAGGGAGGAGCGCTGTGACGACGATCGAACCAGCGGTGAGATTCCCCGATCTGAGCCCCCAGGCGTACGCCCACCCGGCCGACAGGGCGGCCCGTGCGGCGCTCCGCTCGATCCCCGGAGTCGACGTGATCGTGAAGAAGCTGGCCGAGTTCAGCTACGAACGGACGTACCGCCAGGTGCTCCTCGGCCGCTCCGTCAGGTTGGGCGACAACCAGCTGCCCGCCGTCTGGGCCATGCAGCGCCAGTGCGCCTACGTGCTCGACGTCGAACCCTGCCCGAACCTGTACGTGACGCAGGCACCGGTGGGCGACGCGCGGGCGGTTGGCACGAACGAGCCGGTCATCCTCATCTCGTCGGGGATGGTCTCCTTCAGCGAGGAGGAGGTCCGCTCGGTGCTCGCGCACGAGATGGGCCACGTGCACGCCGACCACGTCGGCTTGCTCACGACGATGCACGTCGTCCATCAAGTGCTGAGGGGCTTGCTGAAGGGCCAGCCCCTCATCGGCCTCCCGCTCCGAGCCGTTTACCACGCCCTGCTCGAGTGGAGCCGGATGGCCGAGCTGACCTCCGACAGGGCTTCGGCCATCGTCACGGGCGACCCGATGCTCACCTGCCGCAGCCTCATGCGGATGGCCGGTGGGCCGGTGAGCGGTCTCAGCCTCGATGCTTTCATCGCCCAGGCGACCGAGTACCACGAGGAGCGTGACCCGTTCGCCCGCTTCGGCCGCTTCGGGAGCGAGATGGCGAGCGACCACCCGATACCCGTCCGCCGCGTGCGGGAGCTCGTGAGCTGGGTGAGCTCGGGCGACTTCGACCGGATCCGGTCCGGCGAGTATCTGCGGCGCGGCCAGGAGCCACCCCCCAGCGAGGAGTTCGACGCCGCCTTCGCCCACTACCGCGATCGCTGGTCCGTCGTGGTCGACCGTGCCGGGACCGGCGTGCAGGACGTGTTCAGCCGTGTCTCTGAGTGGCTCGGGGGCTCCGGCCCGGGCGAGAGTGCCGACGCACACACCTCGGCCGGCTTCGAGGGAGCCGAGGAGGTCTGAGCCGGGCCCGGGCAGCCTCTAGCATCGGCGGCGGTGGCGTTCTCTCGTAGGTCTGTCCTCGCCGCGGGCGGGGCGTCGGTCTTCGCGTGCCTCTCGGGCAAGAGCACGCTCGCGGTGCTCGAGCAGATCGTCGGGGGCGAACGGCCTAGGCGGCTCGCACCGAGCGAGCTCGCGGGGGCGCGGGCGGACCTGGTGGCCGCATGGTCCGAGGTGCGAGCGGCGGGGAGCCACGGCCTTCCGGCCGAGCAGCACCTCTTCCTCGACACGGCGACCGTGGTCGACAACGACGTGACCGTGACCGTCCCTCCGCTGTACCACCGCGTCGTCACGGCCGACCTCCTCGGCGTGACCGAGGCGAACCTCTTGCAGGCGCAGGCAGATCTCGAGGGGGTGCTCTCCTCGCTCGAGGCCCGACGCCTCCTCACCTTCACGCCGAAGGGGCTCGGGATAGCCGTCGCATGGGGGCTCGGCTACTTCGGCCGCTACGTGAAGAGCCAGTTCGAAAGGTACGCGCCCGTCGACCTCCGGCTGAGCAAGGAGAGCGGGAACAAGCAGTACGCCATCCTCGCGGCCGTCGCCTTCGCGAGCGACGAGCGGGCGGGCAACGCGCCGATCGTCCTCGAGCAGAACGACGTCGCGTTCGTCATGGCGAGCGACGAGCGCTCGCACCTCGACGAGGCGTTCCAAGCCCTTTTCGGCAAGCAGTCGCGCAGTGCGCCGTGGTTCAAGATCACGAGCATCCGGGAGGGCTTCGTCGACGGACGACACGTCGGCAAGGCGACCGAGAGCGTCACGAAACAGATGGCCACGCGCTACAGGATCGCCGGGCACGAGCTCATCCCGAAGTCGGCCGAGCTCTTCCTCGGCTTCACCTCCACACAACGTACGGCCCTCGGCCCGAGCCTCATCTGCAACCTCGAGACGCTGAAGGGGTACACCGACCAGTGGCCGAACGGCTACTTCCGCGCCGGCACCACGCTGCAGGTTTCCCACATCTTCGAAGACGTCTCCTTCTGGTATGGCGGCCTCTCCTACCGCCAACGGGTAGGTGCCGCCTTCACCCCGTCGCTCCGGAGGGTCGTC
Source organism: Actinomycetes bacterium (assembly GCA_021791795.1). Taxonomy (GTDB): domain Bacteria; phylum Actinomycetota; class Acidimicrobiia; order Acidimicrobiales; family Bog-793; genus JAKATT01. The sequence goes on along the minus strand of JAJYVX010000024.1, from coordinate 11,286 downwards.
AAGCCCGGCACGCAGACCGTTCCGGAGCCCTTCTCGGGGGTGTTCACGTTGCAGGACGTGGAGGACGACTACGGGTCCTACCAAACCGTCGGCCACTCCACCGTGATGCAGCCGGTCTCGAGGCTGCACGAGCCGGGGCAGGACAACTACGGCCGCCCGTACCGCAAGGGCACGAGCCTTCTCCAGCGCGCCGACTTCAACACCTTGAACAACCCGTTCGCCTACAGCTCCCGGCCCCACATCGACGGCTGGAGCCCGCAGCCGAACCCCGGTCTCCACTTCCTCTCCTACGCACCCACGTCGGACACGTTCAACCGGATCCGGCGGGCGATGGACGGCGAATACCCGAACGGGACGAACCTGCACGAGGCGAACAGCCCGCTCAACGTGATCCTCACCACCACGCACCGGCAGAATTTCCTCGTTCCGCCTCGGGTGCACAGGTCCTTTCCGTTGGCCGAGGTCTCTCCGACCAGCTAGAACCGGTCCGTGACCATCGAAGAGGGAGCAAGGACTGCCGTGGTGACCGGTGCCTCCGGCGGCATCGGCGAGGCGATCGCGCGAGCGCTGCACCGGGAGGGCTTCTCGGTGGCCCTCGGCGCCCGGCGTGTCGAGCGGCTGGAAGCGCTCACCGCCGAGCTCGGCGCACGTGCCTGGCACCACCCCCTCGACGTGGCGGACGGCGCATCCGTAGGAGAGTTCTGCGACCGGCTGGGCAGGGTAGACGTGCTCGTGAACAACGCCGGCGGCGCGCTGGGTCTCGACCCGGTCGCCGAAGCGAACGAGGACGACTGGCTCGTCATGTACCAGTCGAACGTCATGGGGACGCTCCGCATGACAAAGGCACTGCTGCCGCGGCTCATCGCCTCCGGCAACGGTCTCGTCGTGAACATCGGCTCGGTGGCCGGCTTCGAGCCCTACCCAGGTGGCGCCGGCTACAACGCCGCCAAGCACGCCTTGCGGGCGCTCAACGACGTCCTGCGGATGGAGCTCTTGGGAAAGCCGGTCCGGGTGAGCGAGATCGACCCGGGCATGGTCGAGACCGACTTCTCCCTCGTCCGCTTCAAGGGCGACACGGCCCGCGCGTCGAGGGTGTACGACGGCGTGACTCCCCTCACGCCCGACGACGTCGCGCAGTGCGTCAGCTTCGTCGCCACGCGCCCGAGTCATGTCGACATCGACCATCTCGTCGTCCGACCGAGAGACCAGGCGAGAGCGCACCTCGTGAACCGGGCCCGTTAGTGACCCTAGTCGTCAGGCCGCCTGTCTCTCCGATGCTGGCGAAGCCTGCACACGACCTGCCGCAGGGCGACGGCTGGGTGTACGAGCCGAAGTGGGACGGTTTCCGCTGCGTCGTGTTCCGCGACGGCGACGACGTCGTGCTCGGCAGCCGGAATGAGCGGGAGCTGACTCGCTACTTCCCCGAGCTGGTGGAGGCGTTGCGAGGGAACCTTCCCGAGGAATGCGTGCTCGACGGGGAGATAGTGATCGCCGGGCCGGACGGGCTCGACTTCGAGGCGCTCCTCAACCGGATCCACCCGGCCGAGAGCAGGGTGCGCAAGCTCGCGGCCGAGACGCCCGCCTCCTACGTGGCGTTCGACTGCCTGTGCCTCGGCGACCGCGACCTGCGGGACGAGCCGTTCGCGAGTCGTCGCGAGTCCCTCGTCTCAGCGCTCGCCACCGCTCGTGACCCGGTTCACGTGACTCCAGCCACAACCGACCCGGAGGTCGCTGCGGACTGGTTCTCCCGTTTCGAGGGTGCAGGTCTCGACGGCGTCATGGCCAAGGCGACGGACCTTGCGTATGCGGAGGGTCAGCGGGTCATGACGAAGGTGAAGCACGAGCGCACGGCTGACTGCGTGATCGGCGGCTTCCGTTGGCACAAGAAAGCGGGCCGCGTCGGCTCGCTCCTGCTCGGCCTCTTCGACACCTCGGGCGTGCTCCACCACGTCGGGGTCACGTCGTCGTTCACCGACAGCTACCGGCTCGAGCTCGTCGGCTTGCTCGAGCCGTACCGGATGCCTTCTGTCGAGGGCCATCCCTGGGCCTGGGCGGGCTCCGGCGTGAACGAAGGGGTCGGCGACCGGGGTGCGCGGATTCCCGGTGGCCAGAGTCGGTGGAGCGCAGGGCGGGATCTCGCCTTCGAGCCCCTGCGGCCGGAGCTCGTGTGCGAGGTTGCATACGACCACCTGCAGGGGGTGCGGTTCAGGCACGGGACGACGTTTCGCCGCTTCCGACCCGACCGGTCACCCGACTCGTGCAGGTACGACCAGCTCGACTCGGCCGTCCCCTCGGAGCTGGCGGACGTCTTCAGCGCGCTCGGGCCGGAGCGGCGCCCGGATCCGGGGCGCGTGGAGCACCGCTGACCGAAGTGCCCAGCGAAACGACCCCCCTAGGCCCAGGTCGAGGGGTCCGTTCGCGGGGCACTTCGCGATAAGACCCGCGCGGGGCTCGCAGGCGGTAGGTGTGGAGGGGTCCGCCGGCCGTTGACCGGCGGCAGGTGTGGAGGGGTCCGCCGGCCGTTGACCGGCGGCAGGTGTGGAGCGTCGCCCGGCCGTTGGCCGGCGGCGCCGGCCGTCAGGCCAGGTGGAACTTCTTCGAGATCCGTCGCTCCACGACGAAGGCGAGTCCCGGGAGGAAGCCGGCCCCGACCATCGCGAGGAGCTCCATGATGCGGAGCTTGGCTCTTCTCGCCAGGTCGGCGACGGTGAGCAGGTAGACGATGTAGCAGGCACCGTGCAGCGGGGCGACGATCTGTGCCATGGCCGGGCTCCCCGCCGCGTACTGGAGCGGCATGGCGACGGCGACGAGCAGGAGCAGCATCGAGCCGACGACGAACGCCATCACCTGGTAGCGCCGGGCTGCGCCCCGGAGCCGCCGGGCCTCGTCAAGCCCTGCGGCGGTCGCGCTCATGGAGGCTTGCGAGGTACCGGTTGTAGGCGGCCAGCTCTGGGTCGGACTCGTCATAGGGGTCGAAAGTAATGGACTGACCACCGTCTTGTGCCGTCACCTCGGCTTCCTCCGGTGCGTCCGCGGCGGCGAGACCGCCGGAAGCGGATCGCCGGGCGCCCCGAGCCATGGCGAGAGGTCTGCGCACCATGGTGGCGGGGACGCTCATGGCATCCCTGCGGGATGCCGGGTCGTCGTGGATCAGCTTCCACCACATGTAGACGGCGTAGCAGGCGAAGAACGGCCACTCGACCGTGTAGATCCAGGCGACCGGGTCGCCGTGGCGAGCCCGGCTGAACATCCACCATCCGGCGGCGAGGCACCCGGGGGCCACGATCGCGAGCGTCAGGTGGAGCAGGAGTGCCTTCTTCGACATCCACGTCGCACCCACGGGCTCAGGCTACCGGTGTGCCGTGCGAGACGAAGTATCAGCCTGGTTCGCTCCCCTCCGTGGCATCGTGGGCGTCATGTCCGAAGCCCCCGGAGGCCAGGCAGGGCACGCGCACGGCGTCCCGGCCTGGCTGCGACCGAGCCAGGGCGAGCACCGGTGGCAGATGTCGACGGCAGCCCTTGTGGCCATCGGCCTGCAGCTCGTCGTGCCGGCTGCGTTGGAGATGAGGCCGGGTTTCGTGCTTCCAACGCTAGAAGGGCTGCTGCTCGTGGCCCTCTGGGTGGCCGACCCGGGCAGGATCAGCAAGCGCTCGACGGCCGTGCGCACGGTGTCGGTCCTGCTCGTCGGCGCCATCAGCTTTGCCAACGCCTGGTCGCTCGCACTCCTCATGCACGGCCTGTACACGGGCAAGGCGGGCCAGAGCGGTGGGCCCCTCCTTCTCACGGGCGCAGCTATATGGGGGACGAATGTGATCGCCTTCGGCTTCTGGTACTGGGAGTTCGACCGGGGTGGACCGGCCGCCCGAGCGTCGGGCAGCCACCCGCACCCCGACTTCCTCTTCCCGCAGATGTCGCAACCGGAGCTCGCTTCGCACGACTGGGAGCCGCAGTTCTTCGATTACCTCTACACGTCCTTCACCAATGCCACCGCCTTCAGCCCGACCGACGTGATGCCGCTCTCGCGCTGGGCGAAGATGCTCTTCCTCTGCCAATCGGCCATCTCGGTCATCACGGCGACGCTCGTCGTCGCCCGGGCGGTGAACATCCTCCGCTGAACTCGTTGCGGCAGGGCGCGGCGGCATCCCGACCGGGTGCGCGCAAACGATGCCGAAGTGGCCCGCGAAACCGCCCCTGCGGCCGAGGTCGGGGGCGAGTTCGCGGGGCGCTTCGCCGCGAGCTCTCCACCGGCCCGTCCGCCACGGCCCGTGCGCCACGGCCCCGCCGGGCCCCAAGAGCCCTCCAACGGCCCACCCCGGCGCCCCAAGGCGCCCCAAGGCGCCCCAAGGCGCGCCAAGCGCCTCCTACGATGCCCGCTGGTCGATCGTGGCGATGAGGTGCCGGGCTGCCCTCGCCTCGTCGACCCGCCCGACGGGCGTTGTCGACGGGGCGTCGTGAGCTGCGCCGGCGCCGGCGGCGCCGGCCCGAGCCTCCGAAGCGATCTGGAGGAAGGCGCCGGCGAGCGCATCGAGAGTCTGTGGGCTCTCCGTCTCGGTCGGCTCGATCATGAGCGCCTCCTCGACGATGAGGGGGAAGTAGACCGTCGGCGCGTGGAACCCGAGCTCGAGCAGGCGCTTTGCCACGTCGAGCGCCCGGACGCCGGTCTCCTTGGCGAGGCCGTGGGCAGACACCACGCACTCGTGCATGACGGGACGGTCGTAGGGGATGTCGTAGGTGCCCCGCAGCCGCTCCTTCATCCAGTTGGCGTTGAGCGTCGCCATCTCGGCCACGCTGCGGAGGCCGTCGCCACCGTTGAGACGGATGTACGTCCAGGCTCGCAACAGGACGAGCGCATTGCCGTGCCAGGCGTGCACCCGCCCGATCGAGCGGGCAGGCATCTGCCAGCCGAAACGCCCGTCGCCGAGCCGGGCAGGCCTCGGCCCCGGCAGGAACTCGCGCAACCGCTCGTCGACCGCCACCGGCCCGGCGCCTGGCCCACCTCCACCGTGTGGAGTGGCGAAGGTCTTGTGCAGGTTGAGGTGCACGATGTCGAAACCCATGTCCCCCGGCCGCACCACCCCGAGGATCGGGTTGAGGTTGGCGCCGTCGTAGTAGAGGAGCCCGCCCGCGTCGTGGACGGCACTGGCTATCTCGACGATGTCCTCCTCGAAGAGGCCGAGGGTGCTCGGGTTCGTGAGCATGATCCCGGCGACGTCCGGCCCGAGCGTGGCCTTCAGCGCATCGAGGTCGACGCCACCACGACTGTTGGTGCCGACCGTCGCCACCTTGTAGCCGCCGAGGGTCACCGAGGCCGGGTTCGTGCCGTGGGCGGAGTTCGGGATGATGACCCGGGTTCGTGAGGTTCCCTCCCCTTTCGCGCTGTGGTACGCACGCATGAGAAGGAGCCCCGTGAGCTCTCCTGCAGCGCCGGCCGACGGTTGGAGGGTCGCGGCGACCATGCCGGTGATCTCGCAGAGGGCCTCCTCCAGCTCGACGAGGAGCTCGAGCCAGCCCTGGCTGCACGAGGGCGGCGCCGCCGGGTGGACGTTCGCGAACTCCGGCAAGGATGCCGCGAGGTCGCAGGACTTCGGGTTGTACTTCATCGTGCAGGACCCGAGGGGGTAGGCACCGAGGTCGACCGAGTACTGGCGGTGTGTGAGCCTCGTGAAGTGCGCGACGAGATCTCTCTCGGACACCTCGGGCAGCTCCACGGTCTCGTCTTCGGGAGCGAGGAACTCCGCCGGTACGAGCTCCTCGGCACCCCACTCGGGGAGGCCGCTCGTCCGGAAGCTCGCCGCCCGCCGTCCCTTCACCGAGAGGTCGAAGAGGGTCGGCTCGTGCTCGTGCCCCATGAGAGGCGCGCTCAGGGCCCGTCCACCGGGTGCAGGAGCTGGTGCGGCGGGTGCGGGTGCGGCGCTCATCGGTGGATCGCCTTCTCGAAAGAGGCGGCGAATGCGTCGATCTCTTCTTTCGTCCGCCGTTCTGTTGCAGTCATGAGTAGCGTCTCCTCGAATTCGGTGCCCTCGAAACCTTCTGTCACGGGCACCCCGGCAAGGAACCCGTCCTCTACGAGCCGCTCCACGAGAGCAGTTGCCGGAAGAGGGGTCCGGACGGCGAACTCCCGCACGACTGGAGCACTCGCGGCGGCAGTGACACCCGGCAGCGAGAGCAGCGACTCCCGCAGGTACCGGGTGGCCCGAGCCGAACGGAGCGCCACCTCGCGCAGCCCTGTCGTCCCGAGCCAGCCGAGCTGGATGGCGGCGGTGACCGCCATCAGCGTCTGGTTCGTGCACACGTTCGACGAGGCCCGTTCGCGGCGGATGTCCTGCTCGCGTGTCCTGAGCGTCGTCACGTAAGCGGGTCGGCCATCGCGGTCGACTGTCTCGCCCACGAGGCGTCCGGGAAGCCGCCGGACGTCGGAAAGGTGGCACGTGAAGAGCCCGAGGTAGGGCCCGCCGAAGCTGAGTGCCGTGCCGAAGGCCTGCCCCTCCCCTACGGCCATGTCGGCGCCCATGGCGCCCGGCGTGCGGAGCAGCCCAGAAGCCACCGGGTCGAACGCGACGATGAGGCGTGCTCCGGTCGCGTCGGCGAGGGCGCGGGCCGGGGCGATGTCCTCCATGCAGCCGAGGAAGTTCGGATAGCCAATGACGACGGCGCCGACGTCGCCGTCGGCCTCTTCCGGCGAAGGCCACGCGGTCGTCCCGTCCGCGGCGAGCGGCACGACCTCGAGCGCGTGCCCGCTGCCGGCCGAGAACGTCCGCACGGCCTGCCGCCACCTGGGGTTGACGCCGGCAGAGCACAAGAGGCGCTGGTGGCCGGTGGCGGCTGCGGCCAGGTTGGCAGCTTCGACCAGCGCCGCCGCACCGTCGTAGAGCGAGCCGTTGGCGATCTCGAGCCCGGCGAGGCGGGCGACCATGCTCTGGTACTCGAAGATCGCCTGCAGGACGCCCTGGGCAACCTCGGGCTGGTAGGGCGTGTAGGCGGTCACAAACTCGGAGCGCGAGGCGAGCGAGCGCACGACGGCGGGAACCTCGTGGTCGTAGGCCCCCGCCCCGGCGAAACACACCAACCGCGAACCAGCCGGCCGGTTCCTCTCGGCGAGCTCGGAGAGGCGACCGACGACGTCGGCCTCGCTCGCCGCGGGCGGCAAGTCGAGACCTCCCGCCAGGCGGATCGCCTCGGGCACCGTGGAGAAGAGGTCGTCGAGAGACTCGAGGCCGAGGAATGCGAGCATCTCGGCGATCTCCTCGTCGGTGTGCGGCACGAAAGGCGCGCTCATGACTTCTGCTTCCGGTAGAGCGGTGGTCTCGCCGTCACCGCGCCGAGGCGACTGCCTCGTAGATCGATCTGCACTTCGGTTCCTTCCTTCGTGTCCGGGGGAAGGAACGCGAGCGCGATACCCCGCTCAAGCATCGGTGAGTAGTTGCCGCTCGTCACCTCCCCGATCTCCCTGCCACTTTCGTCGAGCACCGGGCTCTCGGCACGCGGAGGCCGGCGCGTGGTGCCGACGAGACCCGTGAGGAGCCTCGCGGGACCGCCGGCCTGCCGTTGCCTCTCGAGAGCTTCCCGCCCGCGAAAAGGTCCTTTCTCCCACCCGACGACCCAGCCGAGCCCGGCGTCGAGCGTGGTGATTCCGGGACCGAGCTCGTGGCCGTGCAGCGGCAGGCCGGCCTCGAGGCGCAGAGTGTCCCTCGCGCCGAGGCCCGCGGGCTGCGCTCCTGCCCCGAGCACGGCGCGCCAGAAGGCGGCCGCTTTCTCTGCGGGGATGGCGCACTCGACTCCGTCCTCACCGGTGTAGCCGGTGCCTGCGACGATGCAGGGCGCGCCGTCGAAGCTGAACTCCGTCACCCGGAAGTGACCGACTGCCGCGGCCTCGGGCGAGACCTTCGCGACTGCCTCCCGCGCCGCCGGGCCCTGGACCGCGATCACCGCCCGCTCGTGGGTGACGTCAACGGCCTGGCCTTCGAGCGCGGCAAGAACGCGGTCGGTGTTCGAGGCGTTCGGCATGACGTCCATGCGCGTGTCGTCGACCCACCAGATGATTATGTCGTCGAGGACGGAGCCGTCGTCGCCGAGCAGGTGCGTGTACTGGGCGCGGCCCGGACCGATCTTGCGGATGTCGTTCGTGAACGTGCGCTGCACGAGGTCGACCAGCGCCTCGCTCTCCCCCGTGAGGCGCACCGTCCCAAGATGGCTGACGTCGAATGCCGCCGCCGCCCGGCGGCAGGCCAGGTGCTCCGCGACGGTCCCCGCCGGGTACGCGAGTGGCATCTCCCAACCGCCGAAATCGACGAGCTTTGCCCCGAGGGCGTCGTGCTCCGCGCGAAGCGGGCTGTAATTGAGGCTCACCCAGCCAATCTACGTCCGGATCGGAGGTCATATTTCTCCACGAGTCCGGCGATGTCGCGGCGGTAGAGAATCTTCACGACGACGTCTGGATAGAGCTCCTGCAGGCGGCGGACCTTCCGGTTCTTCGCCGTGACGAGATCCTGTCTCAAAGTCGTGAGCTCGAAGAAGATCCCGTGCTCGGGCAGATAGAAGTCGGGCCGGAACCCCTTCAGCTTCGTGCCGTCGGGGCGCCATGCGAGCACGAACTCGACGGGCTCGTACTCCCACCGCACCTCGTAGAAGTCGAGCAGCTTCGCGAACAACCTCTCCGACTCGTGAGCGAAGCGCACCTCGCTCCCGGCGCCGCCGGTGCGCAGCCTCGGAGTGGAGATCAGGAGGAGGTGCCCCCTGCGACGCGTCCCTCTTGCGGGAGAGCCAGGAGGGAGGTGTCGCCACCGTGCTCCGAAGCCGCGCTGTGAGCCGGCCGGCCGGGCGCCTCTTCCAGCCGGCTCGCCGGAGGGGCCTCAGGGGTGAGCTCGAGGATCGCGGCCTCGACCTCCTCCACGAGCCCACCAAGGGGCACGACGTTGAACACGCCCTGTCCTCCGCGCAGCACGTCGAGCAGTTCGCCGCCGTCCCTCACGAGAACCGAGTCGGCGGCCCCGAGCACGAGGCTGGCGGCGGCCAGGTCGGAGCCGCTCTCGCGGAGGAACTCGATCGCCTTGCGAGCACGCTGCAGGGACACGCCCGCGTCCTTCAGCTGCTTGATGATCCGGAGCTGCACCACGTCCTGGTACGAGTAGAGACGCTGGGTGCCGCTCCCCTTCGCCGGCACGAGGGACGGCGACAGCAACCCCGTGCGGTCCCAGTGATCGAGTTGGCGGTATGTGATGCCCACGATCTTGCAGACCTGTGGACCCCTGAACCCCTGTGGCATCCGATTGCCCCTCTCCGGCAGCGGGCGCCCCGCACATCCCGGGCGCCGACTTCCGGCAACCGTGGACTACGGCCTCGTAACTACACGCCGGTGACCACGGTACGTCACCGGGAGCCTCGACGTCAATCATCAGGTGAGGCGCGAGTGGGAGGTGGACGCTCTCAACCTGCCGTTGAGCTTGAGGCTGCTGTTGCAGGAGTGACTGATGCGGCCGCCGTCCGGGCGGGCTCAGCTCGAGAAGTCCTCGGGCCTCACGGTGTCGAGGAACTCGCGGAACTCACCGACGATCTCGTCGGCATCGCCGCCCTCGCTCACGTCTGAGTCCTCCGGTTCGATGACCATCCCCTCGGCGTCCATGAGCTCGTCGGACACGTAGAGCGGGGAGTGCGTGCGGGTGGCGAGGGCGATGCCGTCGGACGGGCGGCACGACACGACCACGTCCTTGTCGCCGGCTCGCAGCTGCAGCTCTGCATAGAAGGTCGACTCACGCAGCTCGGTCACGACGACCCGGGTCAGCCGGGCGCCGAGTGCCTCGAGCAGTTGCTGCATGAGGTCGTGCGTCATCGGCCGGGGAAGCTCGACACCCTGGAGAGCGAACGCGATGGCGGTCGCCTCCGGAGCCCCGACGAAGATGGGCAGCGAGCGGTGGGCCCCCTCGGTCTCCTGGAGCAACACGACCGGTGTGCTCGACTGCAGGTCCACCCGCACAGCCGACAGGCGCACTTCGACCATGGATGAAACTTACCGCTCGCCCCGGCTGTCCACGTTCGCGCTTTCGGCCCTTCTCAGCGTTTCGGGGTCGGTCGCGAGAAGAAGGGGAAGGTTGCGGTAGCGCTCCTCGAAGTCGAGCCCGTAGCCGATGACGTATTCGGTGCCGATGGCGAGACCGACGTAGCGGAGGTCCACAGGCAGGAGCCTGCTCGGTCGCCGGTCGAGGAGGGTGCAGACGTCGGCCGACCGAGCGCCCCTCTCGCTGAGCAACCGTCGCACGTAGCTGACGGTGAGGCCGGAATCGACGATGTCCACCGCTATGACCACGCCGCGTCCGGCGACGTCGATGTCGAGGTCCTTCGCAAGCGCCACGCGGCTGCGGCCGGCACCGTACGGCATGAGGGCGAGGAAGTCGACCGAGCAGTCGACGGGGATGTTGCGCACCAGGTCGGCCACGAGGCATACGCCACCCTTGAGGAGGCCGACCACGACGACACCCTCAGGGTGGTCGGCGGCGATGGCGGCGCCGAGCCGCTCGACGGTCGAAGCGATCTCCTCGCGACGGAGCAGGGTCCGCCCTTCGATGCTGCTCGCGCTCATCCCCCGGTGAAGTTGCGCAGCATGCTCCGGACGAAGCTCGCCTGGAGCTCGCCACCGAGCTCGGCGAGGCGGGCAAGGTCGTCGGATGCCCTCTGGCGCGCCTCGGGATTCCGCTGGCGGAGCACGGGCATCACGACCTGGGAGTAGAGACCGGCCTGGCGCTCGGCCGCATGCTTGAAGATGCGCAGGTGCCGCGCCTCCACGCCGAAGCGGGCGAAGTGTGCCGCGAGCGATGCGATGCCGAGAGCTTCCTCGTCGAAGCAGTGAACTCCGGCGACGTTTCGCCCAGAGATCAAACCGAAGTTCTCGAGATCCTCCACGAGCTCGACCGAGAGGCCGCTCGCGCTGGCGAGCTCGTTCGCACTGAACGCCGCGCCCGAGGTCCGCGTGACTGCCTCCTCCGTCCGGCGTGACTTGCGCGCGGCGCTGGGACCTGCGTGGGATGCGCCGCCGTCAGCCCGCTTCGAGTCGGCCCCGCCGCGGGTGTCGGTGGCCGGCGGGGCCACCTGTCCGCGAGTCGCCTGTCTGGTGCCGGCGGTCGGCGCACCCGACCTGTCGCTTTCGCCCATCTGCCGCTCCTCCCGCTCGCGCCCGGGTGTGGTCTCCCCTGTCGCCGCTTCTCCTCCACCTGCGGTGAGACCGCTCTTCTCGCGAAGTGGCGTGGTCCGGACCACCGGCGGTGTCGCGGTCGCCACGCCGCCCCGCTCACCCGG
>JAJYVX010000023.1 GCA_021791795.1 Actinomycetes bacterium | reverse complement strand
GAACAGCTCGGTGCCGCCGGCCTCCGCCACCCGGCGAGCGGACTCGAAGCAGAGCGCTCCGTCCCGGGCAGGGCGGAACAGCCCCAGGACTGGTGCCTTCTCGGCGGCGGCGAAACCCCGCCCCTCCAAATGCCACCCTCATCTCCCCGTCCCGCTCGCCGACGTCGAGCCGGAGGCCGCCGCGGGGCCGGCGAGCGACGCAGGCATCCAAGATGCCCCCGGTCAGCCCAGGGACCAGCGGGTCGGCTTGTACGAGGAGCTCCTCGCTGTCGTGCACGCCCATGGTGCACCTCGACGCACGCTAGAACAGAGCTGACGGCCCCTTGCGGGGCCGAGTCCGGGAGCTCTTCCGGCATGCCGTAGGATGCTTCCTCGCAACTGGACCTGTGGTGCAGCTCGGAGTGCACGCCGGCCTGTCAAGCCGGAGGTCGCGGGTTCAAATCCCGTCAGGTCCGCTCGGCAGCTGCCGCCAGGTGCGCGTCAGACTGCCGGGGCAGCGAGAGCTGCGAGGTCGGGTAGCTCAGTTGGTAGAGCGCGCGCCTGAAAAGCGCGAGGTCACCGGATCGATGCCGGTCCCGACCACTGGACTGACTGGAAGCGGCGAGCGGCGGGGTGGGCGCGCGGCGAGGGGCCCTGCACCGAGCAAGAGCTGGCCGCGGGCGGGCCGGGCTTCGGGAGCCGCTCGCCCGCATTCCGTCTGGTCCTCATGAATTTCAACCGGTCTTCTTTGACGGCCGCTACGACGGGAGGGAGCATCTCCACCATGTCGCTGCCGACCCCCACGCTGGAGACTGCGCGCCTCCAACTGCGTCCCTTCGACGAGGCCGATGCGAGCAGCCTCTTCGCGTTGCACAGCAGCGCGTACGTGCTGCGCTACTGGGACGCGCCGCCGTGGAGCGACCGCTTGCGCGCCGAGCAGTTCATCACGGCCTGCCAGCAGATGGCAGAGGAGAGCACCGGGGCGCGGCTCGCTGTCGATCGCGTCTGTGACGGGGCGTTCATCGGCTGGTGCAGCCTGCACCGGTGGAATCCTGGCTACCGCAGTGCGTCGCTCGGCTACTGCTACGGCGATGCAGCGTGGGGTCATGGCTACGCGACCGAGGCCGCGGGCGCGTTGCTGCTGTGGGCATTCGACTCCCTCGATCTGAATCGCGTGCAGGCTGAAGTCGACACGCGCAACGTTGCATCTGCCCGTGTACTGGAGAAACTCGGGTTTGTTCGTGAAGGCACGCTGCGGGAGGACTGCATCGTGAACGGCGAGGTCTCTGACTCGTGGGTCTACGGGCTGATCAGGCGGGAGTGGCGGCCGCAAGCCCCGGTTGGAGCGCCACGAGCGGCTCGCCACGTCTAGAACCATGCGGACGTGGGCACGGACGCGTCCGGTCTCGTCACCCTCCCGCACCGCCCACTCCCACTGCGGGTCGGAGGCATCCGTGAAACCGTGACGTCCGCGGCGGCAGATCTCGTCCTTCGGCGCTCGGAGCATCTCGCACGCGGCGGGAGGCGCGTACAGCACGCTGCCGACGCGCGTGGCCGCTACCGGGCGGGGACGGAGCTCGTGCCCCAGTGCCCGCTCAGCCACCGCCAGCCGAGTATGGCCGCCCGCGCCAGGAGCCAGCAGGCCAGGGCCAGCCACACGCCGACGAGGCCGAGCGAGTGGTTCGCGAGCGTCAAGGCCGCGAGCGGGATGAAGGCGAGGAGGGCGAGGAGCATGGCCCACTGAAGCGTCCGGTATCCGGCGGCGCCGAGGATCAAGCCGTCGAGCACGAAAGAGAGTGCGGCCACCGGCTGGACAGCGCCGCAGATGGCGAGGGCGACCGTGGCCTGGTGCCGTACGGAAGGGTTGCTCGAGAACACGAACGGGAGAACCGAGGAGAGCGCGATCGTGAGGACTCCCACCGCCACTCCGGCCACGAGCCCGAATCTGAGCGTGCGGCGGCCCACGCTCCCTGCAGACAAGCGGTCGCCTCGGCCAAGGGCGTCCCCGACGTAGACCTGCGCAGGCACTGCGAGAGAGTCGAGCGTGAGGGCGAGAAGAAGCCAGACCTGGAGAGCGATCTGGTGTCCGGCGAGCTGCGACGCACCGAGCCGGGCGGCGATCGAGGTGGAAGCGAGGAGCACCACGCCGAGCGCCACGGTGCGGACGGTGAGCGGCACTCCGTCCCGCCCGAGGCGGGCCACGTCCGCCCGCCGGGGCCATCGCGGAGCGATGGACGCCCGTCGCGACACGAAGACGAACAGCACCGCCGATATGACCTGCGCGACGACGGTTCCCCACGCTGAGCCGGCGATCCCGAGACGCGCCCCGTAGACGAGTGAAACCTCAAGCAGGACGTTGACGCCATTGGCGACAAGGGCGATGAGGAAGGGCCGTCGCGTGTCCTCGAGACCGGTGAGATGCCCGTTCCCGGCAAGGCTGACGAGCAACGGCAGAAGGCCCACTGCAGAGATGTGCAGGTAGAGCACGGCGTCGCCGGCCACGGCGCCGCGACCCCCGAGCAGGCGCACGAGCGAGCCCGCCACGAGGTAGACGCCGACCGCGACGGCGACGCCGACCGCGGCGGACCACGCATAGGCGGCACCGGCGGATCGGGCGGCTCCATTCCGGTCGCCGGCGCCGCGGCGATAGGCGACGAGGCTGACTGTTGCCATCTCGAGGAAAGCCGAAGTCCATCCCACGATGTTGAGGGCGCCGGTGGCGAGCGCCAAGCCGCCGAGCGGCGCGCGGCCAAGATGTCCGACGATGGCGGAGTCGGTCAGGTTGTAGAGGGGCTCGACGAGCAGGGCGCCGAGCGCGGGGACCGCGAGGCGGACGATCCGCCGGTCGAGCTCGTCGAACCGTCTCGTCAATCCCACGAACGGCACGACCCGGTTAGAGTTGGGGCAAGTCCGGGAATGTCAGATACGAACCGCGAGAGGTCGTCTGACTGCAAGGTCCGGCGAGCTCTCGAGGTTCACCAAGCTCTCGTCGGCATCCGAGCCTGCCGCGTGCTCACGGGTCGCCTCGAGCTCTTCCAGCGGGACAGGCACCTCGGTCGGGTACCGGCCGGTGAGGCACGCCCGGCAGAAGCCGTGCCCGTCCGCTTCGGGCACCCCCACAGCCTCCATCAGATGAGCGAGCGACAGGTAGTCGAGCGAGTCGGCGTCGAGGAGCTCGCACATCTCCTCGACCGAGGAGTGCGCGGCCATGAGCTCAGCGCGGCGCGGCGTGTCGATCCCGTAGAAGCAGGGCCAGCGGAACGGAGGCGAGGAGATCCGGAGGTGCACCTCGCTCGCGCCAGCTTCGCGCAGCATCTGGACGAGCTTGCGCGTGGTCGTTCCCCGCACGACCGAGTCGTCGACGACGACAAGTCGCTTTCCCTGCACCGTCTCCTTGAGGGGGTTCAGCTTGCGGCGCACACCGACGGCCCGCGCCTCGGGAGTCGGCGCGATGAACGTCCGTCCGATGTACCGGTTCTTCACGAGACCCTGGCCGAACGGAATGTCACTCATGGCCGAGTAGCCCTCGGCTGCCACCACGCCGGAGTCGGGTACGCCTATCACGAGGTCGGCGCCGACCGGCTTCTGTGTGGCGAGCAGCTCGCCCATTCGGCGCCGGACCCCGTAGACCTCGGTGCCGGCGAGCCGGCTATCCGGGCGAGCGAAGTAGACGAACTCGAAAACGCAGAGCCGCTCGGCGATGCGCTCAGGCGGGAAGGGCCAGTGAGAGGACACCCCGCTCTCGTCGATCACCACCATCTCGCCCGGTTCGACATCCCGCACGAAGGAAGCACCGACGATGTCGAGTGCAGGTGACTCCGACGCCACGATGAACCCGGTCGCCGGGCCGTCCTTGGTCTCGTAGTCGAACCGTCCGAGGCACAAAGGGCGAAACCCATGCGGGTCCCGCACGGCCACGATGCGCTCGGAGTCCATCAGCGCGAGGGAGAAGGCGCCTTCGAGGCGCGGGAGCACATCCAAGAGCGCCTTTATCAGGTCACCCTGCCACGACCTCTCGAGCAGCTCGGCGACCAAGTCACTGTCGGAGGTCTCGACGCCGGGGAGCATCCCCGCCTCGTCGGAGAGCGTCCTCGTGTTCGTGAGGTTGCCGTTGTGCCCGAGGGCGAATCCGGCCTCACCCACCGACCGGTACACGGGCTGCGCGTTGTGCCAGGTGCTCGTGCCCGTGGTCGAGTAGCGGACGTGTCCGAGAGCGATGGCGCCGTCGAGCGATGAGAGCGAGCGCTCGTCGAAGACCGAGGCTACGAGCCCCATGTCCTTCACGACAGTGATCCGTTCACCGTCACTCACCGCCATCCCGGCGCTCTCCTGGCCACGGTGCTGAAGGGCGAACAGGCCGTCGAAGGTGAGGTGCGACACAGGAGCGCCGGGCGCGACCACCCCGAAGACGCCGCAGGCCTCCTTCACGCCGCCCATTCTGCCATCCGGGCTCACGCGCCCTGCCGCCCGCTACGCTCCGCCGGTCGCAAGGAGGCCACATGATCGACCTGCATTGCCACTCGGCCTGCTCCGACGGGTCGGAGACGCCCGAGCACGTGGTCGAGCTCGCGGCCGCAGCCGGACTGAGCGCCGTTGCCCTCACCGACCACGACACCCTCGAGGGACTCGGACGAGCCGAACGGCGTGCCGGCGTGCTCGGGATCGAACTCGTGAGGGGTTGCGAGGTCTCCTGCCTCTTCCAGCCCGGGACCATGCACCTGCTCTGCTACTTCGTCGAGGGCGACGAGGGCCCCCTGCAGTCCCAACTCGAGCGGCTTAGAACCGACAGGGGGACGCGCAACGAGCGCCTGGTCGCGCGCCTGAACGAGCTCGACATCCCCATCACACTCGACCGCGTGGCGGCTGCCGCCGGTGGGACGACGGTCGGCCGCCCGCACTTCGCGGCCGTGCTCGTCGAGATGGGTGTCGTCGACAACTTCCAGAGCGCCTTCGATACGCTCCTCGCCAAAGGGGGGCCGGCCTACATACCCAAAGCGTTCATCGACGCGCCGACGACCATCGCGGCTGCGAGCCGGTCAGGTGCTCTCGTCTCGCTCGCCCACCCGCACTCCCTCGGGCTCGAGCCTGCCGCGCTCGAGAGCGTCGTCGGCGAGCTGCGTGACGCCGGCCTCGCCGGGATTGAGGCCTTCTACGGCCGTTACAGCCCGGAGGACAGAGCCGGCCTCTCGGCCCTGGCGGGACGCTTCGACCTCGTCGCCACGGGCGGCTCGGACTTCCACGGCAGCTTCAAGCCCGACCTGCAGGTCGGGCTCGGGACCGGCGACCTCGCAGTTCCCGACGAAGCCCTCATCGGGCTCAGAGCCAGGCTGGGCTGAAGTCTCAGCACCGAAACGCTGGCGCGAGGAGGAGGAGAGCGGCGAGGGCGGCGGCGGTCGCAGGAAGACCGACGCGCAGCCCCACGCGGAAGAACTGCCGGGCGTGCACAGGACAGCCGAGGTTGCGCATCGACTCGGCCCACAAGAGGCTCGCGAGTGAGCCGGTGACGAGGAGGCTCGGCCCGAGGTTGACGCCGAGCAGGGTCGGCCAGAGCGCACATCCGTGTGCAGAGCCCGCAAAGGGAAGCGCCACGAGCAGTGCCGGCAGGTTGTTGGCGACGTTCGCCCCGGCCGCAGTCGCTGCCGCGATGCGAAGCTCGGCGACCGGCCCGGACCCGTGGAAGAGCGCGGCGAGCGGGAGACCCTCGACGGCCGCGCCTGCCAGCACTCCGAGCCCGGCTGCCACGAGTGCCGTGCCCCAGGGGATACGGCGAAAGGGCACCTGCCGCACGACGGCCATGAGCACCACATCTGCCGCGAGCGCGATCTCCCACTCGCTCACGCCGAACGACGGCCCTACGACAAAGCCCACGAGGACGAGAGCCACGACGACCGAGCCGATCAGGAGCGCGCTCTTTCTGCTCCGCTGAGGCGTGGGCGGGCAACCGGCGGCAGGGGAGAGCAGGACCGCCGCGCTTGGCATACCGGGGGGACTGACAAGAACCCTTCCGTCGGCCACGCTTGCCGAGGCGCGGTAGCAGAGGAACCCGACGGCGCAGGCGACGAGGCCGGGCACCCCGAGATGCTCGAAGAAACTCAGTGGACCGACCCCGTAGCGGGCGACCGCGATGAGGTTGGTCAGGTTCGACACCGGTAGGAACGAGGACGCGAGCAGGGCGAGAATGACCGGTTGGAAGCCGAGGAAGCGTGGCGAGAGCCCCTTACGGTTGGCCACCCGTACGTAGAGAGGCGTGAGCAGGACGACGGCCGCGTCGAGGTTGAGCACGGCGACAGTGGCGGCGGCGAGCACCCACATGCCGCCAACGATGCGGCTGCGCCCGGCGAGCGTCGAAGCGAGCTCCTCGAAGTAACCGAGCCGGTCGAGCAGCACGGCGAGGGGGATCGCGGCGAGGAGGAACGCGAGCGGGTCGACGAGCGGCCGCAGGTCGTGGCCCGCGCCGTGGAGCGTCGTCGCACCGGTAGCTATGGCGATGAGGCTGCAGACGACCGGCGCGACGAAGGAGGGCAGGCTGTACGGGCGCAACACCGCGCCGGCGACGGCGACGGCAAGAAGGACGAGCCGCAGTGCCGTCATCGTCCGGGCCCGCCGAGGAGCCCGGTGACACATCGCCTCTCGCGCACCAGCATCGCGAGCAACGTAGTGTCGGCGCCCCTAGCCGGGCGCAGCTAGGGCACGCAGGACGGCGAGCAGCTCCGGTCGGCGGACGGCGAGTGGCGCCGGCCACCGGCTATTCGCTTCAGTTCGCTCAGTACCACCCGTAGTCGACCTCGTGCCGCCAAGCGGTCGCCGGGTTGCGGTAGCGGCTGCAAATGTAGCGGGCGCCGGCCGTCACCTGGTACCAGCCCGAAGGGTCCCAGTGCGATCCGCTCCAGTAGTGCGGGAAGCTCACGCCCTCGCTCGAGACGAGCGGCCGGCTCATCTGGAACCATCCGTAGTACCCGGCCGGGTTCTCTGCGTGGAGGTTGAATGTGCTCTCGTAACAGACGATCCGCGCCACGTCCCTGCGGTAGGTGCGCGAGCGCCAGAACGTCTTCGGTATGTCGCGGTGCGCATATACCGCCTGTTTGAAGTGCACCCAGAACACGTGTGGCGCCTGGCTCGGAGCGTACGTCTGGCACGAGGAGAGCGCCGAGCTCATGAGTGGTGAGCGAACGACCTCCGCGCTGGCCTGTGGCGCGAACGTCGAGAACGTGAGAGCTGCGGTCACGATGCCCGCAGCGAGTGCAACGGGAACGCGGGCAAGACGGAATGGGCTTTTCATGGCAGTGGACCTCCGGCGAGGGCTGCTGCGACATCCGCCTTCCGGCGATTACCCGTCGCTGCAGCCTTGTCGCGGTCTGGCGGCTCATGGCTCGCTCTACGTGCAATGGCCGTGGCCCCCCTCTTGGGCCACGCAGCCGGAGATGATGGACGCCGCAGCACCCGCAGGTCAACGGAAATCGTCTCCTTGTCACGACATCGATGGACGCGTCACATGAGCGTCGGCGACGTAGCTGATCCGTAACAAAACATCTCACTCTGCGAGAACCGCGCTCGCCAGCGTCTAAGTTCCTGCCATGCCGAGAGAGTGCTCCCGCGCCGAGGCCGAGGCGCGATCAGACCTTCTCCATTCGATCGCGTACACCGTCACGCTGGACTTCACGCAACCCTCACGGGTTCGCTCACTCTCCGAGGTCCGGTTCTCCGCCTTCGCGGACGGTGCGGACACCTTCGCCCAGTTGGACGCGGCGTCGATCCGTGCGCTGGACTTCAACGGCGAAGCACTCGATCCCGCCGTCTTCCACACGGACGGGCGGATCAAGCTCCAGAGCCTTCGCCCCGAGAATTTGCTCACCGTCGAGTCGGAGCACGTGTACGAGAGCGGGGGAGCCGCGTTCTCGCGGGAGATCGACTCTGCGGACGAGGCGGCGTACGTGATGGCATACGCCTACCCGACCGACGCGTCGCGGATCTTCTGTTGCTTCGACCAGCCGGATCTCGCCGGCTCGTTCCGGATCTCCTTGATCCTCCCGGCAGGCTGGGTGCCGGTTTCCCACACGGCGGCAGCGAGCCGCCTGCGGCCCGACGGCGGCACCGCGTTCGAGCTCGACGCGATAGCGCGCATGAAACCGCAGGAGCTACTGGTCGTCGCCGGATCCTACGCGACGGTCCTCGAACGCCCGCCGTCGAAGGATCTCCCCGGCCTGCGGGTTCTCTGCCGCCGTTCCATCGCCTCCGGTGCCCAGCCAGAGAGGCTCGCCGATCTCGCCGAACGAGCGATCGGCTACTACGCACGTCTCTTCCAGGTGCCCTGTCCCTACGACCGCCTCGACATGGTCTTTGTCCCGGGGCTGTCGCCGCTTGCCGTTCTCGTCCCCGCCCTGATGGGGCTGAACGAGGTCATCTTCCACCGCGTCAGCGACCCGGAGGACGACTTCGTGGCGATGATCGTCGCGCACGAGGTGGCGCACCTCTGGTTCGGTTGCGTCGCCGACTGCCGGTGGTGGGACGACCTGTGGCTGGCCGAGGCGCTCGCCACGTGGGCGAGCTACGAGGCGGGAGAGCACGCGGTCGGCATGCACGCAGCGTGGGCCGGCTTTGCCATAGAGGAGAAGGAGCGCGCCTACGCCGCCGATCGCTTGCCGACCACAGAGCCGGTGGCGTCACCGGTCGAGACGGCAGCCGAGGCGATGGCGAGGCCCAGTGCCGTCATGTACTGCAAGGGCGCGAGCGCCGTGCGCCAGCTCGGCGTGCTCATAGGCGGAGATGCCTTGAGAGACGGTCTGCGCAACTATCTCGACCGGTTCGCCGACACGCCGGCAACTTCGTCAGACATAGTCGCGTGCTGGTCGGAAACTGCGGGGACCGATCTCACCAGGTGGTCCCACGACTGGCTCATGACGCCCGGCGCGAACGTGTTGCAGGCAGAGATCGCAGCGGCTGCGGACGGGGCGATCGCGGGCCTCGCCGTCCTGCAGGAGGCGCCGGCCGTTGCCGGCATCCCCCAGCCCCTCCGTACGCATCGGCTGACCGTCGGCCTCTACCAACTCGACGGTGGACGGCTGAGGCGCGCCGCCACCGTGGCCACCGAGGTGAGGGGAGGGCGGACCGAGTTGGCCGCCCCTCTAGGGGTTGCTTCGTGCGACGCCGTGGTGGTGAACGCAGAAGATGAGACGTACGCCCGGCTGCGTTTCGATGCGGCGACGCTCGCAGCCCTCGAAGCTTGCGCCGTCCGCCTCGATTCCGAGCTGACCGAGTCCGTCTGCTGGAACACCTTGTGGGACATGACCCTTTTCGGCGAGCTCGGGCCGGATCACTTCGTCCGGATCCTGAGCAGGCGGTTCACCGAGGGGGGTGTGCCACTCGGGGCCCGGCACCTCGCAAGACGGGCCATCGCCGCCATAGACGAGTACCTGCCCGGGGCCGCCCGGAGCGGCTCGAGAGAGCTCCTCGCCTCGTCGTGCGGCATCAGGTTGCGGACGTGCGAGCCCTCCTCGAGGACGTGGCGCGACCTTGCCGAATCGTTTGCCTCCGCTGCCGAGACACCCGAGCAGGTGGCAGAGCTGCGGCGGTGGATCGACGGCTCACTGCCGCACTCGCAGGCTCACCTCGACGTGAGACGCCAGGCACTTCGTACGCTCGCTGCCCGGGGCCTCGCCACTCAAGAGGACCTTTCCGCTTTCGCGGCCGAGGATCCCGTCGGCGGGGCGCTGACAGGGATCACCTGTAGGGCCATGCAGCCCGATGTCACGGCGAAGTTGGCAGCCTGGGGCTCCGCGCTCGACGTCAGCCTTCCGCTTCGCGTGGCCGAGGCTCACGCGGAGGGGATCTGGGTGGCCGGGCAGGAGGATCTCGCCGGGAGCCTCCACGACCGCTTCTTCGACGAAGTGCTGCCGCTGCTGCGCCAAATGCCACGCCGCCGCGCCGAGCGCCTCGGCGCCGCGCTCTTCCCACTCCTCGTCGGCGACTCGGGGACGCTCGTCGCCACGCGGACCGCTCTGGCACGCGACGACACCGGCCCCGTCGTACGTGCCCTCCTCCTCGAACGCCAGACGATGCTCGAGCGCGCCATGGCGGCGCGGGCGCGCTACGGCGGCTCCTGAGGCCTCGGTGCGATGTTCTCCGCCGGTGTCCGACGCGAGGTGGCCGGGCGACTCGTCGTCGCCGGCTGCGTGGCCGCCGAGGAGGAGGCCGACGAACTGCTCGCCTCCGCCCCCGACCGGGCGACGCTGCTCGCCTTCGTCGCGAGGCGCGAGTCGGGGGAGCCGTTGGCGTGGATCACCGGTGAGGTGAGGTTCGCCGGCATCCCCATCCGGGTGGACCGAGGCGTCTATGTGCCACGAGGCCAAACGGAGGAGTTGGCGCTCCGTGCCGCCGCACTGCTCCCGGACGGCGGTGCAGCCGCCGACATCTGCACCGGTTCGGGGGCGGTCGCGGCGTATCTGAGGTCGGCGGCGCCTTCGGCAGCGCTCGCCGCCACCGACATCGACCGCTGCGCCGTCGCCTGCGCCCGCCGCAACGGTGTCGCAGCCCTCGTTGCCGACCTCGATCGAGGGCTGCGCAGTGGCTCCTTCGACGTCGTCACGGCCGTGACGCCCTACGTCCCGACCGACCAGATGGCCTTCCTCCCCTCCGACGTGCTCCGCTACGAACCCCGACTCGCCATCGACGGCGGACAAGGAGGACTCGGAGTCCTGCGCCGTCTCGTTGTTGGTGCGGCCCGGTTGCTCCACTCCGGCGGCTTCCTCCTCACCGAGATCGGGGGCGATCAGGCCACCCGACTCGCCCCGGTGCTCGCCGCCTCCGGGTTCGTCACGATCACCACCTGGTGCGACGAGGAGGGTGACGTGCGCGGCCTCGGAGCAGAACGTCGCTAGAGACTCAGGGCCGCGCCGTGTGGGCTCTCCCCGGCGCACCGGTGGAGGTGGGCGAATGCGGTCTGGTGCTACCTCGAGTACACGCCGCTCAGGTACCGGCAGGGCAACTGTGCGGATGCCCACACGGAGAACCCGAAGAGCCCTTGGTACTCGAGGAGCGGCGCCGTCGAGGGAGAGAGAATCGACCTCGTCTTCGGCCCCTTCCCGAGTGCGCTCGCCGCGGCCGCGCACCGGCGTAGCCTTGACGTGTTCGCCGGAGGAGAGCAGCCGGGCCCGTTGCCGAGCTGTCATTGGAGCCGGAGCGCGCACTTCAGAAGCGCCGGCCCCCCGCTCGTCCTCGACCTACAGAAGCGCCCGAGAAAGGAGCGTCGGCCACCCGACTCTCCCCTCGGGCAAGGTGGAGACGACCAAGGCAGGCACGTTCTGCCTCACCGACCAGTGCACATACCGCTCGACGAAACCGATCTACCGGCCGGTGGGTCTCGACATCTTGACGCCAGTGTCCCGAGCACATCTCCTATCGTCGGCTGGGCAGCCATCTCGGTCGCGAGAGCGAGCGCACCCGCCCGATAGGAAGACTCGTCGAGCATCGTCTCGACGAGGTCTCTCAGCTCGTCGGCCGTGACGCTCGAAGGGTCGAGGCCCTGCGCCTTAGGACCGAGGTCCTCCGGTCGCAACACCCGCCCGGCGCACGCCTGCGACACGGCTGCGGCGTTGGCGGGCTGATCGGCGAACATCGGCACGAAACCGACCGGCACGCCGTGCGCCAGTGCGGCGTAGGTTGTGCCGGAGCCGCCGTGGCAGACGACGAGCGCCGAGTGCGGAAGGACGCGGTCCTGATCCACCCACGTCTCGACGTGCACGTTCTCGGGGAAGGGCGCGAGCTCTCGCGGGTCCGTCGACGGCCCCACCGTCAACAGCGCTTGCACGCCGAGGGGGGCCACCGCCGTCACGGCGGATCGGAAGAGACCGGCCGCCCCGGGCCGGCCGGCCATGCGCGACCCGAAGGTCAAGTACACGAACGGTCCTGCTCTTCCCCGCCAGAAGTCCGGCATCGAGTCGGGACTCGCCGGCAGAACGTGCTCGCGCCAGCGCCGGGTGTCGCGGAACGGCGACGGGTCGAGCGATGCGGGAAACCGCGTCACGAAAGGCGCCGCCCGGATCGCATCCGCCGTTCCTGCCTCCCGCTCCTCGAGCAGGTCGGCAACGAGATCGAGCACGGTCCACTCCGCGGCGGCGAACGAGATCGCGACCGTGGCAGACGGGACTCCGAGCCTTCGTGCCGTCACGGCAGACGCGTACTCGCAGGGCTCCCGCAGCACCAGCAGCCGGCGGCTCGTCCGAGTGACGGCCGGCGCGCGGTTCAAGCAGGAGAGTCCTGTCGCGATCACCCACGACAGGCGGGGCGACATCTTCGTCCACGGCAGGTGCTCGCCTCGGCTACGCGCGCGCGTCGTGACGCCGCGAGCGAGGCGCCACGACAAGATCACCGTCTTCGGTGACGATGACCCGGACGGCTCCACCGAAGCTCGCCGAGAGGGTCGCCTCGTTGAACACGTCCCTCGGGTCACCTGAGGCGACGATCCCTGTACCAGACAAGAGGACGACCCGGGTGGCGAACTCGGCCGCCAGGGTGAGGTCGTGGATGGCGGCGAGGATGGTGAGGTCACGGTCGGAGCGCACCTTCTCGAGGAGATCGAGGGCGTCGACGCGCCTGCCGAGGTCGAGTGCGCTCGTCGGCTCGTCCAGGAGCAGCACGGGCGCCTCTTGGGCCAGCACGCGGGCGAGGAGCACCCTCTGCAACTCACCGCCGGAAAGCGTCGAGAGGCGCCGGCGTGCCATCGCGGCCAGCTGGAGCAGATCGATCGCCTCGGCCGACCGGGTGAGATCCGTGCGGGACTCCGAGGCGAAGTAACCGATGTGAGGCGTCCTGCCCAGCAGGACGTATTCCTCGACCGTCATGTTCTCCGGCAACTCGGGGCTCTGCGGCAGGTAGGCGACGAGGCGAGCCCGCTCGCGGTGCGACAGGCTCCGCATCGACCGCCCGGCCACGGCCACGGTGCCGCTGTGCGGCTGCAGCTGTGCGATCGCTCTGAGCAGGGTCGTCTTCCCGGCGCCATTGGGCCCGATGATGGCCACCCACTCGCCCGGCGACACCGCCAGCGAGACGTCGTCGAGAACGACCTTCTCGCCGAAGCTGACGCCGAGATGCTCGAGCGCGATCACAGGGCGGAGTGCTGCGCGCGCCGGGACCGCAGGACGAGAAGGAAGAAAGGAGCCCCGACGAACGCCGTGACGACCCCGATCGGGAGCTCGGTGGGCGACTCGACCGTACGGGCGGCAACGTCGGCAAGAACGAGGAAGGCCGCCCCGCCGATCATGGAGAGCGGGAGGATGACCCGGTAGCTCGACCGCGTAAGCAAGCGCACGAGGTGGGGGATGATGATCCCAACGAAGCCGATCAGGCCGCTCACCGAGACCGCAGCAGCTGTACCCAAGGTGGCCGCCGCGACGATGACGAACCGCGTCCGGGCGACGTGGACGCCGAGGGCACCCGCCTCGTCCTCCCCCACCCGCATCACGTCGAGGTACCGGCGGTGAAGTGACAGCACTACGACAGCGACGGCGATGTAAGGCAACACGAGCGTGACGTCCGACCACGTCGCCGCCGAGAAGCTGCCGAGCAACCAGTCGTAGATGTTCTGGATCTGCTGGGTGTGCCTCTGCTGGAGGTAGGTCTGGAGCGCGGTCAAGAGGGCCGCCACAGCCACGCCGGCAAGGATCACCACCCTGCCCGAAGTGCCCGGTGCACCTTCCGACGCCCGTCCACCGAGCGCGCCGAGCGAGTACGTCATGGCTACCGCCAGTACCGCTCCGGCGAAGGCCGCCCCTGGCAGAGCGAGCGAGCTGAACGACCCGGCGTCGATCACGATCGTCGCGCCGAGGCCTGCTCCCGCTGCCACACCGAGGAGGTAGGGATCGGCCAGCGGGTTGCGGAAGACCCCTTGGTAAGACGCACCACCTCCTGCGAGCATGGCTCCGACGAGGGCGGCGAGGACGACGCGGGGCGCCCGCAACTGCCAGACGATCGCCTGGTCGATCACCGGGACGTGAGGATGCAGGTGGAGGAGCGGCAGGTGAGCGAGAAGCGACTCCCCCACGGCGACGGGGCTGATGGAGACAGGTCCCACGAGGACACCGACTACGAGTGCCGCGAGGAGCGCCCCACCGGCGATCACCCACGCGACCCAGATCGGCAGGCGCGGGACAGAGGTCATGACGCCGGGACCGGGTGCTCTTTCAGGGCATCGGCGACGTCGGCGAGAAGGATCACGATGCGCGGGCCCCAGCGCGAGGCGACGTCGTCGTTGAGCCCGACGACACGGTGGTCCCGCACGGCCGACATGACCGACCAGCCCGGCCGGGCGGCAACCGTCGTCGCCGATTGGTGGCAGCAGAGAGTGTCGGCCAGGAATATGTAGTCGGGATTGGCCTTGAGGATGAACTCGGCGCTGAGCGGCGGGTAGCCACCAGACGCCGCAGCCCCTGTGGCGGCATCGGCGATCGAGTGCAGCCCGAGCAGCCCGAGAAGGTCGCCCACGAAGGTCGAGCCGGTCTCGGAGTAGTAGGGGTCCACTCCGATCTCGAAGTAGTAGGTGCCGTGGCGGTCCGCCTTCGGCACGCCGTCGACTACCTGGGCGATCCGGGACTTCAGGTGTGAGACCTCGGCCGCTGCCCCGGCAGCGTCACCGGTCACGGCGCCGAGCTGTGCGTACTCCGCATAGTCCTGTGCCAGGTTCGCCGGCGCCGGTTGGTACAGCACCGGGATGCCGAGCGCGCCGAGCTGACGGTTGAGCGAAGGCGGATCGTCGGAGACGACGACGAGATCGGGCTTGTAGGAAGCGATCGCCTCGATGTTGGGTTCGAGCCCGTCGAGCTTGGTCCTCGGTGCCCCTGGCGGGTAGTTCGAGAATTCGTCGACCGCCTTGATCTGGCGCCCTGCGCCGATCGCATAGAGCATCTCGGTCGCCGCCGGTGACAGCGAGATGATCGCCGTAGGACGCGAGTGGATCGTGACCGCACCGTTCGCGGCCCGAACCGTGACAGGAAAGGCGCGACTCGGCGCGTGATGCGCCGGCGCAGCCGCAGGCGATCCAGGGCTGGCGGAGCAGCCCAACAGTGCCACGAGAGGCAGTAGCACGAGGGCACGAAGCAGCCGCGGCTGCCAGCGTCTTGTTGACATGGTCATCCTCCATCGGTTCGCGGAGGACGAAGTGCGCCCGCTGCGACACCGTGAAGGCGTCCAACGAACCGCCCTTCCTCCGAGGGTCTGGTTCCGTGTTCACCCACGTTCAGGCGTCCGGGCTCGCCCGCCGGAGCAGGCAGTACCGTTGCGGGACAGCGCCGGGATCTCACCGGTCTTCGCTGACGTGTGCGGCTCCTGCAAGCGGAGGCCCGCCGGCAGGAACGACGTAACGATAGTCCCTGCCGGCCACGAGCGAAACTTGGCCGGTCACCCTCACTCTCCCGTGCGGCCGGCCGCAAGGCGAGCCTCGGCGCACAGCCGTGTGAGCAACTGATCTCTTCGGCGCGCCGCGCCTCCGAGCCGTAGGGTGGCGGCGATGGGTCTTGACACCCCTGCCGTGCGCAGCCTCGAGGAGTCGGGGCTCGAACACCGCATGATCCAGACCGATGTCCCCTCGAGCCCAGAGGAGAGCGCTCGCTTGCAGGGCATCGACCTGGGCCGGCTCCTGCGGACGATCGTCGTTCGCCGCGGCGGGAACGACTACGTGTTCGTGCTGGTGCCGGGCGGTCGCCAGATCGATTGGCCGAAGCTCCGGGCGGTGCTCGGGACGCGCCGGCTGGCGCTCCCCGACAAGGACGAGGCGAAGGAGGCGACCGGGTACGACCGCGGCGCCATCACGCCGTTCGGCTCGGCCACCCCGTGGCCCGTCGTCGCCGACGCAGCCGTCGCGAGTGCGGGGGTCGTGGCCATAGGCGCGGGGGCGCGGGGTGCGAACTTCCACGTCGATGCCGCAGAGCTTCTCCGCGTTCTCGACGCACAGGTGGCCGACGTGACGAAGCCGGGCTGACACTCGTCGTGTGCGCCGGCGGAGGACTGCTCCCAGTGCGCGAGGAGAGGGCCGGCTGAGTCATCTCGGCTACAAGGTGACGCACGAGACCGACCACCGACCACGTGTCGACCGGTTAGAAGCAGAGCATGCCGGCGAGCAAGGCGTCGTCTTGGCGCAGCCACGACGTCTGGGCGATCTCGCTGTCAGCATTCTCGGGCTTCAGGAAGGACCAGGCTCCTAACGGCCGTCTGCACCAAGCTCGACGGTCTGCGCGGCCGACACCTCGCTCGCCGACGCACGGATGAGCAGCACCGCCGCTGCCACGGCTGCACAGAGCAGCAAGGCGCTCACGCTGAAGCCGACGCTGTACCCGTGGACGGCCGCACGAGCCAGGACCGAGGGCAGGGGCTGTCGCGTGGCCAGGTAGCTCGTCGCCGCCGAGGCGGCGACGGTGTTGAGCAAGGCGATGCCGAGGGCCCCGCCCACCTGCTGCGTGGCATTGACGAGGGCGGCCGCCACTCCTGCGGAGTGCTGGTCGATGCGAACGAGGGCGGTGCTGCTCATGGGCACGAAGGCGAGGCCCATCCCGAGGCTGACGATGACCTCGGCAGGAAGGAGGCTGGTCAAATAGGACGCGTCCACCGTGAGGCGTGTGAACCAGAAGAGGCCGGCAGCCGCGAGGAGGAGCCCGACGCCCATCAGCCGGCGGGGCCCGGTCCGGGGCAGGAACCGGCTTGCGAGGCCAGCTCCGGCGATGATCCCGCCGGAGAAGGGCAGGAAGGCAAAACCTGTCCGGAGCGCCGAATAGTGCAGCGTCCCCTGCAGGAAGTACGTGAGGAACAAGAACGTGCCGAGCAGCCCGATCCCGACGAGGAAGGAGGCGAGGTAGGCACCGCCCCTGTTTCGCTCGAGGACGACCCGGAGCGGCAGGAGCGGGTGCTCCGCGCGCAGCTCGATGGCGACGAACAGTGCCAGGAGGGCGGCAGACGCCCCGAGCAGCACGAGTGTGAGCGCCGAAGCCCAGCCGTGCGTGCTCGCCGTCGTGAAGCCGTACACGAGGAGGAACAGGCCACCGGTCGCCGTCGTGGCACCGAGCAGGTCGTAGCCACCCCGACGTCCCGTACCGCGCCACTCGCCGAGGACGCGCCAGGCGGCGAAAGCGGCTGCGAGCGCTATCGGGGCATTGATGAGCAGGGTCCACCGCCAGGAGGCAACCTGGGTGAGCGTGCCGCCGAGCACGAGGCCGAGGGCGGCGCCGCTTCCTGCGACCGCGCCGTAGACACCGAAGGCCCGGGCACGCTCCCGCGCCTCGGTGAAGGTGAGAGTGAGAAGCGACAGCGCGGCGGGCGCCATCAGGGCGGCGAAGGCCCCTTGCAAGGCGCGGGCACCGAAGAGCATGGCCGAGCTCTGCGCAAGGCCGCCGAGCGCCGAGGACGCACCGAAGCCGAGCAGGCCTGTCACGAAGATGCGCCGCCTGCCGAAGAAGTCGGCGATGCGCCCGCCGAGGAGGAGCAGGCTGCCGAAGGCAAGCGTGTAGGCACTCATCACCCACTGCCGGTTCGCGAGGGAGATGTGGAGCGCGTGCTGAGCAGAGGGAAGGGCCACTATGACCACCGACGCGTCGAGCACGATCATCAACTGAGCAGTCGCGATCACGACGAGAGCCCACCACCGCCGGCGATCCTCCACGTCGACTTCTGCCGGTGCCTCGCCTCCGGCGACAGCTGCCGGTGATGCCTCCATCACGCTCATCTCCACACCTCCACAGGTCGAACCCGCGACGCCGGGCGCGCGAAGGAGAGCTGGCGGGCCAGGTGAAGAGGGGCTCTGGTACAATCGGAGCGGTGGTTCCGCTTCCTGCGACACTATACGGAACGATCGTTCCGCTTGTCAACCCGTCCGGCGGCGGCAAGATTGGATGAAGTGAGCTCCGAGGCAGACACCCACACGCGCACCGGAGCCGCTGCATCCCACGGAGCGCGCCCTTTGCGGGCAGACGCGGCCCGCAATCGCGCCCGCCTGCTCGAGGCGGCTGAGAAGGTGTTCGCCGCCAAGGGAGTGAGCGTGCCGATCGACGAGATCGCCGCGGCCGCCGGCGTAGGCGTCGGCACTCTCTACCGGCACTTCCCGACGAAAGAAGCCCTCTTCGAGGCCGTGGTCGTTAGCCGGCTCGAGAGCTTCGTCCATGCGGCCACCGACGCCGCGACGTCGGACGAGCCCGGCAGGGTCTTCTTCGACTTCCTCTATCGCTTCGCCCGTCAGGCGGCGCTGAAACGCGACCTGTTCGACGCCCTGCTCGTCGCTGGGATCGACATCAAGTCGCAGTGCGCCGACCTCGTGGGCGAGCTCGAAGGCGGGATCGAGCACCTGCTCGAGCGCGCCAGGGATGCTGGTGACGTCCGCGCCGACGTGACCGTGAAGGACGTCATCGGTCTCGTCATGGGTACGTGCAACGCCGCCTCGCAAGCCAACCTCGACGAGGCAGCCTGCGACCGCATGATCGGGGTCGTCTGCGACGGGCTGAGAGCCGACGGCTGACTGCTCGGCCGGGTGCCCCGCCCAAGGACGGGCGGCGCGTCGACCACCGGGGCTCACGTGTCCCGGGTTGCCATCCTCCAGGCGCCGAGCGCTGTCCAGACGACGAGCCAGGCGATGACGACGAGGATCGCCTCGAGGCGCGTCTCGGAGATGATGGGTGACTGCCCGGGTCCGCCGCCGCCCATGGCGACCGGCATGGCGCTCGGCCGCAGGTGGTCCGTCGCGACGCCCACGACCGACCGCTGGAGATTGATCAGATGCGGGATGTGTGCCCGGAGGAAGAGGGGCGTCAGGATCACCTCGAGCACGATCATGAGGATGACGGAGATGGTCCGTTGACCGATGAGAGAGCCGAGCCCGAGACCTACCACGAACCCGATCGCAGCCTCGAGCTCGATCCAGAGGCCCGCGTCCACCATCAGTCCGACCGGCGGCGACAGGAACTGCCTGTGGTAGTCCGAGTAGTCCTGGCTGGCTGCCCGCATGGCCGCGGTCCTCATCTGAGCGACCGTCGGGTGGGGCACGCCGCTCGGTAGGGCATTGAGGTCGATCTTGCCTGTGGGACCGCAGGGGATCGGGACGTGCGCCGCCTTCTTCGCCCCCGGACCGGCCAGTCCGAGCGCACTCGGGGCGAAGTTGCAGTCGACCTCGGCGTAGTGCGCCCCTGCCCAGGCCACGAGAGCCGGGCGGGAGAGCCCCACCGGGACGTTCGCCCCGTTGTAGTTGAGCACCGTCGGCGCGGCGACAGAGCAGACCACGCACACGACCGCGTAGCCGATCGCCACGAGCGGGACGATGATCCCGAGCCCTGCCGGGATCCGGGCGAGATAGATGGCCACCCGGGAGCGGCCGGTCACGACGAGATGCCGGAAGACACCCTCCTGGAAGTCGACCGAGCCGGCGGTGCACCCCAGGGCGGCCGCGACGATGAACCCGAATATGTAGAGCACGCCGGCGACGAGGCCGGTGAAGATGGCGAAACCGCCTGCCGGCCCGTAGCTCTTCGGATCGAAGGCGTGCGCCAACAGCCGGACGACGAGGAAGACCGACGGCAAGCCGATCGTCACGACGGCGAGCACGATCATCAACCCGCGCCGTCTTCTCAGCTCGAGGAAGCGCTGGGCGATCATGGCCCCGGTCGGCACCGAGGAGCCCCGATGGTCATGCGGTGCACCCGGCGCGATCGTCGGCCGCGGCAGCGTCGTCTCCGGAAGAGTCGTCACTTCGTCTCTCCAAGACGGCTCGTGACTTCGAGGAACCACGACTCGAGCGAGGTCTGCACCGGTTGCAGCTTGTAGAGCTCGACCCCGTTGACGACGAGCAGGCGGGCAACCTCGGCGATGAGGTCGCGTCCCGCTCCGGGAGGAAGGACGACGCCGAGCCCGGCCGCTCCGGACTCGACGCGAAGGCCGAGGTTGCCGGTGCTGAGCAGAGCGGTTGCTCTCTCGACGTCGGAGCACTCGACCTGGAGGAACACCGAAGCGCTGGCCAGCAGCTCGGAGATCGGTCCCTGACGGACGACGCTGCCCCGGTCCACGATGGCGAGCGCGTCGCACGTCCGCTCGACCTCGTCGAGCAGGTGCGAAGACAGGACGACCGTTCGCCCTTCAGCCACGAGCGCGAAGATCATCGTTCTCATGTCGTGGATCCCGGCAGGGTCGAGGCCGTTCATCGGCTCGTCCAGGATGAGGAGCTCCGGGTCCCCGAGGAGGCAGGCCGCCACACCCAGGCGCTGGCGCATCCCCATCGAGTACTTGGACACCTTGTCGTCGGCGCGCTGAGTCATGCCGACCCGCTCGAGCGCCGGGCCTATCCGGTCCGAGGCCGCGGTCTCCCTGTGGGACGCGAGCAGCTCGAGGTTCTGCCGCCCGGTCAGATGCGCATGGAAGCGGGGCTCGTCGACTATCGCGCCCACGCGGGCGAGCGCCCTGTCGCGGTG
The DNA here is from genome assembly GCA_021791795.1 of Actinomycetes bacterium. Lineage (GTDB taxonomy): Bacteria > Actinomycetota > Acidimicrobiia > Acidimicrobiales > Bog-793 > JAKATT01. The sequence goes on along the minus strand of JAJYVX010000023.1, from coordinate 5,197 downwards.
CCTCGGGACCTCGTAACCGAGCAGTGACATCGTGCCGGAGTCGGCATGAGTGAGCCCGAGCAGCACCCGGATGAGCGTCGTCTTGCCTGCGCCGTTCGGCCCCAGGTAGCCGAAGGCACACCCTCTCGGAACGCGGAGCTCCACGTTGTTCACCGCGACGTTCGGCCCGAAGCGCTTGGTCAGCGCATGTGTCGCGACTGCCCACTCGCTGTCGGCGGCAGCCCGGTGCTCGCTGTCGGACAGTGTCGTCGTGCTCAAGCTTCCCCTCCGTCCCTCGCCGCCGGCGCGGCTACGACTGTTCAGGTGCTGCTCTTCAGGTGCTGAGTCGATGAGACGCCGACACACGCTCAGCCGATGCCTGCGGCTGTCGGAAGATCCTCGCACGGGGAGCCGTCACATGGTCTGTCACGTCTCGGATGTCACAGGGTGTCGTAGGCCGTCCACGGCACCGGGTTCCGCCGGCGTGGGTCTCGCCGCACCTAGGATCGGCGAGCGATGGTACGGCGCGCGACCTCCACCTCGGCATTCGGGGTGTCGAAGCGGGAGAGCCACGACGCGACCGCCTTCTACCGCCGATTCACGCCGCCCGAGCTCTCGGCCGACTCGGCCGTCGCGCCGCACCGGGCACTCGACAAGCTGATAGTCGGAGACGCTCGCCACATGGGCGAGGTCCCGGACTCCTCGGTCGCCCTCGTCGTCACCTCCCCCCCGTACTTCGCCGGCAAGGACTACGAGCAGTCTCTCGGCGAGAACGGCGTGCCTGCGACCTACCTCGAGTACCTCGACATGCTGCGCGACGTGTTCGCCGAGTGCCTGCGCAAGCTGGAGCCGGGGGGCCGCATCGCCGTGAACGTGGCGAACCTCGGCCGGAGGCCGTACCGGTCGCTCTCGGCGGACGTGATCGGCATCCTGCAGGACGATCTTCGCATGCTTCTCCGGGGCGAGATCATCTGGGTGAAGCAGAGAGGCGCTTCGGGCTCGTGCGCATGGGGGAGCTTCCAGCGCCCGGCCAACCCGGTGCTGCGGGACCTCACCGAGCGGGTCATCGTGGCGAGCAAGGGCCGGTTCGACCGGGCACTTCCGGCCAAGACCCGGGCGCTCTCGGGATTGCCCTCGGAGTCGTCGATGACGCGCGACGACTTCATGGAGAACACCCTCGACATCTGGGAGATCCCCGCGGAGAGCGCGACACGTGTCGGACATCCCGCTCCGTTCCCGGTCGAGCTGCCTGCCAGGCTCATCGAGCTCTACACATACCGAGACGACCTGGTCCTCGACCCGTTCGGCGGAGCCGGGACGACTGCGGTCGCGGCCGTTCGGGCAGGGCGGCACTTCGTCGTCTACGACCTCGAGGAGCCCTACATCGAGCTCTCACAGGCAAGGGTGCAGGACGAGCGCGAGAGGCTCGAGCGAGACGCCTCCCCGGACCAGCCCAAGATCAGCCTCCCGGCGATCCCGGCGGCCGCCAGCGCCGAAGAGGACTTCCAGTCGCGGGCCGTGCGGGAGGGGAAGGCGGCGAAGGAGATCGCGAGGTCGGTGATCGAGGCGGCGGGATTCTCCGAGATCGAGTCGGACGTGCGTCAACCTGGCGGCGTGCAGGTGAATTTCGCCGCGCGGGACCGGAACGGCCGGCTGTGGTTCTTCGACGTGAGCGGGAGCTTCACGAGTCACCGCTCCGGACTGAAACGGACCGACACGCTATGGAAGGCTCTCGGCAAGGCGGCCGTTCTCCGTGAGGTGAGCGACACCGGACTGGTCCTTCTCACAACGGACGCGCCCCCGCGAGGCAGCGCTGGCTTCGAGGCGCTGAAACGGCTCACCGGTCCGAAGAAGCCGGTCCATGCGGTGATCGAGATGCTCGCAGAGACAGGGCTCGAGCGACTGCGAGCGCTTCGCGAAGGGTCATGACCGACCCGTGGCCGTGTTCCCGTTGGAGTGTCACCACAGTCGCTGACGTCATGTCGAAGCTGCCGACTATGGCGGCGGCATCTTCCCCACCGATCGCCTCGGCGGTCTCGCATGCTCATGGTTGCTGGTCCCGGCGCACGAGTCTGCGGCGACTGCCGACCCGCTCGACCTCCATGGCGAAGCCGAACAGATCCACGGCAGTGGCGTAGGAGACGTCTCGTGGATCCGCGTGACCCTCCCCGACGGCGAGGGTGCGCGCCGCTTCGGGCGAGTCCGCGACGGCTTTGGCCGTGGCGTCCGCCTCCAACTCCAGGCCGAGCCGGGCGCGCTCGATCAATTGCGCCGTGAGTAGGTCGTCGAGGCCGGCATCGGGCGCGTCGGAGAAGCGACCGGTGACGAGGTAGGTGGGCGCCGCCTCCCCGAGCCGGGACACGGCTGTCGCCGTCGCCGAGGCGCACACCAGGCTGGCGGCGAAGACGCGGTCCGCGCGGGTCGCTGCGAGGACTCCCCTCGTTCCGGCCGACGTGCGCTGCACGAGCTGGCGGCCGGCGACGTCCGCCTCGGCGACGGCCACCGGGGAGTTGGACAGGTGGAAGCCTGCCGGCCGGCGCCCGCGCTCCTCGCCCATCACCAGCGCGCCCGGGATCTCCTCGCCGAGCGCGATGGCCTCCTCGACCCCGTCGGCGAGCCAGATCGCCGTCGCGCCGGCGTCGAAGGCGTAGGCCGCGGTCGTGAAGGCCCGAAGCACGTCGACCGCCACCACGACGCCGTCGACCTGCCCGACATCCCAACGGGCGACGAAACGGGCCTCGGACCTGATCATGCAGCGAGAGTAGGCGGACGGGAGGGTGACCTCAGATCTCGCTGGCGGTGACCAGCCCCTCCAGCACGGCTTCCTCCACAGTGCGCGGCCCCAGACAATCACCCACGCCGACGGCCGGCAAGGACCGGTCCAAGAGATCGGTGAGGAGCGTGTCCTCCGGCTCTTGGCCGCAGGCGAGCACGGCGCCTTGAACTGACTCCAACAACACCGGCTCCTCGGTGAGGACGTGCTGCAGGTAGACGGTGTCGTCATCGAGCCCGAAGGGCCGCACCAACGGCACGACCGCGATGCGCTCGCGCGCCAGGGCTGCCAGGTGGGCATCCCGCACGTACTGCTGGAGTCCTTCGCCTGGCGCGTAGCCACTCGTCGCCAGCGTCACCCGGCGCCCGTGCTCGGCGAGCAGGCGGGCGACACCGATCCCGATCCAGTCTCCACGGCCGTCGATCACCACCACGTGCCCCTTCGGCGCCGAGCGAGGTTCGGCCACAACCGACCAGGCGTCGGCGATCCATGGTTCGCCCAGCACCTCGAGCGGCGGGCGGTAAGGGCGGGCCCCGGTCGCCACCACGACCGCGTCGGCGACCTCACGCGCGAGGAAGTCCGCATCGACCGGATGGTGGAGCACGAGGTCCACTCCGGCTTGCCGCACCTCTCGCATGAGGTTGTCGGCCGCGCCACCGAACTCGTCACGTCCCGGGAGCCGCTGCGCAAGGAGGACCTGTCCGCCGACCCGGCCGGTCGCTTCGAAGAGCCGGACCCTGTGCCCGCGGGCGGCCGCGATCGCCGCTGCCTTCATACCTGCCGGACCTGCCCCGACCACCAACACGTCCTTTGCTCTCGAAACGAGGCCGAGGGTGCCGAATCGAAGTTCCCGGCCGGTCTCCGGGTGCTGGATGCACGAGATCGGATAGCCGCGGTGGAAGTGCCCGATGCAAGCCTGGTTGCAGGCGATGCACGCCCGGATGTCGTCGATCCGTCCTTCGGCCGCCAGCCGCGGCATCGTGGGGTCGCAGATGAGCGCCCGGGTCATCACGCAGGCATCCGCCTGATCGGATGCCAGGATGCGCTCGGCCTCCTGCGGCTGGTTGATCCGCCCGCTGACGATCACCGGGACCGCCAGCTGCTTCTTCAAAGCGGCGGCAGCCGGCGCTACATAGCCGTTCGAGAGCCCCATCTCGGGGACGATGTGGTCCGAGCCGGCCAGGGTGGCCGACGTCCCGGTGGTGACGTTGACGTAGTCCACCAACCCGTCGGCGGCGAGCGCCACGACCGCGTCACTCGCCGTGGCGGCATCGAGCCCCGCCGGGTCGCGCTCGTCGAGCGAGATCCGGAGCCCCACCGCGGCAAGTTCGCCGACGGCCGACCGCACGGTGGAGAGCACCTCGCGGAGGAAGCGCAGCCGACCGGCGGGGGAGCCGCCGTAGTCGTCGGCACGCCTGTTGACGTTCGGGTTCAAGAACTGGGCCGGAAGGTAGCCGTGGCTCGCCACCACTTCCACCCCGTCCAGCCCAGCGGTCACAAGTCTGCGGGCGGCGTGGCCGTAGCCCGCAACTATCTCTTCGATCTCCGACTGCCGGAGCGGCCGAGGCATGACCCGGAAGCGCTCACTCGGCACGGCAGAGGGCGCCACCGCCACGGGCGCGGCCCCATCCGACGACTCCATGACCTCGCGGCCGGGGTGGAACAGCTGGCCGAGGAGAACCGTCCCATGGGGCTTCACCGCCTCGGCCAGCCGCCGATAACCCGGAATGCAGTCGTCTTCGGTGGCCATGAGGACATGGCTCGTGTAGCGCGCGCTGTCGTGCACTCCGGCCACCTGCACGATGATGCATCCCGTCCCGCCGCGCGCCCTCGCCTCGTGGTAGGCGACAAGCTGGTCGGTGACCATTCCCTCATGCGCCATGACCGTGTCGTGGCCGGACGAGACGATGCGGTTGGGGAACTCCACCGGCCCGACGCTGAGCGGCGAGAACAGGTGCTGGAACATCCGCTCTTGCAGAGGAGTGCTCACTCGATCGGTGAAAGTGCGGTCACGCTTGGCAACATACACAAGCGAGTCGAGCCACGGGTTGCCCGTCCCGTAATCTCGGCCGCCTACCTGGTGCGGCGGCTCACCCCGAGAAAGCTGGCGATCGTCGACTAGTCGGGCTTTCAGCACATGCAGGGCTGTTGTCTCCGGGCTCATGACCTGAGGCTTTGCAGCGGGGCTGGCGGGGATCGACGTGGAGAAGATCGAGGATCCGGGCCTGGAGCGGGGGGGTCTCGGCGAGGCGGGCGGCTCGCTCGACGAGGGCGAGATGAGCAGCGCCAGGCAGATGACGCTGATGAGCGCTTCCATGCGCCGGCTGTTCTTCAAGAACATGGGGGTGACTGCGAGCGGGCCCTTGAAGTTGTGACGGCGCCGCTCGGGTGCCTCCTTGCCCTTGTAGTGGCGGAACACTCCGGCGGTGTCGACGTCGGGGCCGA
>JAJYVX010000209.1 GCA_021791795.1 Actinomycetes bacterium | reverse complement strand
GCTCGTCGGATCCACCGTCTCGTCCACCTCGCAGCTCCTCGCCCGCTGCGCCGGGGACCGAAAGCCTGCGGCGAGGGTGTCGAGCGCCGAGCAGTCGAACACGTCGATCGTCGTGGGGGACCCGGACGGCAACCGTTGCATCGTGAAGACGCTCCGGCGGCTCGAGACCGGGCCTCATCCGGAGCTGGAGCTCGGGCGGCTGCTCACCTCCGTCGGTGCCTCCGTCGCACCGCTTCTCGGCGCGATCGAGCTCGCGACAGACGGCGAGCCGACCACTGTCACCGTGGTGCACCAGTTCGTGCCGAACGAGTCGGACGCCTGGGTGGCGACGCTGCGCACCGCAAGCGCCTTCCTCGAGCACGTGAGCCCGACTGCCCACGGCGTCGAGCTCTCGCCGCCCCTTGCGGGCGGCATCCTTGGGGGCGTACGCGCCGGCGACTGCCCGCCGGAGGTCGAGACGGTCATGGCCGAGACCCTGGCGGCGGCGGAGCTCCTCGGCAGGCGCACGGCCGAACTGCACATGGCGCTCGCCTCAGCCCGCGGCGGACCGACCTTTGCTCCCGAGCCGGTGACCCCGATGTCCCAGCGGTCGCTCTACCAGTCGATCAGGACCGCCGCCCGCCGCACCCTCGTGCTGGCGCGTCAGCGGATGCGCTACCTCGAGACCCGCGAGCAGGCTCTGCTGCAGAGCTTCCTCGACTCCGAGGACCGGCTCCTGCAGGTGCTGCAGGGCGTCCTGCAGGTGCGCCACGGCGTCCGTATGCGCATCCACGGGGACCTCCACCTCGGACAGGTCCTGTTCACGGGCCGCGACTACGTCTTCGTCGACTTCGAGGGCGAGCCGGCCCGCAGCTTCGGCGAGAGGCGGCTCAAGCGCTCGCCCCTTCGCGACGTGGCAGGCATGCTGCGTTCCTACCAGTACGCCGGATACGCCGCCGTGGACGAGCTCGTCGCCCACGGCGTCGTCGAGCGGGAGTCCACAGAGGAGATCACCGCGTACGAGGAGGCCGGATCCCGCTGGGCGTACTGGGCCTCCGTCTCCTTCCTGCAGGGGTACCTCCCGCTTGCGAGCGAGGCACGACTTCTTCCGCCCGATGGGGAGCTCGACGTGGACTTCGACGCCCACATGATCGAGAAGGCGCTCTACGAGCTGCGCTACGAGCTGGGCAACCGGCCCGACTGGGTGCACCTGCCCCTGCTCGGCATGAGAAAGCTGTTCGACACCGACCGCGCCGCAACCCAGCCGTGACCTCGAGGCGGCTCGGATCGCGCAAAGCCCTGGCCGAGCTCGCACGGTCCCGCGGCGTCGCGCCCGGCTACGTGGACTCGTCCGGCCGTGAGCGGACGGTCGAGCCGGACAGCCTCGTCGGCGTGCTGCGGGCGCTCGGGGAGGATCTGAACGATCCGCTCGGAGCGGACGAGTGCCTGAGGCGCAACCGGTCGGGCGAGCGACCGGGGAGACCGGCGCCCGTGTTGGTCGCCTGGGACGGCCGCCTCCCCGACGACCACGGCCTCGAGCCCGCAGAGAGCTCGAGGCTCGTGCTCGAGGACGGCTCCGACGCCACGGAGGCCCTGCGGCACACTCCTGCACGAGGGCACAGGACCGGCTGGTCGCCCCTTCCCTTCGGGTTTCACCTGATCGAGCACGGGCCGGAGGGCGGGGGAGGATCCACGCTCGTGATCTCGTCGCCGTCTCGGTCGCTCCCGCTCGCGGAGGCCTCCTTCGGCCTCTTCGCTCCGACCTACGGGCTCGAAGATGACCGGCCGGGGTTCTGCGGTGACCTCGGCCACCTCGGCCGTCTCGGCCGCATCGCGGCGGAGTTGGGGGGTGCCTACGTGGCCACCCTCCCTCTCCTCGCCGACTACTCCGCCCTCGAGCGCCCTTCGGTCCGCCCGAGCCCCTACTCCCCGCTCACGCGACTCTGGTGGAACGAGGCGTACCTCGACCTGCGACGGCTCCCGGAGCTGGAGGGGGTGCTCGAAGGGCTCCGGATCCCGCCGCTCGCCGGCCGGTTCGCCGACGTGGCCGGTGCCGCCGCCTTCGCCCGTCCCCTCCTGCGCCTTGCCGCCGAGCGCCTCGAGGCGGCGGCGGAGGGAAAGCGACGGGCGAGCCTGCGGGAGTTCGTCGCCGAGCGACCCGACGTCGAGCGTTACGCGGCCTACCGGGCGGCCGCAGAGATGGCCGGGCCCGACCGGTCGGCCTGGCCCACGAGCTGGTCCGCCGGTCGCATCGAGGCTGGCCGTGACGTGTCTCCGGCATCTGTGGCCACGCACGTCTACGCCCAGTGGGCGATGCACTGCCAACTCGCCGATCTCGAGAAGAGTTGCGGCGCAGGCGGCGTGCGGCTGCTCCTCGATCTGCCGGTGGGCTCGCAGGCAGGTGGCTACGACCCGTGGGCGTTCCCGAGCAGCTTCGCCGGTGGAGGCGCGCTCGACCCGGAAGAGCCGAGCGCCTCGGTCGGCGCGCCTCCGGACCGGTTCTTCTCCGGCGGACAGGACTGGGGCTTCCGCCCCCTCCATCCCGAGGGCGAACGCCTTGCGGGCTACCCGGTCACCCGGGCGGCCCTTCGCAACCTGCTCAGGTACTCCGGAGCGCTGCGCATTGACCACGTGATGAGCCTCCAGAGGCTCTGGTGGATCCCGAACGGAGCATCGCCCCGGGAGGGCGCCTATGTGCAATACCGCACCGAGGAGCTGCTTGCCATCGCCTTGCTCGAGGCGTGGCGTGCAAGAGCCTCCCTCGTCGGTGAAGACCTCGGCACGGTCGACCCCGAGTTGCAGGAGACGCTGGCGCGCCACGGCGTCGCCGGGATGCATGTGGCGGTGTTCGATCTCGATGCACGGCCCGGTGAGCCCCTCGAGGCGCGGAGCGGGTCTGTAGCCTCGGTGGACACGCACGACACGGCTACGTTCGCAGGCTGGTTCGACGGAACCGACGTCGACGACCGCCTCCGTCTCGGGATGCTCGACGCTACCGGTGCTGCCGTCGAGCGGGAAAGCCGGGCTGCGGCTCGGGACGCCCTCGTCGAGCGGCTCGGAGCCTCCGCGGCGCCGGACGCCAAGGCGGTTCATGCCGCCGTCCTCGAAGAGCTCGGCCGAACGCCGGCCGGACTCGTCCTCGTGAACATCGAGGACCTCTGGGGCGAGCACGACCCCCAGAACGTGCCGGGCACGACGGAGGCGCACGCGAACTTCTGCCGGCGCCTCGCCGTCCGCCTCGACGAGCTCGCGCCTCGCGACATCATGCTCGCGCCGCTCGAGCGACTGGGGTCTGCCCGGCGCGGCGGCTCTGCGCCGACAACGGGCGGCACCGCTTCGAAGAAAGGAGAGGTACCTCGGTGACGGACTCGGGTACCTCAGGTCCCATGGGGACTCTCGGCCTGTCTGAGATGGACCTCTACCTGTTCAACGAAGGTCGCCACTTCGAGCTCCACGACCACATGGGAGGCCATCTGGTGGAGGGCGGCGCGCGTTTCGCCGTCTGGGCGCCGAACGCTGCGGCGATCTCCGTGCTCCACGACGGCAACGGGTGGACACCTGGAACCGACCGGCTCGAGGCCCAGGCGTCGTCTGGCATCTGGGCGGGTGTCGTCCCGGGGATGGCGGCGGGCGAGCTCTACAAGTTACGCGTGGAGCCCCGTGCGGGGAGGCCGCGCGACAAGGCTGATCCCTTCGCCTTCCGGACAGAGGAACCGCCGCTCACCGCGTCCGTGCTGTGCCCGCTCGACTACGAGTGGCACGACGCCGAGTGGATCGCCTCGCGGGCCGAACGCCAAGGCGAGGGCCGGCCGATGTCCGTCTACGAGGTGCACCTCGGCTCCTGGCGGCGCAGGGCGGACCACGGCTGGCTCAGCTACGACGAGATCGCCGAGCCGCTCGCCGAACACGTGATCTCGCAGGGCTTCACCCATGTCGAGCTGCTCCCTGTCATGGAGCACCCCTACTACGGCTCGTGGGGCTACCAGACGACCTCCTACTTCGCTCCGAGCGCCCGCTACGGCGAGCCACAGGGATTCATGAGGCTCGTCGACCACCTGCACTCTTGCGGCATCGGCGTGATCCTCGACTGGGTGCCGTCCCACTTCGCCACCGACGAGTTCTCCATCGGCGAGTTCGACGGGTCGCATCTCTACGAGCACGCCGACCCGCGCCAGCGGACCCATCCGGACTGGGGCAGCTACGAGTTCAACTACGGCCGCCACGAGGTGCGCTCGTTCCTCATCTCGAGCGCCTGGTTCTGGCTCGACCGCTACCACGCCGACGGGCTCAGGGTGGACGCCGTTGCCTCCATGCTCTACCTCGACTACTCACGCAAGCCCGGCGCCTGGGTGCCGAATCGCCTCGGAGGGCGCGAGAACCTCGACGCGGTCGCATTCCTGCGCCAGTTCAACGACTCGGTCCACGAGCGGTTCCCCGGTGTCGTCACCGTCGCCGAGGAGTCGACCGCGTGGCCCGGTGTGTCGAAGCCGACGTCTCTAGGGGGGCTGGGTTTCTCCATGAAGTGGGACATGGGCTGGATGCACGACACCCTGCAGCACCTCTCCCGGGAGGCGGTGCACCGCAGGTACCACTACGGCGAGCTCACCTTCCGCGGCCTCTATGCGTTCACGGAGCGCTTCGTGCTGCCGCTCAGCCACGACGAGGTCGTGCACGGCAAGGGCTCCCTGCTGAGCAAGATGCCAGGGGACCGCTGGCAGAAGCTTGCAAACCTGCGCGCTCTGTACGCCTACATGTGGGCACACCCAGGCAAGAAGCTGCTGTTCATGGGCGAGGAGCTGGCAGACGAGCAGGAGTGGAGTGACGAGCGCGCCCTGCCCTGGCACCTTCTGGGCAATGAGGAGAACGCAGGCATCCAGCGCCTGGTGCGCGACCTGAACATGCTCTACAGGAGCAACGGCGCGCTGTGGCGCTTCGACAGCGACGGGAAGGGGTTCTGGTGGCTGGAGGTGAACGAC
>JAJYVX010000022.1 GCA_021791795.1 Actinomycetes bacterium | reverse complement strand
CCCCGACCACGCCGCCCCCGACCCCGACCCCGACCACGCCGCCCCCGACCCCGACCCCGACCACGCCGCCCGCCAGGTTCCTCAGCTTCGGCGACAGCGGGCCTGCGGTGCTGAGCCTCCAGCGTCGCTTGAGCGCGCTCGGCTACTGGCTCGGCACGGCCGACGGTCGCTTCGGTTACACGACCCTGCAAGCGGTGTATGCGTTGCAGAAAGCTGCCGGGCTGGCGAGAGACGGGGTGGTCGGCCCGGCGACGCGGGGCGCACTCGACCGTCGCGTGGTGCCGCATCCGCGCTCGACCGCCGGGCGGGTGATCGAGATCGACCTCGGCACCGACCTGCTCATGCTGGTCGACAACGGCAAGCTTGTGGCGGCGCTCAACACCTCGACGGGCGGTGGTTACGTCTACGTCGACCAGGGCGTGACTGCGGTCGCGCGGACTCCGGTCGGCAGCTTCTCGATCTACCGTCAGGTCGACGGTCTCGTCGTGAGCTCACTCGGAGAGCTGTGGCGCCCGAAGTACTTCTACTCCGGCTATGCAATCCACGGCTCCCCGTCCGTTCCGCCTTATCCCGCCTCGCACGGCTGCGTCCGGCTGAGCAACGCGGCGATCGACTGGATCTGGGCCGCGGACCTGGCGCCGACCGGCTCCGAGGTCTCCGTCTACTGACCGGTCGCGCGCGGCGCTCTGTCGTCGGGCCAGGTGCTCAGGCGGTGCGTGGGTACCGGCCGCGACGGCGACGCGGGTGCGCCTCGGGCCCCGGTGGTGGCGGCAGCCCGTAGCGGGCGAGTCCGGCGACGTCGAAGCGGCGCCCCGAGATCGCCCGGGGGCGGATGCGCACGTAGACCTGCCCGGCGTCGGGGACCGCCGGGGTGAGCCCGAGCGCAGTGGCGTCGGCGAGCTCTACCGGGTCGCGCACGGTCTCGGCGACGCCGTGCACGAGCACGCTCCAGGCGCTCGACTCGTCGAGCCGGCTCGCCGGCATGCCGTCGACCTCGAAGCTCACGTTCCGCCCCCGTGAGAGGGAGTCGAGCAGGGCCCCGGGGCCGACTCTGAGGACTATGTCCCCGCGGTGCACGGCGAAGTTGAGCGGGAGGATGACGACTCGGCCTTTGGAGGCGAAGCCGATGTGCCCGACGCTGCGGCAGCAGCTCAACAGGTCGATGCACTCGCCGGGCGACAGCACCTCTGCGCCACGTTGGTCAGTCTCCACGGGACCCTTCCTGTCGCGGTCGCCCGCGCACGACGCCGGTCCTCCAAGGATCCTGGTCGCTGCGCGCCTCCGGTAGGGCCGAAGGGCTCTAGCGACACCGGGGCTGGACGAGGGGAGCGAGCGCCTGCGGGCGCGCCGGCAGGGCGGGTCAGACCTACGAGACGGCGAGGTCGCGCCGTTCGAAGGTGGCGAGAGAGACCGCGACGAGCACGGCGGTGAGGCCGACGACTATGAGAAGGCGCCAGGAGAAACCATGCGTGAGCGGGTCGACCCCGATCGCCTGGTACCAGGGCGACAGCGGCCGGACGGGACGGAGGAAGCTCACGAGGTCGGCGAGCGAGCTCACGAGGTAGGACGCCACCGCGAGCGCCGCGGCGACGCCCCGGGCAAGGCCCCGGCGTCCCGTGGCGGCGGCGACGGCGAGGGCGAGAGTGCCGAAGAGCAGGGCGGTGAACGCCGTCGCCACGACGACGCCGAGGAGCCTCGCCACGCCGACGCCGAGGTGGACGATCGGGTTGCCTGCGAGGGGGACGATGGCGAAGACCGAGGTGACCGCGGTGACGCCGACGGCCATGGCCGCCCACTTCTCGCCGACGACCCGGCGGCGGGAGACCGGGTTCGCGAGCAACAGGTCGATGGTGTGCCGCTCCTCCTCTCCGGCCGTCAGGTCGGATCCCCAGAGGAGGGCGAGGAGCACGACGAGGATCGGTCCCATGAGAGAGAAGATCTCGCCCCGCAGGTAGCCAGGCCCGGTCGTGAAGTCCGCCACGGCGAACATCGACCGGAAGGCATCCGGATAGCTCTCGACCAGCTTCGCGAAGGCGCGGTTGCCGTGGATGGTGGGGAACACCGCCAGCATGGCTGCGCAGTAGAGCCCGAGGCCGGCGAACCAGCCTCCGAGCACCAAGCGGTGCTCGGAGAGCGCCCGCCGGAACACCGTCCCACCGCGCCCCGCCCGCAGGGCGCGGTGGGGGCTACCGCTCGCCATCACTGCCGGCTCGTCCGAGGGCCGGTGAGGGCGCGGCCGTGTCGTCGTGGCCGTCGTAGTAGGAGAGGAACACGTCCTCGAGGTCGGGCTCGCGGATGGAGAGGTCGGCGAGGGCGAGGCGCGACAGCTCGCGGACGAGCGGGTCGAGTGGGCCGGCGAACTCGAAGTGGGCGGAGAAGTCGGTCGCCTGGAGCGCGCCCACGCCGGGCAGTCGCGAGAACGCCTCCGGCTCGAGTCGTTCGACCGTCCGGACGTCGACGAGGTGGACGGACCGCGAGCGCAGGCCGGCGACGCTCTCGACGGCCACGACGCGGCCCGCCTTGATCATGGCGACGCGGTCCGCCACCTGCTGCACCTCCGAGAGGAAGTGCGAGGAGAGGAAGACTGTCCTGCCGCTCCCGGCCACCGCCCGGAGCAGCTCGTGGGCCTGGTGCTGCACGAGAGGGTCGAGCCCGGTCGTGGGCTCGTCGAGGACGAGCAGCTCGGGCGTGCCCATCACGGCCTGCAGGAAGCCGACCTTCTGCTTGTTCCCCTTCGAGAGGGCTGCGATGGGCGTCCTCAAGTCGAGGGCGAACTGCTCGGCGAGCGCCTCGATCTCGGGTGAGCCCGGCCCGCCGCGCAGGCGGGCGAAGTGCAGGAGGAGCTCGCCCGCCGTCATCTTCTCGTAGAGCACAAGGTCGCCGGGGAGGTAGCCGATGCGCCGCCGCACGGCGATGCCGTCACGGCGCGGGTCGAGCCCGAAGATCGAGAGCTCGCCTCGATCGGGCCGGATGAGGTCGACGAGCAGGCGGATCGTCGTGGTCTTGCCGGCGCCGTTCGGACCGAGGAAGCCGAACACCTCGCCCGGGTGGACTTCGAGCGTGACGTCGTCGATCCCGCCACCCGAGCGGTAGTGCTTGGTCACGTTCCGCAGAGCGATGACGGGGGCGCCCGGGGCGCCCGGGGTGAAGCGGGCTCGCGCCTCCCTCTGTCCGGCGAGGGCCGTTCCGACCGGACTCACGTCCTCAGGCGGCCGTCCAGTCGGCGAAGGCGTCGATCATCGCCTCGACGTCGTTGCCGAGCGGGTAGAGGATCGGGCAGGTGCAGCCCCTCTTCACGTACTCGGCGACCTGTGCCCGGCACTCGTCCGCAGTGCCGGAGGCCGTCAGCATCTGCACCACCTCGTCGGGGACGAGTCGTGAGGCGGCCTCGACCTCGTCGTGGGTCGCGGGCCACGTGAGAACCTTGCCGATGTCCTCGAGAAGCGAGCCCGGTACGCCGGACGCCTTCATGATGTGCGGCTGCTGGCCGAGGTACTGCGTGACGAGCATGCGGGCCGCGTCGATCGCGGCGTCGCGGTCCTCGTCGAGCGAGCAGACCACGAGCTGAGGGCGGTCGACGTCGGTGGCCGACCGGCCCGAGCGCTTCGCGCCGATCTCGAGGTGCTCCATGGCACGGTCGTTGTAGCTCGGGCTGACGAGGTAGTTGAGGACGACGCCGTCGCCGATCTCGCCGGCGAGCTCCATCATCTGCATCCCGGTGGCGCCGACGTAGATGGGAACGTCCTTCGGGCGGCGGTCCTGGTACACGTAGTCGAGCTCGACGCCGTCGAGGTGCACGAACTCTCCCTCGTAGGTGACCGTCTCGTCGTGCAGCAGTGCCCGCACCGCTTCGACGGTCTCCCGCATCGCACGGAGAGGCTTCACCCGCTTGATGCCGACCTTGCCTGCGAGCGGCTCCCACCAGGCGCCGATCCCGAGGATGACCCTGCCCGGCGCGAGGTCGTCGAGCGTGGAGAACGTCGAGGCGAGGAGCGCCGGGTTGCGCGTCCAGTTGTTCACCACGCCCGAGCCGACCTTGATGCGCTCGGTGACCGAGAGGTATGCCGCCATCGGAACCGTTGCCTCTCTCACGAGGCGGCTCTCGGCCTGCCACACGGAGTGGAAGCCCTTCTTCTCGGCGTAGCGGGCTATCTCCATCGCCCGGCGAACGGGGTGGGCGTCTTGCAGGTAGACGGCGACAGGAGTGGTCATCTGTGTGCCTCCTCGAGGACGGCGAGCGGTAGGGCGATGTCCTGCGGGCGAACCGGGATCCGGTTCAGCTCGAGACGTGTGGCGTCGCGGATGGCCGCGGCGACTGCCGCCGAGGACGAGATGGACGGCGGCTCGCCCGCCCCCTTCGCGCCGAGCGGCGAGCCGGGCTCGTGCTCTTCGATCAGCCCTGCGATGCGCACGGGCGGGGAGTCGAGCGCGGTGGGGATGATGTAGTCCGTGAACGAGGGGTTCTTCACGAGACCGCCGGCGAGGACGATCTCCTCCATCACGGCGAAACCCACCCCCTGCGACGTCCCACCTTCGATCTGTCCCGTCAACTGCACGGGGTTGAGCACTCTCCCGACGTCCTGCGCCGTGGTCACGTCGACGACCCGCACGAGGCCGAGGTCGACGTCGACGTCGACGACCGCCCGGTGGGCGGCGAAGGCGAAGGAGACGTGGGCGTCGCCTTGGCCCCGCGCGTCGAGCGCCGCGGTCTTCGGGTGCCGGTAGACCACCGTCTCTGTGACCGGCGCGTCGGCTGTCACCTCGGCGAGGGAGAGATCGAGGCCGCCGTCGAGCGAGCGCAGGCGGCCGTCCGTGAGCTCGAGGGCGGCGAGCGGCACCTCGAACCGCTGCGCCGCCGACGAGAGGATCCGGTCCCTCGCGGCCCGGCAGGCGGCGTCGATCGCCCCGCCGGTCATCCAGGTCTGCCGGCTGGCCGACGTCGACCCGGCCGAGCCGATGCCCACTGTCGTGGCCTCGCCCAGCCGGACCGTCTCGACTCCGAAGACGTCCCTCGCTATCTGCTGTGCGAGCGTGACGAGGCCCTGGCCGACCTCCACCGCGGCGGTCGTGACGGTCACCTCGCCGTTCTCCACCACGCAGCGTGCGGTGGAGTAGTCGTCGAAGCCGGCTGAGTACATGAGGTTCTTGAAGCCGACGGCGAATCCGACGCCCCGCCTCACCCTTGCCGCCTCGGCCGTACGCCCCGCGCCACCGGGCAGCGCGATCTCGGCCAGGTCGGCCGGACCGCCTGGTGGCAGTGGGGCGGCGACGCATGCCCGTATCACTTCCTCGACGGGCGCGGTTCCCTTGATGACCTGACCCGTGATGAGGCGGTCGCCTGACCGGAGCGCGTTGCGCAGCCTCAGCTCCACCGGGTCCATGCGAAGGGCGGCAGCCAGCTTGTCCATCTGCGCCTCGTAGGCGAAACAGACCTGAACGGCTCCGAACCCTCGCATCGCCCCGCACGGCGGGTTGTTCGTGCGCACCGCCGTCGCGTCGACGACGGCATTGGGCACCCGGTACGGACCGGCGGCGAAGCAGGCGGCGTTGAGCAGGACCGCCGTCGAGGACGAGAGGTAGGCACCGCCGTCGAAGAGGAGCCTTGCCTCCACCTTGACGAGCGTGCCGTCCCTTCGCGCGCTGTGGCGGTACCACATCCGCGCCGGATGCCGGTGGACGTGCCCGAGGAACGACTCCTCCCGGTTGTAGACGATCTTCACGGGGCGCCCGGTGCGCAGCGCCAGCATGCTCAGCTGGATCTGCATGCTGAGGTCCTCGCGGGCGCCGAACGCCCCCCCCACACCGGACAGGTGCAGGCGCACCTTCTCGGGCGGGAGGCCGAGGCAGGCGGCCATCTGCTCCTGGTCGACGTGCAACCACTGCGTGGCGATGTAGAGGTCGACGCCTCCGTCCGCCCCGGGGATCGCGAGGCCCGCCTCCGTGCCGAGGAAAGCCTGGTCCTGCATGCCGGTCTCGTAGTAGCCCTCGACGGTGACGTCGCCGGAGGCGTGCGGGTCGCCGGACCAGATCTCCTGGTGCACGAGGACGTTCCCCAGCGGGTGCACCGGCGGCGACGTGAGCGCCTTCTCGCTGTCGACGACGGGTGCGGTGACCTCGTACTCGACGAGGATCGACGCGGCAGCCCTCCGCGCCGTCTCGGGGTGGTCGGCTGCGATCGCGGCGACGGGCTCTCCGACGTAGCGGACGACGTCGTTCGCGAAGACCGGCTGGTCGGCGTGGTCGAGGCCTTAGGTCTTGCGGCCCGGCACGTCGTCGGCGAGCAGCACCGCCCGGACCCCCGGCACGGCGAGCGCCGCCGTGGGATCGATCCGCTTCACGATCGCCGAAGGATGCGGCGATCGGAGGAGGTGCCCCCACAGCATCCCCTCGGCTCCGACGTCGGAGGAGAACTGGAACTCGCCCTTCGCCTTGGGCTCACCGTCGGGCCGGCGGGCGCTCGCGCCGAGACCCGCCGGGCGCGTGGCGAGGTCTGTGCCGAGCATGGTCATGCCGACCTCGCCTCCTGCACCGCCTGCACGGCAGCGAGGATCCTGCCGTACCCGGTGCACCTGCAGAGGTTCCCCGAGATCGCCTCGCGGACCTCGAGCTCGCTGGCCGCCGGGTTGCGGCGGAGCAGATCGCTCAAGGCGACGATGAGACCGGGTGTGCAGAACCCGCACTGCACGGCACCTTCGGCCACGAACGCGTCCTGCAGGTCGGTGAGGCTGCCGTCCTCTGGCGTGAGGCCCTCGACCGTCGTGATCTCGCGACCGGCGGCGGCCGCGGCGAGGACCGTGCACGAGCATTCGAGCAAGCCGTCGAGGAGCACGGAGCAGGAGCCGCACTCGCCCTGCTCGCACGCCCCCTTCGCCCCCTTCAGATCGAGCCGCTCCCTGAGCACGTAGAGCAGGCTCTCGGTGAGGGCCGCCTCGGAGACCCTGTGCTCTCGCCCGTTCACCCGGAGCGTGTAGCTCACATGCTCCGGCATCGCGACTCCGCCCGCGACGGCGTCGACCGTGCCCTCTGTCATGCCGCCTCGCTCCCTCTTCCGTCGACGATCCGCTCGAGAGCCCGCTTCGCGCAGATCGCCGCGGCGTGGCGGCGGAACGCAGCCGTCGACCGATGGTCGTCGATCGGGCGTGCCGCCGCCCTCACGAGGTCGTCGAAGTCGCCCCAGCCGTCGAGCGAGCCGACAAGCCTATTTGAGTCCCAGTCGATGAGCCTCGCCGCCTCGTGCTCGGCTTCGTGCGCACGGATGACGGTCGGACCGACCGAGCCGAGCGCCACCCTCACCGACCGCCCGGCGAAGTCCACCACGACCGCGACGCTCGCCACGGCGATCACCATGGCGTTGCGGGTGCCCACCTTCAGGAATTCCTGCCGGCCGGCGCGGGCCGGGACCCGGACGTCGAGGATGATCTCGCCCGGCTCGAGGGTGTGGCGCTTGGGTCCCGTTATGAGCTCGGCGAGCTTCACGGTCCGCCTCTCTCTCGGGGAAGAGGCGACGGTGACGTCGGCATCGAGCGCTGCGAGGATGGGCAGCGTGTCTCCCGCCGGTGAGGCGGTGGCGAGGTTGCCGCCGATGGTGCCGGCGTTGCGTATCTGGGGCGAGCCGACCGTCCGTGCCGCCTGGGCGAGTCCGGGCACGAGCTCGGCGAAGCCGGGTTCCATCATCTCGGTGTAGGTGAGCCCGGCCCCGATGACGACCGACTGGCCGTCGAGGCGGAAGCCGCGCAGCTCCTTCACACGCGTGAGCGAGACGACCGAGCCCGGCCGGCGATGCCCGGCGTTCGCCTCGACCATGAAGTCGGTCCCGCCGGCGAGAAGCTGCGCCGCGGGATCCGCCGCGAGCGCGTCGAACGCCTCGGGGAGCGAGGCGGGAAGCAAGACGGGCATCAGACGAGCTCCGAATCGACTATCTCGAACTTGGTCACGTCGACGAGGCCGAGGTCGGTGATGCGGATGTCGGGCAGCACGGAGAGCCCGAGGAAGCTCAGCTGCATGAAAGGAGAGCGGATCGTGATGCCGAGGGCCCTCACCTTCTCCGCCAGGCTGGTCACCTCCGCCGCGACCTCGGCCGTGGTGCGATCGCTCATGAGGCCTCCGATGGGGAGCCGGACCTCCCCGAGCACCTGGCCGTCGAGGACCGCGACCTGTCCGCCTCCGATCTCGGCCAGCCGGCCGAGAGCTGCCGACATGTCCGCCGGCCCGGTGGAGTCGAGGGCGCCGACGACCATGCAGTTGTGGGCGTCGTGGGCCACCGTCGAAGCGATCGCTCCGCGCTCGAGACCGAAGCCGTGCACGTAGCCGAGGCCGACCCGGCCGGTGCGGTGGTGGCGCTCCGCCACGGCTATGCGAGCGACGCCGCTTCCGGAGGCGGTCACGTCGATGGCGAGCTGGCGGGACGTGAGCGAGTCCTCCTCTATCCCGATGACCCGGGCGGTGCCACCCGCAGGCGGCTCGCGGTCGAGCTCGGCCGCGCTCGGCACATGGGCGAGATGCATCGAGGAGAGCATGAACGCCGGTGCCGGCTGTGAGGGGACTACGCCGTCCAGGCACCTGCCGTCGGCCGCGACGAGCCTGCCCGCCTGGAAGACGCGGACGGGCTCGAAGCTCGAGAGGTCCTCGAAGCAGCAGATGTCGGCCTGGTAGCCGGGCGCTATCCACCCGAGGTGGTCGAAGCCGTGGTAGTCCGCCGGGTTCGACGTCGCGAGGACGAGCGCATCCTCGACCGAGACGCCGTTCGCCACGGCGAGTCGGACGCAGTCGTTCATGTGCCCTTCGTCCGAAAGCGTGTCCGGCTCCCGGTCGTCGGTGCAGAGGGCGACTCTCGTCGTGCCGTGCTGCACCACCGTCGGGATGAGGGCACGCAAGTTGCGCGAGGCGGAACCTTCGCGGATGAAGATCCACATCCCCTTGCGGCGTTTCTCCTCGGCTTCGGCCAGCTCGGTGCACTCGTGGTCGGACTCGACGCCGGCGGCGAGGTAGGCGTCGAGCTGCCGGCCGAGCACGCCTGGGGCGTGGCCGTCGACGCGTCGGTCGCCGGCCGTCGCGATCTTCGCCAGCACGTCGCCCGCGCCGGCTATCACACCGGGGAAGTCCATCATCTCGGCGACCCCGATCGCGCCGTGCTCATGCAGGAGCGCGCCCACGTCGCTCGGGCCGAGCTCCGCTGCCGGGCTCTCGAGATGGGACGCCGGCACGCAGCTCGGCGCGCAGATCCCGAAGGTGAAGGGCAGGTGGGAAGCTGCATGGGCGAGCGCGGTGACCCCCGGCACCCCGAAGACGTTGGCGATCTCGTGGGGGTCGGCCGCCACTGCGGTCGTCCCGTGGGGAAGAACCGCCCGGACGAACTCGTCCACCCACAGCTTCGTCGACTCGAGGTGCATGTGGGCGTCGACGAAGCCGGGCGTGAGCGACAGCCCGCTCACGTCGAGAGTCTCACGAGCGTCCCGGGCCCCCAGCCCGGCTATCCGACCGTCGAAGATGGCGACATCGGTGTGCAGCCACTCGCGTGTCCCCGGGACGAAGACCCGGCCGCCTGTGAGCAACAGGTCGGCGGGCGCGTCGCCCCTCGCGACGGCAAGCAGTGCCCGGGACGCCCGTCGTTTCGACATCCGGCGCTCAGGCGGCCGGATGAGCCAGCCCAGCCGGCTCTGTCGACCGGTCGGCCTTGACGCCCTCCTCCGGCTTGGCCGGAACCACCGAGGCGTCGCTACCGGGGAAGAAGAGCGCTTCGTGCCCGGACTCGAGCCAGCGCACGAGGAACGGTGGGCCGCCGTCGGCGCCGCGTGCCTCGAGCACCTCGCACTCGCGGTCAGGCGTGGTCACGGAGCGGCCCCACACGACGATCCGGTCTCCGACCTTCGCTTTCATGGCTACCTCCTTCGCCGCTTCAGCTTTGTCCGGGGGGTAGTGGTGCGGCTAGGGCCAAATGACCCGGGTTCTCACCCGGCTGCAGCGTACGCCTGCTCCGGCATGCTCGGCGGCGCGCCGGCACTCTTCGCTCAACCCGATCGCTTCCGAGAGTCGTGAGCCGTCCGGAGCCTCAGAGGGGGATGCGCCAGACGAGCCGAGTGCCGCCGTGCTCCGGGCTCACGACGGTGAAGCTCCCGCCGAGTTGCGAAGCCCTCTCCTCCAGGTTCGCGAGCCCGCTCGAGCGCACCGGCTGGCGGATCCCCACCCCGTCGTCGACGACCTCGACCCTGAGGCCGCCGTCCTCGACCGCCACCTCCACCACGGCCGCGCTCGCCTCGGCGTGCCGTGCGATGTTCGACAGCGCTTCCCTCACGACGGCGAGGACGTGCGGCTCGACGTCCGCGCTGAGCGCGCTGTCGAGGGGGCCCTCGAGACGCAGGGAGGGGGCGAACCCGAGCGTCTCCTCGTAGGTCCTCACGAACGCGATCAGCTGTGCACGCAGCGTCGTCTCCTCGTTGACCGGGCGGAGGAGGCCGTAGATCGTGTTCCTTATCTCGCGGATCGTCTGGTCGAGCTCGTCGATCGCCTCCGAGATGCGTTCGGAGGCGTGCTCGGAGCTGATGAGGGGCAGCGCGCCCTGCAGGTACATGCCGACGGCGAAGAGCTGCTGGATCACGTGGTCGTGCAGGTCCCGGGCTATGCGCTCCCTGTCGCCCACGATCACCATGCGCTCGCGGTCCGCCCTGGCCCGTTCGAGCTCGAAGGCGAGCGACGTCTGCGAGGCGAGGGTCTCGCAGGTGGCGGCATCGGTGTCGGTGAACTCTTCGGCCCCCTCGTCCCGCACCACGACGAGCACGGCGTCGACCACCTCGCCCGACTGCACCGGCACGGACAGCACCGGACCGCGCGGCACTTCGGGCGGTATACCCTCGCTCCTCGTCCCTGGGAGCGCCGGAAGACGGCGCGGCTTGCCCTGGTCGAGGAAGTCTGCGAAGGCGGAGTCGATCGCCGTGTGCCTCCCGATCACGCCCCGTGCTCGCTCCGATCCCGCCGTGACGGCCACGCCGCCGTCGTCTGGCACGAGAACAGCTGCCATGTCGGCCGACAGGAGCTCGCAGCATCGCTCGGCTATGAGCGAGAGCGACCGGCTCGTCGGAGCGCCCGAGAGGAGGTGGAGCCTTATCTCCGAGGTGACGGCGTGACGGCGCTCGAGGCGCTCCTCCTCGGCGAGGACCTGGCGCAGCTCCTGCGCGGCGCGCACCCGCTCGCTCACGTCACGAGCGAGGCAGGAGAAGCCGATGAGCGTGCCCGAGGCGTCCTTGAGGGGCGAGATCGAAAGGGCGACGTCCACGATCGAGCCGTCCTGCCGCTGCCAGTGGGTGTCGCGTGCACCTTCGGGCGAGTCGTCCTCCGCCCCCGCCTCGGCGAGCAGCTCCTCCATAGCCTCGGAGTCCTCGGCGGGAACGAGCACCTGGATGTGCTTGCCGATGATCTCCTCCGGCGTGTAGCCGAAGACGCGTTCCGCCGCCGGGTTCCAGCTCGTGATCCTGCAGTCCGGGGTCATGGAGAGAATCGCGTCGACCGACGAGCTCACGATCGTCGCGAGCCTGGCCTGTACGGACGCCGCCTCGTGGACGGCCGTGACGTCGCGGATGGCTGCCACCACGAGCGTCGTGCCTGCACCTGCCACAGGGGCGAGGCTGATGTCGACCGGGAACTCGTCCCCGGTCCGCTTCCTTCCGGCGAGCGAGAGGCCTCTCCCCATGGGTCGGGACTCGGGCGATTCGACGAAGGCCTCCCTCTGCGTCCTGTGGCGGGTGCGGGCGCGTTCGGGGATGAGTGCCTCGACCTTCAACCCGCAGAGGGCTCCTTCCTCGTATTCGAACAGCTGCTCGGCGCGTCGGTTCGCGGCGACGATCTCGCCCGCCTCGTCGACGACCACGGCTGCGTCCGGCATGAGGGCGACGAAGGAGCTGAGAAGCTCCGTCGACTGCTCAGGCGCGACGGGGAGCGGCACGAGCCCGCGGATGGTGGTGTCGAGCGACGGTAGTTCGGCAGGTTGTTCGAGAGGTTGTTCGGCAGGCCTGGCTGTCTCCGGAGCTGTCGGCTGTGGTTCCTCTGCATCCGGTCGGTGGGCAGGATCGCCTGCCTCCAAAGCGCCGGGTTGACCGTTCTGGGAACCAGGTGGTGGGTCTTTGGCGCCGGGTTCGGCGCCGGGTTGGGCGCCGTCGGCGATCGGATCGGCTGCCCCGCCGGCCGCCTCATCGGCCGGCGGCCGAGGCGAGCGTTCGTCGACGTTCGGACTCGCCGCTGGGGCGCGTTCTGCTACCAGGTCGGCGGTGCGCGTCTCGCGCTCCGCCTGCGTCCGGTGAACCCCCTGCTCCTCCACCATTTCGTCGCCCTGCGAAATTATCTCTCCCAGAATGCGACCCCGGGTGCTCCCTGCACCCGCGCTGACCTGACCAGCCGCTTTCCCGGCAAGAACGCTAGCCGCTCCGGGCGCCGGGGCGGTCCGGAGGCAGGGCGTCGGGGACGGAGGGGACGGACGAGACGGAGGACGGCTCTCTTCGCCCGCTCGTGCGCCCGTGCGCCTGCGCTCGGCGCCACGCTTCGGCCAGGCTCGGCGCGAGATAGAGCCGGATGCCCCTACCAGGACAAGGCTGGAGCAGGCGAAGCTTGCCGGAGATGAGCACGCGCCCCGGACGAGGGCAGTCGGAGGACAGACGGTGGGTAGCCCTTGCTGCCCTCTGCGTGAGCCTGCTCATGGTGAGCCTCGACAACACGATCCTCAACGTCGCCTTGCCGACGATCGCGCGGTCGATGAATGCCACCACGAGCGACCTGCAATGGATCGTCGACTCCTACATCGTGGTGTTCGCCGGCCTTCTCCTGCTGGTCGGCAGCCTCGGCGACCGGCTCGGGCGCAAATGGGTCTTCATGACGGGACTGGTCGTGTTCGCCGCCGGCTCGACCGCCTCCGCCTTCTGCACGACCCCGACCCGGCTCGTCGCGGCCCGTGCGGTCATGGGCCTCGGAGGCGCAGCCATCATGCCGTCCACGCTGTCGCTCATTCGCAACATCTTCACCGAGCCGTCCGAGCGGGCGAGGGCGATCGGCATCTGGTCCGGGACGAGCGGTCTCAGCGTGGCGCTCGGCCCTGTAGTCGGTGGCTATCTGCTCGCCCACTTCTGGTGGGGCTCGGTCTTCCTCGTGAACGTGCCGATCGCCCTCGCCGGCCTTGTCGCGTCGGCGTTCGTCGTGCCGAACTCGCGCAATCCGGAGAGCAGGCGCCCGGACCCGCTGGGCGGTCTCCTCTCGACCTTGGGCATGGCCGCGCTCCTCTGGGCGATCATCGAGGCTCCGCAGCGTGCCTGGACCTCGACCGCCGTCCTCGCCTCGCTCACAGGTGGGATCGCGCTGCTCATGGGCTTCGTCCTCTGGGAGCAGAAGTGCGACCACGCGATGCTGCAGCTCGTGTTCTTCCGGTCCCGGAGGTTCTCCGCCGCGATGGGCGCGATGGCGATGCTCATGCTCGCCCTCATGGGCTCTCTCTTCCTCCTCACCCAGTACCTGCAATTCGCTCTCGGCTACACGGCGCTCGAAGCCGGTGTCCGTGTTGCGCCCATAGCTGGTGTGATCCTCGTCGCCGCTCCGCTCTCCGCCGTGATCGTGCATCGGATGGGGACGAAACCCGTCGTCGTGAGCGGGCTCTCCCTCATCGCCGCCGGGCTGTTCATACTGTCGCACACCACCGTTCACGGGACGTATCTCGACGCGCTCCCTTCCTTCTTCCTCATCGGCACGGGCGTGGGCCTGTCGTTCGCTCCCTCCACCGAGGCAGTGATGGGCTCGCTGCCGACGGCGGAGGCAGGGGCCGGCGCCGCCACGAACGGCGCGGCACTCGAAACAGGCGGTGCGCTCGGGGTCGGCATATTCGGCAGCCTGCTCGGCACCAGGTACAGGGACATGCTCGCCCCGATGCTCGCTCCCCACCACGTTCCCTCTGCCGTGCTCCAGCTGATCGAGGGTTCTCTTGGCGGAGCTCTCGAGGTGGTGAAGCGCATCGGTGGGTCGCTCGGCGCGTCGCTCGCCATCGTGGCCCGGGAGGCGTTCGTGAGCGGGATGGACCTCGCCCTCACGGTCGGAGGAGTCCTCGTCACCTGCGGAGCGGTCGTCGTGCTCATCCTCCTCCCGAACCGGGCGCCTCCCGCCGCGAAAGAGACGGGGGAGGCCGAGAGGGTGGGATCGCGCAACACAGGCGGCCCGCCCGGCACGGCCGCGCCGCTCGGTACAGACGGCCCCGGCGCAAAAGGCCCACCGGGCACGGCGAAGCCGCATGCCCCTCCAGGAGCGCGGGCGAAGGTCCCGCATCCTGGGAAAGGCTGACGTCATGCGTGCCTTCGCCGTTGCCGCGCCCGGTCCCATCGACTCCCACCCACTCGAAGCCATCGATCGCGAGGTGCCGGAACCAGCTGAGGGCGAGCTGCGCGTGCGGGTGAGCGCCTGCGGCGTCTGCCGGACCGATCTCCACCTCGCCGAGGGAGACCTCGCCCCTCGGCGGCCGCTCGTCGTGCCGGGTCACGAGGTGGTCGGGGTGGTCGACGCCATCGGCGAGGGGGTGAGCGGTAGCCACTCGCCGGGCGACAGGGTCGGAGTTGCCTGGCTGGCGTCGACTTGTCGGAGGTGTCGCTTCTGCCTGTCAGGACGGGAGAACCTCTGCCTGCAACCCACCTTCACCGGCTGGGACCGTGACGGGGGCTACGCCGAGTACGTGACCGCCCGCGCCGACTTCGTCTACGGCCTGCCGGACGGCTTCGACGACGTCGCAGCCGCGCCGCTGCTCTGCGCCGGGATCATCGGCTACCGGGCGCTCCAGCGGGCAGAGCTCCCTCCTTCGGGCGTGCTCGGGATCTACGGCTTCGGCGCCTCGGCGCACCTCGCCGCCCAGATAGCGATCGCCGAGGGAGCGCGCGTGCACGTCCTCACACGCGCAAAGGCCGCCCGGGAACTGGCGCTCGAGCTCGGCGCGGCCAGTGCCGGCGGGGTCTACGACATGCCGCCCGAGCCGCTCGACGCGGCGATCCTCTTCGCTCCCGTGGGCGACCTCGTCCCAGTCGGCCTGAAGGCACTGCAGCGCGGTGGCACGCTCGCCGTAGCCGGGATCCATCTCACCGACGTGCCACCGCTCAACTATGCCGAGCACCTCTTCGAGGAGCGAAACCTTCGGAGCGTCACCGCCAACACCCGTGCCGACGGGCGGGAGCTCCTCGACAAGGCAGCCCGCTACGGGCTCAAGGTCACGACCACCACCTACCCCTTGGAGCGGGCAAGCGCCGCACTGCGCGACCTCGCCGCCGACCGCGTGAACGGCGCGGCGGTGCTCGTGA
The DNA here is from genome assembly GCA_021791795.1 of Actinomycetes bacterium. Taxonomy (GTDB): domain Bacteria; phylum Actinomycetota; class Acidimicrobiia; order Acidimicrobiales; family Bog-793; genus JAKATT01. Next base: position 10,333 of record JAJYVX010000022.1, on the reverse strand, counting down.
ATGGATCGGCGTGATGAGGGCCGAGCGCGGCGCCGACAGCACCGCCGACCCGACCGCCGACCGCAGCCGGCGCGCGAGCGGTCCACTGCCGCGCGCGGACTACGAAGACATCTTCGGCAGGGTCCCGCGCCTCACGGTGGAAGTGGTGATCGTCTCGCCGCAAGGCGTGCTTCTCACGCTGCGGCGCCGCGGTCCCTGTGCCGGGCTCTGGCACATCCCCGGCGGGACGGTTCGCTACGGGGAGCCCTTGGGCGACGCCGTCGCCCGGGTCGCCCGTGACGAGCTCGACGTGGACGCTGCAGCGGGGCGCCTCCTCGGCTACATCGAGTACCCGAGCCACCTCGCACGAGGCATCGACTGGCCGGTCGGCATCGCCTTCGCAGCCGACGTCGCGCCCGAGGACCGCGACAAGCTCGCCGCCATGCCCGGGGCCGGCTGGTTCAGGGATCTGCCGCCGGAGATGCACGAGGAGCAACGTGCCTTCCTCGTCGATGTCGCGGCCGGCCGTGACGGGCCGCCGGCCGGGCACGCCTCCGGCTGACGTATCCCCATGCGGCCGGGCCCGCGGCGAAGGCGACGAGGGTCAGGCCCGACACGGCGAAGAGGACGTCGTAGTGCTGGTACGGCTCGAAGGTGAACACCACGGAGCTGAGCCCCGGCGGCACCACCACCCCGACGAGCGCAGGCGCGATCATCTCGGGCTTCTCCGGGACGCCGTCCACGGTCGCGTGCCAGCCCGGGTCGTACGACACCTTGAGCAGGACGACGGCGCGCCGCGCCGCGTCCACCTCCGCACGGACCACGCCGTCGACGAGGTCCACCCTCTGCGACACGACGCTTCCCGGCGGTCCCTTCACCGCGGAGGGAGAGCCGATGGTGCCGGGCGCAGCAGGAGCGCCGTCGTAGGCGACGGTGGGGTAGAGCGCACGCCCTGACCAGCTGCGGGAGGCGGCCCCGAGCATGAACGACGTGTTCACGCCGATGTTCGTCCTGTTCTCGGTGACGTGTCCGAAGGTGTCGACGACCTGCACGAAGCTGTTGGTCTGCGCCCGGCCCACCTCGAAGAGCGTGTTGCGACCGGCGGTCGCGATGCGCCTCGCGCGCACAGCCGGCCTGAAAGTGCTCGGAGCGATGAGGAAGCGGATGCCGAAGAGCTCGAAGTCGCCCGCATATGCGCCGTCGAAATGAGGCTCCACGTCGGACATGAGAGAGGCGGTGCGCAGGGTGAGGCCGACCTCGTCGGCGTCCTGCGACGCCAGGTACAGGTACATGGGCACAGACCCGACGAGGCAGTCGTTCCCCCAGTTCGTCGGCAGCCCGGCGTAGATGCGACCGCCGCCGATCGCCTCTGCTTCGTGGATGAGAAGGTTGGCGCTCGCACCCTCGGTGGTGTCAGCGCCCTGTTGCAGCGAGACCGCCTGGGCGTTGAGGGCGGTGTACGAGGAAAGGGCGAGCCAGGCCGGCGCGAGCGCGCCCACGATCGCGGCCAGCACCACCGCCCTCCGGAGCACCCGAAGGCCGTGCGTCCTCGGCGCGCGGCTTGCCCAGAGCCGCAACACCGCGCGGACGACGACGCCGCTTCCGACGCCCGCGAGCATCATGCCTGCGAGCTCGACGCCCGCGACGTAGCGGCGGAAGAAGATGTCGTGGCTGCCGGGGAGCCAGGTGATGGCGGGCCCAAGCCCCGCCGGGCCGAGGAAGAGGAGCAGGCACACGACGAACACGAGCACGAGAACCCGGGCGCGCTCGTCCCGCCGGAAACGGACGACACAGGTGACGAGGCCGACGGCGGCGAGCAGGCTCACCACCGGCACGAGGCGGCCGGAGTCGAAGAGCCGGCCCGTGAAGAGCCAGCCGAGGATCCTTCCTGGGCTGAACGAGTCGTAGAAGTACGTCCCGACGGCGAGCTCGTTGCGCGCGGCCCACGTCTTCTCGCCGATGAGGGGGACGAGGACGAAAGACGCCGCGGCGAACCAGCCGACCACAAGGAGGAACCCGCGCCGGAGCCTGCCGACCAGCTCTCCCGGTCGCACCAAGCAGAAGACCGGGATGGCGACGAGCGCCATGTAGGTCGACTCGAAGTGGAACGCCGTCGTGAGGGCGAGGAAGAGGACGGCTGCGAGGTAGTGGCGGCGCTCGGCGATCGCCTTCCAGCTGAAGCCCCAGGCGAAGGGCAGGGTCCACATGGCGAACAGCTGGGTCCAGACTCCGCTGCCGTACCAGACGTAGCTCTGGATCTCGTAGCCGACGCCGGCTCTGCTGACGACGAGCAGGGCGACGGCCGCCGCGGCCGCGGCGGCCCAGCGATCCCAGCCGAGGAGCTTCGCCGCGAGGAACACGGCGATGGGCCAGCAGGCGAGGAGCAGGTAGAAGGTCCAGGTGAACGCGGCCGTGGGGCCGACGGCGAGAGCGAGGAACGCCGTGAGGATGGCTGGCGTGCTCTGATAGTGGAGGAAGTGGGGCGATCCGAGGTTGAGCCACGGGTACCAGGCTCCGAGCGGGGAGTGGCCCGCCTTGATCCTCTCCAAGGCAAAACGCACCATCTGCTCGTGCATCGCGCTGTCGTTCGGGTACACGACCGGCGCAAGGCACGGCCGCAGCACGTAGAGCCCGTACCCGACGGATGCGAGGACGAGGAGGCGCGGGCCCCATCGCTGCCACCTGGTGGGATCTGTCGCGCCTCGCCCGCTCGACACGAGGCGGCGATGGTAGCAAGGGGGCGGGGGTTTCGCCGGCAGTTGGTGGTCGCAGGTGGCGCCATGCAGCGGAAATATTGTCTGCGCAACTATTGTTCGTACTGTGCGGGCTGCAAGTGGGTCGCGAGACCTGTGAGCACAGACGTGCGATCCTGAGGAGGAGACGACGATGCCGGCAGTGACAGTGGAGGACGTGCTGGTGCTCCCACGCGTGGCGGCTCCGGCCGGTCCCGGGATTGCCGAGCGATCCGTCAAATCGGTGACGACTGCGCCGTCCGGATTGGAGGGAGAGGGCTTCCCGGTGCGCCGGGCCTTCGCAGGCGTGTCGATGACCGAGCTCGACCCCTTCGTGCACATGGACCAGATGGGCGAGGTCGAGTACGCCCCCGGCGAGCCGAAGGGGACGCCGTGGCATCCGCACAGGGGCTTCGAGACCGTCACCTACATGATCGACGGCATCTTCGACCACGAGGACTCGAACGGCGGCGGAGGGCGCATCACCGACGGCGACACGCAGTGGATGACCGCCGGCGCCGGCATCTTGCACATCGAGGCACCGCCTGAGGCGCTGGTCGCTTCCGGCGGGCTCTTCCACGGTGTCCAGCTCTGGGTCAACCTGCCTGCGGCCAACAAGTGGAATCCGCCCCGCTACCAGGACATCCGAGGAAGAGAAGCCAAGCTCCTCACGACTCGCGACGGGGGAGCGCTGCTCCGGGTCATCGCCGGGAACCTCGACGGCCACGCCGGGCCCGGCTCGACTTTCACCCCGATCACGCTCGTCCACGCCACGCTCGCTCCCGGCGCGGCGGCGACGCTCCCGTGGCGTCCCGGCTTCAACGCGCTCGCCTACGCCCTCGCCGGGCGGGGGACGGTCGGTGCCGAGCGCCGGGGTGTCCACACGGGTCAGCTGGCCGTCTTCGGTCCCGGCGATTCCCTCAGCCTCGCTGCGGACGCGTCGCAGGACGCCTCGAGCTCCTCGTTCGAGGTCCTGCTGCTCGGTGGCCGCCCGATCGGCGAGCCCGTGGTGCACTACGGGCCGTTCGTGATGAACACCCGAGAGGAGATCGTCCAGGCGCTCGAGGACTACCAGCACGGCCGGCTGGGGCGCATCCCGGCTGAGCCGGTTGCGCACCGTCAGCCTGGGGACCTTCCGGTCGACTGAGGGTCCGAGCGGGGCGCGGCGACCGCTGGCTCGTCAGTCGGGGATAGCGGCTGCGAGGGCCCGGTCGTCCTCCTCGACGGCCGCACGTAGGCGGGCGAGCAGGCCCGACCGGGCTCGCAGCTTGGTCTCGTGGTGGGCGCGCATGTCGAGGCCCGCGCGGAACGAGCGGGCAGTCGAGAGCGCCTCTTCTCCTAGCTCGGCCGCACCCACGACGCGGTCGAGGAAGCCGGCGCTCGCAGCTTCGGCCGGCGAGACGATCTCAGCTGTCAGCACCGCCCGGTTGAACCACGATGGGGTGAGCCTCTCGCGGCACAGCTCGACGGCGGCAAGGGGCATGGTGAGGCCGATAGCCACCTCGTTGGCGCCGATCTTGAAGGGGCCTTCGGCCCCGAGGCGATGGTCCCCAGCGAGCAGGAGGAACGAGCCCATGGCGAGGGCATGGCCGGTGCAGCCGACGACGACCGGCGTGGGGAAGGCGAGGAGGCGCTCGGCGAGCTCGAAGCCTTGCCGCAGCATCGCCCGCATCGGCTCACCGCCCCCGCGCAGCACCTTCAGGTCGAAGCCGGCCGAGAAGACTCCCTCCCTGCCGGAGAGGAGGAGCACCGCTTTCTCCGCGCTCGCCCGGTCCAGCGCGCCGTGGAGGGCTTCGAGCATCTCTCGGCCGAGGGCGTTCACCTTGCCGTCGTCCATGGTCACCGATGCGACGCCCTCTCGCTCCTCGTATGTCAGTGGCCCTGGCACGGGAGAAGGTTACGTCCGGCGCGTGTCCCGGCCCGGTCGTTCGGCCGCATCGCCCGGTTGGATCCGGCGGGTCCCCGCCCTATCGCTCAATGGAGGAGCGCAACCGGCCGATACCTAGAGGAGCCGAATACCTGAGAAGCGAAGGTCGCCGGCCTGGTGGGCGCCGCCATGACCGGCCCCGCCATGACCGGCGAGACGTACGTCCCAGTCCACCGTCGTATCCTTGTCGGCGGATCGTGGCACGAGGAGGCCCTGAAGATGCCGATGACGGATCCGCTCTCGAATGCAGCCGACCGCGAAGCCCGCAACGAGTACCTGAGCATCATCGACGAGGCGTGGGAGGTCTGCTGCCACGCCGTCGAGTCCGCCCGGGAAAGCTACGAGCAGATGCTCGAGACCGGGCGGGCGGGGCTCGAAGTGGCGTTGTTCGAGTCGACGCAGAGCCACGGCAAGGCCGTCGACGACGCCTGGGCCGCGTACAAGGACGTGGTCGCGAAGGCATCGCTCGCCACCCGGCGCAACGTGGTGGTCGAGGCACGGGCGACTTACAACGAGAGGGCCGCATCCTTGCGGGCCAGCTACGAGACGGCGAAGGACTCCGCCCAGCAGGACTATGCCAAGGTCGTGCAGGACGCACGCTCCGCGTTCGAGTCGGCGCTCGAGAGCGAGTTCGCCGGCCTCCGCGAGGCTGTACGCGTCGCCGGCAAGCACATCGATCCCGGTGATGCCGGTCCCGTCGACTACCTGGGGCTGGCAGGCGCCATAGCGGCGCAGGCAGCCGGGTCGGTCGGGAGCGACCAGCCTGACGGGAGCGTGGACGCCTCTCCGCCCGCGTCCCTCGGCGCGATGGACCTCGACGACGGGCTCGAGACCGGCGTGCACGCCATCGACGAGGAGGATGACGTCATCCTCGAAGGGCTGAACCCCGAGTAAGCGTCCCGCCGGAGGTCGCGGCCCGAGTCAGCCTTACGATTGGCTCCGTGACGGCCAGGTGCAGCAGGTGACGGCCAGGTGCAGCGGGGCGACGGCCAGGTGCAGCGGGGCGACGGCCAGGTGCAGCGGGTGACCTCGAGCAGCGGAGACGCCCGGCCGCCGGCGGTCGACCGCCTTGCCCGCTCGCTCGCCGACCTAGGACTGCCGCACCCACTGCTCGTGGACGCGGCAAGGGAAGCGATCGCCGCCGGAGACGCCTCGTCGGCGCGTGAACGGGCGGAGGCCATCGCCCTCGCACTGCTGCGCCCCGTTGTCAACGCGACCGGTGTCCTCTTGCACACGAACCTCGGGCGTGCGCCGTTCGGGCTCGCTCTCGCTCCGAGATCGGCGAATCTCGAGCTCGACCTCTCAACGGGCAGGCGCGGGTCGCGCAACCAACGCGCCGGGTCTCTCCTCGCCCGGGCCATGGGCGCAGAGGCGGCGCTCGTCGTGAACAACGGGGCCGCCGCGCTCCTCCTCGTCTGCGCGGCCCTCGCCGCAGGGCGTGATGTGCTCGTGAGCAGGGGAGAGCTGGTCGAGATCGGCGGCGGCTTCCGCGTGCCGGAAGTCCTCGCCGGCTCGGGTGCCCGGCTCGTCGAGGTCGGCACCACGAACCGCACGCGGCTGTCCGACTACGAGCGGGCGATGCCGGCAGCCGACGTGGGACTCGTCTTGAAGGTCCACCAGTCGAACTACCGCATAGTCGGCTTCACGGAGTCGACGGCGGTTCCCGCCCTTGTCGGCCTCGGGCCGCCTGTGGTCGTCGACCTCGGTTCTGGCTTGCTCGACACGGCGACCCCGTGGCTGGCGGGTGGTCCGCCGGGGTGGCTTGCCGGCGAGCCGGCGGCGCGTCAGACGCTCGAGGAAGGAGCTGCTCTCGTGACGTTCTCGGGCGACAAGCTGCTCGGCGGGCCGCAGGCCGGCATCATCGCCGGGCGGCCTGATCTCGTGGCGGCGTGCGCCCGGCATCCGCTCGCCCGTGCGCTCCGTCCCGGTGGGCTCGTCCTGCAGGCCCTGCAGGAGACGGCGCTCGCCTACCTGCGAAGAGACGGCGACTCGATCCCGTTCTGGCGGATGGCGACTGCTCCCCTCGCCGAGCTCAGGGCGCGCGCCGAGGTCATCGCCGCGAAGAGCGGTGCGGAGGTGGTCGAGTGCTCGTCGGCTGTCGGCGCGGGCTCGGTTCCGGGCAAGGAGCTCGCATCCGCCGGAGTGGCCGTCGCCGGTGATCGGACCGTCGCCCTCAGAGCCTTCGACCCGCCCGTCATCGCCCGCGTGCGGGACCGAAGGACGGTGTGCGACCTGCGCAGCGTCCATCCCGACGACGACGTCCTCCTCGCCGATGCGCTGGCCGGGATCGTCGGGCCGCGTGAAGCCGCCGGGGACGCCGGATGCAGGTGATCGCCACCGCCGGCCACGTCGACCACGGGAAGTCGACGCTCGTGCAGGCGTTGACCGGCATCGATCCGGACCGGTTCGAGGAGGAGAAGAGGAGGGGGCTCACGATCGATCTGGGCTTTGCCTGGGCGACGCTTCCCTCGGGCGAGGAGATCGCCTTCGTCGACGTGCCCGGGCACGTGCGCTTCTTGAAGAACATGATCGCAGGGGTCGGCGCGGTCGACGCCTGCCTCTTCGTCGTCGCCGCCACCGAGGGCTGGAAGCCGCAGTCGGAGGAGCACCTGCGCATCCTCGAGCTGCTCGGCCTGCGCCGGGGCGTGGTCGCCCTCACCAAGACGGCGCTCGTCGACGACGACGTGCTCGAGCTCGCCCAGCTCGAGATCGCCGAGAAGGTCGAGGGGACCTTCCTCGCCGGCGCGCCCGTCGTCGAGACCGACGCCCCGACGGGGGCGGGCCTGGACGGGCTCCGCAAAGCGCTCGACTCCCTCGTCGGGGGCGACCGCGGCGCCGAGCAGGGAGAGAGCGGCCGGCCGCGGCTGTGGATCGATCGGGTCTTCCCCATGCGCGGTGCCGGGACCGTCGTCACCGGCACCCTCGCCGGGGGAAGCCTCGCCGTGGGCGAGGCGCTCGCGGTGGTCCCCGGCCCGCCTCCCTCCCTCCGGCCGCTCGAGGTGAAGGTGCGCGGCCTGCAGCGCCACCGCTCCTCCGTGCAGACGGCAGGTCCCGGGCGGCTCGCGGTCAATCTGACCGGAGCGTCCCACGACCAGCTCGTGCGCGGTCAGGCCCTCGTGAAGACGGCGCAGTGGGAGCCCAGCCGGCGGGTCGACGCATCGCTCGCCGTGCTCTCCTCGCTCGACCACGAGGTGAGCAGACGAGGCGCCTACCGGGCGTACTTCGGCTCCGGTCAGCACGCCGTGCGACTCAGCCTCATCGGGGCGTCCTCTCTTCTCCCGGGCGAGGGCGGGCTCGTACGCCTGTTCCTTCCCCGCCCGGTCCCGCTCATCCCCGGAGACAGGTACGTGCTCCGTGAGGTGGGCCGGTCCGAGACGGTGGGGGGCGGCGAGGTGCTCGACGTCGACCCCGTCCTCCCCGTGTCTCGGGCGCGACCCGATCGCTCCGTCGAGCGCGTGGTCGCCGAGCGGCGCATCGTGGAGGCCGCCGTGCTGGAGCGGCTGACGGGAGTGCGTGTGCCGCCGTCGCTCGCCGATCGCTACGTGGTCGACGAGGGTGCGAGGGCGGAGCTCGAGAGCCGGCTAGGTGCGCTCGTGCACGAGGCGGGCCCGCTCGGGCTCGAGCTGTCGCGCCTCGGCGAGGTCGAGCGAGCGGTGCTCTCGGAGATGTCCTCGGTCGTCCTGCGAGGCGGCCGCGCTGTCTCGGCCGCCAACTCGCGGGCGGACGTCTTGTCCTCGCACCCGTTCGTCGAGGCGCTCGACGCGTCGCCCTTCAGCCCACCGAGCCCGTCGGAGCTGCAGGTCTCCCGCGACGAGCTGCGGGAGCTGGTGCGCCAGAAGAGAGTGGTCGAGTCGGACGGCTTGTACTTCTCCCCCCGAGCCGTGGCGGAGGCGGCGCGCCGGCTCTCGTCGATGCTGGGGGAGTCGCCGGACGGCGTGACGGCCTCGGCGATCCGGGAAACTCTCGGAACGAGCCGCAAGTACGCGCTTCCGCTGCTGGGACACCTGGACTCGCAGGGTGTGACCCGGCGGCGAGGAGACGTGCGCATCGCCGGACCACGCCTCGCCGAGGTGGCGGCCGGGCCGGAGCTGTCTTCCGGTCACGGCTCGGCCGCGCGTGGGCAGGACGAGCAACTGTGAGGAGAGGGTAGATGTCAGTGGAGGTCGAGGGTTCTTTTGAGGAGGTTGCGTTTCGCCTTACGGGGCTCTCCCCTGGCGGGGGATGCTCCTGCAAGCTGTCGCCGGGCGAGCTGGAGGGACTGCTCGAACTGGCGTATGCGGACGCGGGTGCCACCTCACCGAGATCGTTCGGCTCCGGCCGGATCCCGTCGGCCGAGCTCGTCTGCGGGCTCGAGTCCGGTGACGACGCCACGGTCGTGCGCCTCCCGAACGGGACGGCCCTCGTGATGACGACCGACTTCTTCCCCCCTGTGGTCGACGATCCGTACGACTGGGGCCGCATCGCCGCCGCGAACGCCGTCTCCGACGTCTACGCCATGGGCGGCGAGCCCGTGTCCGGGCTGAACCTGCTCGCCTGGCCGTCCGGCTCGCTCGACGCCGAGCTCGCCGCCGCGGTGTTGCGAGGAGGTCGGTCTGTTGCCGAGGAGGGCGGCTTCATCCTCGCCGGCGGTCATTCCGTCGTGCACGACACGCCCATGTACGGACTGGCCGTCACCGGCGTCGCCGATCCCGATCGGCTGCTGCGCAACGACCGGGCCCGAGTGGGCGACCCGATCACGCTCACGAAGCCCCTCGGACTCGGCGTGCTCAACAACAGGCACAAGGAGACGGGCGAGTACTTCACCGAGGCCGTCTCGGTGATGTCGTCCCTCAACCGTGACGCCGCCCGGTCGGCGCTGGGCTCGGGTGTGCAGGCAGCCACGGACGTGACCGGCTTCGGCCTCCTCGGCCATCTGTACAAGATGGTGCGGGCGAGCGGCGTCGCGGCGATCATCGACTCGTCCGCTGTCCCTTATCTGCGCGGTGCGCGTGAGGCGCTCGCCGACGGCTTCGTGCCGGGCGGCACCCGGCGAAACCTCGACTGGGTCCGCCCGCACCTCTCCTCCTCCCCCTCGGTGCCGGAGTCGGAGCTACTGCTTCTCGCCGACGCGCAGACCTCCGGCGGACTGCTCGTCTGCGGCGAGATACCCGGTTGGCCGGTAGTCGGCGAGATCGTGGCGCGAGAAGGCCCGGCCCTCGTCGTGCGGTGAGAGCCGGGCCTTCCTCGTAGCTGCTACGCCTCGGCCATCAGGTGCAGACGGGCCCTGCGTACGGGAGGGTGTCGTTCGACGACCACCAACCGTGAATCCCAGTCGACTTGGTCCGGTAGAACCAGGACACGAAGGCCAGCTCCTGCGGATGGTACGTGATCGAGTTCGGCATCGTGACCGAGACGGTGGTGCCGCTCAACGGGTCGCCCACCTCGAGGTTGCTCTGGCAGCCCGAGACCTGGCCGATGTGGCCCCAAGCAGGAGTGGCGTTGTTCCCGTTCGGGTCGTTGATCCACTCGCCGAGCTCGTGTGAGAGCGAGGCGACGTCTGTGCTCGCGCCCGTATGCGTGAACAAGCCGGACGAGTCGTAGTCCGCAACGGCGTAGTACTGCACGCCCTGGGGCGTGCTGATGCCGGAGTGGTAGCCGAGGACGCAGCACTGACTCGGGTTGCCGATGTACATGACCACGTTGCTCAAGAGAAGGA
>JAJYVX010000208.1 GCA_021791795.1 Actinomycetes bacterium | reverse complement strand
GACGGACTGACGGTGGACGCGGTGATGGCATCTGCCGCTCTGCCTGGTTTCTATCCGGCCGTCGAGCTCGGCGGCTCCCACTACGTGGACGGCGGGGTGATCGACAATGTCGCCCTCTCGGCCGCGCTCGCCGCAGGCGCCCGCAGGATCTTCCTTCTCCTCTGCGGCAAGGTCGACGCGCCCGCCCCGCAGTTCTCCCGGCCCTACGAGGCTCTCTTCGCTGCTTTCACCACAGCGCTGCAGGCGAGGATCCGCCGCGACCTCGCCATGGTGGAGCGAGACGTCGACGTCGTGGTCTTCGAGCAGCCCGGAGCCGCCATGTTCGACCCGAGGGACTTCTCGCGCACCGAGGAGCTGCTCGCCGCCGGCTACCGAACGGCCCGGGACGTCCTCGACGCGTACCTGGACCCGGGCGGGACGACCGAGACCGCCCGTCGCCGGCGCCGGCTGCGGAGGCAAGCGAGCTAGGCCAGTGCCAGGCCTGAGGCTAGGTCGGACGAGGAGGGGAGGCGATGAAGAAATTGTCCCGGTAGTAGGCGAGCTCGGCCACGCTCTCCCGGATGTCGTCGAGTGCCCGGTGCGCGGTGGCCTTGTGAGGCCTCGCGCCGTAGAGATCCGGCCGCCACCGCCTGCACAGCTCCTTCACCGTCGAGACGTCGATGCTCCGGTAGTGGAAGTGGTCGTCGATCTCCGGGAGGTACCGGCAGAGGAAGCGCCGGTCGACGGCGATGGAGTTGCCGCAGAGGGGCGTCTCGCCCTTCGCCACGTGCGAGCGCACGAACTCGAGCGTCAGCGCGCCGGCCTCCTCGAGGGTGGTCGTGGCGCGACCGATCGCTTCGAGCAGGCCGGACGTCGTGTGCATCCTCCGCACGACGTCCACCATCCCGTCGAGCTTCTCCTTCGGCGTCGCGACGACGAGGTCGGGTCCCTCGGCGACGACCTCGAGCCTGTCGTCGGTGACGATGGTCGCGATCTCGACGATCGTGTCCTCCTCCGGGTCGAGACCTGTCATCTCGAGATCCATCCACACGAGCATCGCCAGCGGATCGTATTCGACGCGAGAAGGTCGGGCCGCGTGAACCTCCGGTAGCGTTCGGCGGTGCTCCTCGTTCCCGTGAAGCAGCTCGACCCGTCGCTCCCGGTGCCGGCATACGCACGGGCGGGCGATGCAGGCTGTGACCTGCTCGCCCGGGAGGCCGTGACGCTCGCTCCTCGCGGGGGCAGGGCGCTCGTGGGGACGGGGATGTGTGTGGAGATCCCGGCGGGTCATGCCGGCCTGGTGCTTCCGCGGAGCGGTCTCGCCCTCCGGCACGGGGTGACGTGTCTCAACGCGCCGGGCTTGGTCGACCCTGGTTACCGGGGCGAGGTTGGCGTCATACTTGTCAACACGGATCCGGGCATGTCGTACGAAGTTCGACGGGGCGACCGCATCGCGCAGTTCGTCCTTGTCCGCTTCGAGGAGGCGGGCTTCATAGCCCGAGAAGCGCTGAGCCCGAGCGATCGGGGATCGGGTGGGTTCGGCCACACGGGACGCTGAGGACCGGGGCGACGACCAGTTCGGACTCGAGACTCGCGACGAGGAAGGGGGCGCCATGCGACGACTGAGCGGGCTCGATGCGATGTTCCTCTACCTCGAGACGCCGAGCGCTCACATGCACGTCACCGGCGTCTACGTCCTCGACCCGGCGGAGGGCGAGCTCTCCTTCGAATCCGTGCGGGAGATGGTGTCTTCGCGGCTGCCGCTGGCGGCGCCGTTCCGCCGGCGGCTCGTCGAGGTGCCGTTCAAGCTGCACCACCCCGTCTTCGTGGAAGACCCCGACTTCGATCTCGACTACCACATCCGCCGCGCGGCCGTCCCGCGACCGGGCGGTGAGGAAGAGCTCGCCGGTTTCGTCGCCCAGGTCGTGGGCCTCCCCCTCGACCGGGCGCGGCCGCTCTGGGAGATGTACGTGGTCGAGGGCCTCGCCGGCGGGCGGGTGGCCGTCGTGGGAAAGATGCACCACGCCGTGATCGACGGGGTGTCGGGTGCAGAGATCATGGCCACGCTGCTCGACCTCGAACCGAACCCGCCCGAGCGGGAGATCGTGGACCCCTGGCGTCCCGAACCGTTGCCGACCGACGCGGAGATGCTCGCGTTCGCCATGGCGGCACTCGTGGGCCATCCGGTGAGGGCCGCCCGCAGCGCCCTCCGGGTCGTCGAGACGGCGTTGCACCTGACCGAGCACAACCGTGCGTCGGGCGTGGTCCCCCCGCCGTCGCTCTTTTCTGCTCCGAAGACCTCACTCAACCAGGCGCTCACGCCGCACCGGAGGGTGGCGTTCGCCGAGATGCCGCTCGACGATTTGAAGGCGGTGAAGAACCACTTCTCCTGCAAGGTGAACGACGTGGTGTTGGCGGTGTCCGCCGGCGCGCTCCGCCGCTATCTGCTCGACGGCTTCGAGTTGCCGGACGACCCGCTCGTGGCCATGGTTCCCATGTCCGTCCGGACGGAGACCGAGATGGGGTTTCATGGCAACCGCGTCTCCGCCATGCTCACGTCGCTCGCCACGAACCTCGCCGATCCGTCCGAGCGCCTCCGCGCGATCGCCGAGGGGATGCGGGTGGCGAAGACGCAGGAGGAGCTGATCGGCGCCGCCACCCTCACCGACTGGACCGAATTCACCTTCCCGGCGCTGATCGGGCGCGCGTCGAGGCTCACATCGTCCATGCGCGTGTTCGACCGCATGAGGCCGTTGTTCAACGTCACGATCTCGAACGTGCCCGGACCGTCCTTCCCCCTCTTCATGGCCGGCGCCCGCATGGTCGGGATGTACCCCTTCGGGCCGGTGGCTGAAGGCATCGGCCTCAACATGACGGTGATGAGCTACTGCGGCCACGTGTACTTCGGCCTCAACGGCTGCCGTGAGACGGTGCCCCGGATGGGGGAGCTGCCGAAGATGCTGCACGAGTCGCTCGACGAGCTTCTCGACACCGCCCGCGCTCGCCGCCCGAGATCAACCGGCCGTCGCAGCCCCGCCCGAGGCGACGCCCGCGGCGAGCCCGAGCGAGGAGTGCTGGACCAGCGCGCCGCTACCCCGTAGCATTGACTGCACGGTCAGTCAACACCCGAGAGGGGAGGCGGCCGTCCTCGGTGGCAGGCCGACAACGGAGGGAATCGATGAACAAGGTGACGGGGTAGTGACCGAGCGCGCGCCGATCGATCCCAGCCAACTCGAGGCTTCCCTCCGCCCGTTCGGCGAGAGCCGGATGCTCCCGCGCGACGCCTACGTGAGCGAGGCCGTCTTCTCTTGGGAGCAACGGAACTTCTTCGCAGGCGGCTGGATGTGTGTCGGCCTCGGCTCCGATCTCCCCGACCCGGGCGACCAGACCGCCCGTTCGCTCGGCCACTCGAGCGTGTTCCTCACCCGCGACAAGCAAGGCAGGGTGCGCGCGTTCGCCAACGCCTGCCGGCACCGCGGCCACGAGCTCCTGGCCTGCGGCGAGAAGGTGAACCGGGAGATCGTTCTCTGCCCGTACCACGCCTGGTCGTACCGGTTGAACGGCGATCTGCGACGGGCGCCCGGTTACGACAGGGGCGAGCTCGCCAATTTCAACGGCGACGAGTTCGGTCTCGTCGAGCTGCCGTGCGAGGAGTGGCACGGATACGTCTTCGTCGACGGCTCGGGTTCGGCGCCTCCGCTCTCGGAGCACCTGGCCGGACTGGACGAGGTGATCGCGCCTTACGAGACCGAGCGCCTCGTCGTCCTCGGTCGGCACTCATACGAGGTGGCCTCCAACTGGAAGATCCTCACGGAGAACTACGAGGAGTGCTACCACTGCCCCGTCATCCACCCGCAGCTGTGCAAGGTGAGCCCGCCCGAGAGCGGGGAGGGCTACGTGCACACGGCGGCAGGCGCCTGGGTGGGGGGTTGGATGGAGCTCCGTGAGGACGCCGAGACCATGTCGATCAGCGGCAGCACCAACGCGACGCCGCTCCGGGGCCTCGACGCTTTCCGCCGGCGGATCGTCGACTACGTCGGCGTGTTCCCGAACGTGCTCATCAGCCCGCACCCCGATTACGTGATGACCCACGTACTCACGCCCCTTTCAGCCGGGCGGACGTTCATAGAGTGCTCGTGGGCGTTCTCGCCCGAGGACGCGGCGAGGCCGGGTTTCGACCCGAGCTTCGCGATCGACTTCTGGGACGTGACCAACAAGCAGGACTGGTTGGCTTGCGAATCGGTGCAGAGGGGGCTCGGCTCCGAGCACGCCGTGCCAGGGGTGCTCTCGGCGGCCGAAGACGGTGTGTACCAGTTCGTGACCATGGTCGCCCGCGGCTACGCCGGGCTGCCGCTCCTTCCCGGCGCGCCGGACGAGGAGGAGCTGGCTACGCGAGGGCTCGCACGCCTCGCTTAGCAAGCTGGGCTGCGATGATCACCCGCTGAACCTCGCTCGTCCCTTCCCAGATCCTCTCGACGCGCAGCTCGCGGAAGAAGCGCTCGGCGACGTTCTCCCGCATGTAACCCCTCCCCCCGAACACCTGCACGGCGCGGTCGGCTACACGGTTGGCCATTTCGGAGGCGTAGAGTTTCGCCATCGATGCCTGGGCGTGCTGGATCTTCGGGTCCCTCCGCTCGTCGACGCCGCGGGCCGCCTCGTAGACCATTGAGCGGGCGGCGTAGAGCTCGGTGAGCGAGTCGGCGAGCATGCCCTGGACGAACTGGTAGTCCATGATCGGCTTGCCGTAGACGACCCTGTCCTTGGCAAAACCCGCCGCCTCTTCCACCAGCCTCTCCGCCCCCCCGAGGCATCTGGCTGCAACCATGAACCGTTCGAAACGGAACCACTCGTAGGCGAAGTTCAGCCCACCACCCTCGTCCCCGACGAGATGGGAGCTCGGCACCCGCACGTCCTCGAAGGCGACGATCGGGTGGTGGTGGGAGATGGTGTGGGAGTAGGCGGGGGTCCTCACGACACGGACGCCGGGAGAGGGGATGTCGACGAC
>JAJYVX010000207.1 GCA_021791795.1 Actinomycetes bacterium | reverse complement strand
GGCCGAGAGGAGTGACACAGCCACCTGATAGAACCAAACGTGAAGTGGGTCCTCGTCGAAACGTGAAGACCTCTTGGTGCGGGCGAGAGGACTCGAACCTCCACCCCCGAGGGGACCGGGACCTAAACCCGGCGCGTCTGCCAGTTTCGCCACGCCCGCGTCGCCATGATCGTACCGAGGAGCGGGCGCGGCTGGATGGAACAACCGCCGAGCTCGTCCTGCCACCGGCGGAACCCACCGCTGGCTTACGATCTCGCCATGTTCTTTCTCATACGTAAGCTCATGCGCATCTTGCGGATGCGTCGCATGACGAGGCAGCGCGGCCGGATCTGAGCAGCCGGCGAGAAGGTCCTCGCCACGAGGCGTCGCCCACCAGGACGCCTCCGGATCAGGCGACGGCGGAGGCGGCGAGAAGACGCTCCCGTGCCTCGTCGTCATAGGTGCGGTAGAAGTCCATCAGGTCGTCGATCAGGCGGTCGAACGATTCGGCCGCATATAGGAGCGGTTGGTAGCGCGTGATGTCGTACTCGACCGAGCCCATCGCGGCGAAGTCGAACGGGCGGAGGTCGGCTTTCCGGAAGACGTCGAGCTCACCGAAGGAGGAAAGGATGCCCGCTCCGTAAGCCTGCGGCGAGCCGTCTTCGAACACGACACCGAATTCAAGCGTGAACCAGAAGACCTTGGAGAGGAAGGCGAGCGTCTCGGCCCGTTCGCTGCGCCCGACGGCACGACCCACCTCCTCGCAGACGGCGGCGAACTTGGGGCTGGCCAGCTGGTTGGCATGACCGATCACCTCGTGGACGATGTCCGGCTCCGGCGTGTAGAGCGGAACGGAGTGATGCCGTATGTACTGCGTCGAGAAGAAGCGACGGCCGGCGAAGGCGCCGTAGAACTCCCGCAGCGGAGCGAGTCCGGCGACAGGCGCGTAGTCGAACCCCGTGATCGGCACCAAGTGTTCGCTCACCTCGTCGAGCTGCGGGATGTGGTCCGTAGGCAGCGCGAGCGCTTCCCGGCCGTGGAGGAATTCCCTGCAGGCGTACTTCTCGTGCTTGCGCGAGAGCTCGTGCGACACTATCCGCCACACGCCGTGCTCCGCCTCGGTGTACTCGACGAAGGGAACGGGCTCACCAGCCAGCCAGTTGACCGACAGGGCGGCGATGTCGTTGCGACGCCGGCGGTAAGCGGGATCCGCAAAACCGGGATGGTCCTGGTCGAGCTCCACCTCCACTCCGCCGTCGCCCGACGGCACGACCGGCGAGTAGCCGCTCCCCGTAGCCATGCTGCCTCCTAGCCAGGTCAAACTGACCACAAGTATGCCCTCGCAGTGCAGATTTGACTCGTCTCATCTCGCTCGACAAGACGAATCGCTGCTCCAGCCCCGCCTACACACCACAATTTTCTCGGCAGCCGGGCGTCGAGTGGGTGGCGCTCACGGCGGGCGGCTCCGACTTCGTGCTGCTCGTGAGGGTGCCCGACGCGGAGACTCTGCGGGACGTCGTGCTCGAGGGGCTCCAGGGCATACCCGGAGTGCGCTCGACCCAGACGATGTTCGTCCTCGACGAGTTGGACGGACGCGGCGAGCCGTCTCCCCGGCCACCGTCCCGGTGACTACTGCTCAGCCGGTGAACTGCTCCAGTGCCGAGACAAAGGTGGCGGCGTACTCGAAGACGGCCCCATAGTCGCCCCCGGAGAGCGCCAGGGCCCTCGAGTGGGCCAGGCCACCGGCGAGGACCTCGCCATCGGACACGGGGACCATCGGGTCACTTCCCCCGTAGACGATGAAGGAGGGAACGGTGACCCTGCCGAGGCGGGCGACGAGTGCCGATGAGCGCGCCACCTCCGACGCCACGTTGATCTGGGCCTGTCGCGCCGCAGCGGTGAGGGCGTCCGGTGGGCCGGTGATCATGGCCTGCAGCCAGGCAGCCCTCGTAGCTGCATGGGTCGAGCCGAACCAGATGTTCGCGAGCGCGGCGATCGGGAGATCGGGCGCCGCGAGCGCCTTGGCCTCGGCGGCAGGCACAGGTCCTGCTCCCCCGCCATGGACAGGCGTATCGACGAGGACAAGAGAGCCGAGGATCCCGGGGTGGGTCTCTGCGAGGTCGAGCGCCACGTCCCCACCGAGCCCCCATCCGAGGACGACGGGCTTCTGCAGGCCGAGCGCGGCGATGAAGCCTGCGGTCTCGTCCGCCCACCACTGCAAGCTGACCGGTCCCTTGGCCGGCGAGGAGTACCCGGTGCCAGGCAGGTCCACCGTCACCACCTGGTAGTGCTGGGCGAGCGCCGAGAGCAGCGTCGGGTCCCAGTACGCCATGGACATGTCCTCGCCCCCGATGAGAACGAGCGGGGTCCCCGACCCAAATCGCCGGAACGCCACGTGCTCGATGGCGTCGTATCCGGTCGTACCCGGGACGGGAGGCGCGACCGAACTGGCGCCGGCGGGTATCGCCGTGACGCTCACCCTGGCCGCCGTGCCGAGAAATGCATCGGGTCCTGCGGCACCCGATCCGACGATCGCCACCGCGGGCGGAAGCGTCGTCGTTGTCGTCGTCGAGGTGGGCGTGGTAGTCGTGCTCGTCGACGTCGACTGCGCCACCGGCGCCGGCGCGGAACAAGCGGCGAGGACAGCACTGGACGCGCCGAGCAAAGCGGCCATCCGGGCCAACCTGTTGAGGCGCCCTTTGCAGCCGATCCTTCTCAACCGGCGTCTTGCGAAGAGGACTGCCATCGGATGAGCGCTCTGCGCCGGGGGACGACGTAGCCGTGCTCGACGAACCAGCGCGCCGAGCGCTCGAGAGCCTCCCGTGCGGCCCTCGAGGTGTAACCGAGCTCGGCGCGGGCACGCGCATCGGTGTAGATCATCTTCGTCGTGGCCATCCGCGCCGCCTCGAGGGGCACCGACGGGGCACGCCGGGCGATCCTGCCCTCGGCGATCTCGGACACCCACCCGGCCGCGAGAGCCAACTGTCTCGGCACTCTGGCCCGGGGAGGAGGCAGGTTGGTCAACTCTGCCAGGGTGTCGAGGATCTCCTTGAAGCTCATGTTCTCCCCGCCGAGGATGTAGCTACGGCCCTGAGCACCGCGCTCGAGGGCCAGCACGTGACCCGCAGCGAGATCCTCGACGTCGACGACGTTCAAGGCGGTGTCGAACCAGCCCGGGATCTTCCCGTTCAAGAAGTCGAGGATGGTTCGCCCCGTCGGAGTCGGGACACGGTCGCGCGGACCGACTGGCAGCGTCGGCTGCACGATGACGACCGGACAGCCTTCGGCCGCCCGCCGCAGCACCTCGTGCTCTGCTACGTACTTGGAGCGCTTGTAATGGCCGAAGAGGTGCTCGATCCTGGCCCATGAGTGCTCGTGGGCCGGGTCGCCGTTCTCCGTCGAGTGGAGCCCGATTGTGCCGACGGTGCTCGTGTAGCAGACGCGCTCGACTCCGAGGCGCTGTGCCGCGTCGAGCACATGCAGCGTGCCGGTGACGTTCACGTCGTAGAACTCCGCCGGGTCGGGCGCCCAGAACCGGTAGAGCGCAGCGACGTGGAAGACGAAGCGCGAGCCCTTCACCGCCTCGAGGACGCGTTCGCGGTCGCGCAGGTCGGCCTCGAACCTCTCCACGTCGAGACCCTCGAGGTTGCGCTCGCCCGCGCCCGGCTGCACCATCGCCCGCACCGACGCTCCTCGCTCGAGCAGGGCCCTCGTCACCGCCGAGCCGATGAACCCGCCTGCGCCTGTGACGAGTACCTGGTCTCCCGGCACGACAGGGGAGCTGTCCGGCGAAGCTCCGGTCACGCCCGCTCGCGGTGGAGAGTGCCCTTCGCGAGCGTCTTGCCGAACTCGAACACGAGGGACGAGTTACGGTGCGCGTCGGCGAGCACGTCGTCGAGAGCGGCCACGAAGTAATCGATGTCCTCCTGGCTGATGATGAGGGGCGGGAGCAGTTTCACGATGTTGACGCTGTCGGCCGCCACCTGTGTGAGGATCCGGTGACGGTTGAACAGCGGCCCCACGATGAGCTGCGAGAAGAGCCCCTTGCGGGCTCCCTCCATCATCTTCCAGCGCGACTTCAGCCTGAAGGACTCCGGCTCACCGAACTCGAGCCCGATCATGAGACCCTTGCCGCGCACCTCGTGGAAGAGCTCATAGCGCTCGACCAGCGGGGCGAGTGCCTTCTCCATCGCGTCGCCGCTCATGCGCGCCCGATCGACGACGTCCTCTTCGTCCATGGTCGCGAGCGTCGCCAGGCCGGCCACCATCGCCAGCTGGTTGCGGCCGAAGGTGGACGAGTGGACGACGGCCCGCTCCATCTTCGAGTACACCGCCTGGAAGACCTCGTCCGAGCAGAGCGTCGCCCCGACGGGAACGTAGCCGCCGGACAGTGCCTTCGAGAGCGTGATGATGTCGGGCGAGAGGCCGTAGTGCTCGTGCGCGAAGAAGCGACCCGTCCTCCCGAGCCCGGTCTGCACCTCGTCGGCGACGAAGAGCGTCCCGTGCTTCTTGCACACCGCCTCTACCCCCGACCAGTACTCCTCGCTTGCGAGGTACACGCCCTTTCCCTGGATGAGCTCGACGACGAACGCCGCGACGTCGCCTCGCCTGAGCTCCGTCTCGAGCGCCTCGAGGTCGCCGAAGGGTACGGAGTCCGTTCCCGGGAGCAGCGGCCCGAAGCCGTCCCGGAACTCCTTGCCGCCGTTCAACGAGAGAGCACCGTTCGTGAGCCCGTGGAACGCGTGGTCGGCGTGGAGAACCCGGGGGCGCTTGGTGGCGTACTTGGCGAACTTGATCGCGCACTCGACCGCCTCAGCCCCCGAGTTCGAGAAGAAGCACCGCCTGATCCCACGATGGCTGCGCGAGACGAGCTCCTTCGCGAGCAGGCCCGGCAGCAGCGCACAGTCGAGCTGGACGAGGTTCGGCAGGTCGAGGTCCATCGCCTCGTGCAGGGCCTTCTTCACCGAGGGATGAGCACGGCCGAGCGCGTAGACGCCGAAGCCCGAGAGGAAGTCGAGGTAGCGATTGCCCTCGTGGTCGAAGAGGTAGCTGCCCTCGCCCCGCTCGTAGAAGCGGTCG
>JAJYVX010000206.1 GCA_021791795.1 Actinomycetes bacterium | reverse complement strand
CTTGATGGCAGCAGCCTTCCCCTTATCGCGCTTCGTCGGCTACGACACCGGCGCAGACGCCGTCGCGAGAGCTCGGGGCGAGTCGGGGGAGATGGGCGTCGACAACGTCGACTTCGAGGTCCTCGATGTGACGAGACTGCCCACCGAGCCGCAGTTCGAGGTGATCTTCGCCTTCGACGCGATCCACGACCAGGTCGATCCGGCGAGCGTGTTGAGCCGGATCCACGCGGCGCTCGCCCCGCGTGGGTGCTTCTTCATGGTCGACTTCAAGTTCTCGTCCGACTTGGAGCACAACCTCGACAATCCGTTCGCTCCCCTCTACTACGGGATCAGCTTGATGCACTGCATGACCGTGTCGCTCGCAGCAGGCGGCAGCGGTCTCGGAACGGTGTGGGGGATCGAACAGGCCGCGGAGATGCTGAGAACGGCCGGGTTCAGCCAGATCGAGATCCTCGACTGCCCTCGACCCCAGAACTGCATCTTCGTCTGCAGCAAGTAGCGGCGAGGAGAAGGCGGCCAGGCGTACCCGGCACACCGGCTCGGCCGGCGCGGCACACCGGCTCGACCTGGTTCGACCACCGGCCACCGGCCACCGGCCACCCCTCGCAACCAGTGGCGGGCGGAGTGTCTTCTCGACCACACTTTGACGGTGCTGGACGGCGCCAGGTGCGAAGCAGCGCACGATCTCGGTCGGCCCCTACAACTGTCAGACGACCGTCGCCGTCACACCGAGCAGGCCGCGCGCAGAGGTCATCGGCCCGTACCGCGTCGCGGTCGAGATCGCGATGGCGAGCGAGCGGGTGGCCCAGAGGACCGAGGTCGGCAGGTAGCCGAGCGCCGTCCTGTTCACTCAGCCGAGGTCGCTGCAGACTGGCAGGGTCGCGCTCTGAGGTACGAACATCGGGCAGGCCATCTTGCGGCTGGGCCGCGCGCTCGGTGAGCTTCCGGCCGGGGACGAGACAAAGGAGAGCAGGCCATGGGCAGTGAGGAACAGCAGATGCTTGCGGGCGAGACGGTGGTCCCCCCGAGAGGCTTCATCGCAGCAGAGATGAGGCGCGGTCAGTCACTGCGCATCACCGACCTCGAAGGTGGGCAGGTCGGTGACGTGGTGGTGTTCGCCGACCGGTCTCTGGCGGAGAAGTTCTGGATCTCGAACACGATCAGGCTCAACGGGACGGTCTACCTCGGGCCGGGTCACGTGCTGTACTCGGAGCTGAGCCGCCCGATGATGACCATCCTCGACACGAGCTGCGCGCGACACGACCTGATGGCTGGATCCTGCAACGCCGAGATCGACAAGGTCCGCTACGGCGTCGACGACCACCGCGGCTGTGTCGAGAACTTCATCGAAGCGCTGCGCCCGTGGGGAGCGCGCCGGGAGGACATCCCGATGTCGTTCAACGTCTTCATGAACTGCCCGGTTCACGCCGACGGCAGCTGGAGCATCGAGACGCCCGTGTCGAAGGCGGGAGACTTCATCGAGTTCCAAGCGGAGATGGACGTCATCGTCGCCATGTCGAACTGCCCCCAGGACTTGAACCCGTGCAACGCGGGGGTGCTGAAGCCGCTCGGCTGGAAGCTGTCCGACGGCTCGACATGAGCCTTACGCACATGAGCGGCATCCGGGTGCGGCGGTGGCTCCGCGGCCGGGACTGACCGGGCGGACGGGCCGACCGGGCGGACCCGGGACTGACCGGACCGACCGGGGCCGACCGGGGCCGGGCAGACTGGGCAGGGAGCTACCTGGCCTCGAGCACGGCCAGGTCACGGGCGGCGAAACGGTAGTGCTCGATCTCCTCGTCCATCACCACTGCGAGGCACTCGATGACGCTGCGCTCCTCGTCGGGGTAACCGGGCGCCGGCGAGCGGGGGCAGAGCCTTCCCAGGTCCTCGTCGCTGGCACCGTCGACGATGCGGCGCATCAGCGCCATGCGATCGGCGCGCACGGCGAATATCTCCGCGTAGTCGGGGCGTGCCTCGAGGTCGATGCCGAGCGCGGCGGCGTCGGCTGGCGGGTACCAGCTCTGCGGCAGACCGATCGGGTGGTAAGGCATCGGGTCGTCGAGCACGGTCCTCGAAGCCCAGGCGTCGGTGATGAAGATGAGATGGCGCAGGGTCTCGTGGAAGGACCACTCGTCGTCGACCTGCTCGGCCAGCGCCTCGGCCGGTAGCCGGCCGGCCCGCTCGACCGCTCCGGCCCAGAGACGCTCGATCGTGTCCCACATCGCCCGGAGGTCGTCCGCGTTCTCGCCCCGGCGGAGCTGCACGCGCTCCGGGTGCTGACGGTCCAGCTCGCCGTTGACGTAGCCGCTCACGTCGACGCCGTTGACGGTGAAGTTGTCCAGGTGACCTGAGATGCTGACGTCGACGAGCCAACCGTCCCTGATCCGCACCCCCGACATGTCGCAGTCAATGAATCGGGCACCCCGCATGTCACAGACGTCGAAGCGGGCGTCGCGGAATACCTCGCTCCCGCCGCCCTCGCCGGCGTAGAAGCGGTGCGGGCCGAACTGCGCCTCGCTCGCCTCCGCCGTCGCGGCGAGGTTCGCCGTCGTGGCGGGGTCCGCCGTCGTGGTGTCCGGCGTCGTGGCGGGGTCCGCCGTCGAGGGCGGCGATGCCGGCAGCTCGCCCGAAGGATCGCCCGCCTGAGTCATCTCCTGCCTCCCACTATCCCCACTCCCCGGCCCAGTGCCTGTCCCAGAACGGCGACTGCTGGCTGCCGTCCACGTCCGTGAAGCCGTACTCCTTCGCGAGGGCGGGCGTCGTGAAGACGCCACCCGACTTCTGGAGCGCGTTCTCGTCTGCGGCGAGAGCCGCGCTCGCCCGGCCCGGGAACTCGGCCGACTCCGTCATCGACGCCTCCTCGGGGCTGAGGTTCATCCGCTCGAGCCGCATAAAGCCGGGCGAGACGGCGATGCACGCGACTCCGTGCGGGCGGAGGTCGTCCGCCATCTGCTCGGTCATCTTGTTGGTCCCTTCCTTCACGACCTCGTAGAAGGCGTGACCGTGCGGCCGGTCGAGCACCCAGGTCATGCGGCCGCCGCGGATCTCCACCTCCTCGGCCGTCTCGTCGATGGTGCCCGGCCGGTCGAGCGTCGTCGGTTCGCCGCGCACACTTCGGCCGGTCAGGTACACCGTCGCGCCCTCTTCACCGAGCACGAGGGCGATACCCTTGCCGCCTCCCCGGCTCGCGCCGGTGACCAGGGCCACCTTGCCTGCGAGACGCTGCACCGGCGAAACCTACCGCGCCACCACACCCACGCGACTCCCACCGCCCTCCGGCGCCCCCCTTGAACCGGGAGCAGGAGAAGGGACAGGATTCGTCCATGGCGCGAAGCCCGATGAGCACCGTCGATATCCTCGCCATCCTGCGGGAGACGCCTTCGAGACTTGGGGCACTGACGAGCGGAGCCACGGAAGCCCAACTAACCGCGCCGCCCGAGCCGGGGGAGTGGTCCGCCTTGGAGGTGCTCGCCCATCTCCGGTCGTGCGCCGACGTCTGGGGAGACGGGATCTCGACGATCGTCGCGAACGATCACCCGACGATAAGAGCAGTCAGCCCTACGACCTGGATCCGGACGACGGACTATCGGGAGATCGCTTTCTCGGTTTCGCTACGAGCTTTCACCAGGCGTCGAGCACACCTCGTCGCCGTGCTCGACGGGCTGAGGACGGCCGACTGGTCGAAGAGCGCCACCGTGCTCGGCGCCGGGGCACCACTCGAGTGGACGGTTCACCACTACGCCGAGCGGCTGGCACGTCACGAGCGCGCTCACCTGCGGCAGGTGCAGAAGGCCGTCGAGTCGGTGAGAGCTCGAGGGGCGCCCTTCGTCGCCGTGCGTCAGGTGTGATCGGCGACCACGAAGAGGAGGGTGTCTCCCTCCTGCAGCGCAGGATCCTCTCCTATCCCGAGGGTGATGCGGCCACTGCACACAGCCCCGAGGAGGAGCTCGGAACGCTCGCCGCGCACCACGCTCAGCACCTTGCCCGAGCTGGCGGCGTCGACCGGCTCCTCGAGGAGGCGATGCCGTTCCGCGTTGATGAGCGTGAGGAGCAGATCGCCCGCATGCGGGGACTCGAGGCTCTTCGCGAGCACGTGCGAGACGAGCCGCTCGCCCGACACGACCTGCCGCACTCCGAGCTCCTTCAAGGCGTTCACCACGGGGGTACTCGTCGCCAGCGCGAAGACGGGTAGCTGCGGCATGAGCTCGCGCAGGAGAACGGCGATCACGAGCGTGTCCCCGTCGGAGTCCGCGGCCACGAGGGCGTGCTCGGCCTTCTCGGGTTCGGCCTGTTTCACCACATGGGAGTCCGTAGGGTCGCCACGGACGAGCTTCACCCCGTGAGGGAGGCGCTGCGGGTCCACGTCGGCGACGAGGACGACCTCGGCCGCTCGGGTCAGCTCCTCGAGGAGCTGCGGCGTGGCCGCGTGCAACCCGAGGACGAGCGTGTAGCCGGGACGAGCCATGTGTGCTCCTTCCATACGAAGCAACCGGCCGACTCTCGTTATCGTGAGGGAGCCGGTGAGGAGGGCGAAGGCGGCCCCGAGCATGGGGATGGTCGTGACCATGACGAGCACGGCGATGAGCCGGCTCGTCGGGTTCTGCGGCGTGACGTCGCCATAGCCGACCGTCGTCGCCGTCGTGACGGCCCAGTACAGGCCAGTCGTGAGCACGACGTGGTCCGTCGCCGCGAACGCCGCGCCGCCGCCGATGACGAAGACGACGACGGCCGCCAACAGGATGGCGATGTGCTTTCCGTGCGGCTGGCGCAACAACCTCGCAAGGAGCGTCAGCACGTCACAACGATGTCACTTCCGGAGGCTCGACATCGGCCAGCACGTCGACCCAGCCGACCGGACGTAGAGATCCGATCCGGAGAGGAGGACGGCTGACGCCACCGGGTCATCGCTCGGGCGACTAGACCTGCACCGGCATGGCACGAGCGGAAGCGGGCAGGAGCGATCTGGACATCCCCGAAAGCCGCCGCGCGCCGGTGATCCTCCTCGGCGCCGCCCTCCTGCTCGCCTCGCTCAACCTGAGGCCGGCGATCGCCTCCCTCTCGCCCATCCTCGGCGCGGTGCGC
>JAJYVX010000205.1:653-5104 GCA_021791795.1 Actinomycetes bacterium | reverse complement strand
ACCACCGAGATCTTCCCTCCTACCCTACCCGCACGCTCTTCCGATCTGACCACGAGACGGCCAGAAACGGGCTGCGCGCTTCAGGACAAGGCCGGCCCGGCACGCTCTCAGTTGCGGGCCTGGTTCGGAGCCGGGTCGCCCGACAGTCCGCCGAACGCGCCGGACGCCTCCTCCGTCTCGTCGAGAAGGACGGCTGCCGCAGGACGCTCCTCCTCCGGAGGCACGTTGCGGAAGAACAGCCAGAAGGAGATGGCGTTGGCGAGTTGAAGGACGGCGGACAGCTCGAAGGGAGCCGCGAGGCTGACATCCTGCAGCAGGTAGCCGGACAGGAGCGGGCTTCCCGCCATGGCCAGCTGGCTCGGCAGGTTCGCGAGGGCGGCGACCGAGGCACGTTCGGAAGGGTCGGCCAGGGCGATCGCATACGACTGGCGAAGCGGCAGCCCGATCCGCTGGACGACCATGCGGACCAGGTAGACACCGCCCGCGATGACGAAAGTCGGCGAGAGGGCCATCGGTACGAGTAGGAGAGCCTGCAGCGTCCTTACGACCGCGACCGTACGGACCAGGCCCCACCGCTTTGCGAGTCCTGCTGCCGACAGCGTGGACGCCATCGTCGCGGCGTTGATCACGGCGAAGAGGACGCCGATCTCCTCAGGGCCGGCGCCGAACCGGCGGAACAACCAGTACGTGATGAACGGGCCGAACATTCCAACCGCGACGCCGTTCATCGTGTTGGTCACCCAGAGTCGGTAGAGCAACCAGCGGGAGCGACTGGGCAGCCGGAGCGCCGCGCGGCGCCGGCCGGTCTGCGCCTCGGGCGGCCTGACCGGCGAACGTTTCGGCTCCTCGAGCCCGAGTGCGAGGAGGCCGGCAGCGGCCGACGCGGCGGCGATGGCGAGAAACACCACCCGGTAGTCCGAAGTCGCCACTCCCCCATGCACGTGGGTGGCTGAAACGAGGAGCGCCAGCAAACCGCCGACGCTGGCCCCCGCCGACGACCCGAAGGCGAGCCGGCCGAAGGCGGCGTTGCGCGCTCTTGACGGCACGTCGTCGGTGACGAAGGCGGACTCGGCCGGCTGGTAGGGACCGACTGCTCCGGCGCCCGCCCCTGCACCACGACCGAAGCTGCCGATAGCTCCCATGAGGAACAGCAGGGGCGCCGCGTCGGAGAAGGCGAAGACCACGCCCGCCGCCGCCGTGAGGAGCGGGACGACGACCAGGAACGGTCGGCGACCGATCTGGTCGGAGAGGAGACCGATCGTCGAGGACACGAGGGCCGACGCCAGCGCGACCACCATGACGTACAGGGCGAGCTCGAACGCACTGAAGCCTTCGAGTGCCAGGTAGATCGGCGCTACCACGCCGGCGAGCGCCCTGCCCGTGCTCATCGTGACCCGAGCCGCGAGGATCAGAACGAAGTTGCGACTGGACCAATCAGGGACGAGTGCCCGGGCCATCCGCGCCCGTAGCAGTCCGTCGTCCTCAGGCACGTCGCCGCAGGCTACAGAGTGCCCAGTGGCTGGTCCGCGCGGCGACTGCGGGCCATCATTGCCGGATGGACTCGTCCCCCGCGCTCCGAGAGACCGATGCTCCGTCCGAGGGTGCATCTCCACATGTGCCAGCATCGACGCTGGAGAAGGGCCTCGAGTGGGTGGTGGGCTCTCCGCGCGACCTAGGCCGGCTCGAGCTGGTGGTAGGTCGCCCTGCGGTGGACGAGCGAACTATCCGGACCGAGGCACACATGTCGGCGACTCATGGGCTCGTCGGTGACATGTGGCAGGTCCGACCCACGAGCACCACAGCCGACCGTTCGCCCGACCCGGAACGACAGTTGACGCTCATGAATGCCCGTTTCGCTCTCTTGGTGGCCGGAGCTCCCAGTCGGCGCGCGCTGGCGGGCGATCAGCTATTCGTCGATCTCGACCTCAGCGTCGACAACGTGCCGGCGGGCACGAGACTGCGCCTCGGCGACGCCGTGATCGAGATCACCGCGCCGCCACACAGGGGCTGTGCCAAGTTCGTCGGCCGCTTCGGCGTGGAGGCCATGCGATTCGTGAACTCCGAGCGGGGTCTGCGCCTGCGGCTGCGCGGCGCGAATGCCAGGGTCGTCGTCGACGGCACAGCCGAGGTCGGTGACTTTGTGGCCGTCGAGCGGTGAGGGCGGCGAGGCGCAGGGCGACTCTCGCGTGACTTTGCGCTCGCTGCGTCACGAGGCGGCGTGAGGTTGCCGCGTTCGTGCAGCCCACACGGTTAGCGTCTTCGGTCGTGGGAGGCGGCGGAGAGCTCGAGAGTCTCTGGCTCCTCTTCGGCATCCGCCTCCGCTGCGCACACGTCGAGCTCCGGCCGGCGCGAGAGCATGACCTCGCCCAGCTGGCGGCGATCTTTCCCGACGATGCCGAGCACGACCCGAATGTGCCGATGCTCGACGGTCTCAGCCTGCCGAACAACCGCAAACGGCTGGTGTTACAGGGCTATTGGGGTGCTCTCGGCTCCTGGTCAGTCGACTCGTGGTGCCTCAACTTCGTGGTGAGCGTCGACGGCCGAACGGTGGGCGTGCAGTCGCTCGAGGCGGACCACTTCCCCGAGCTTCGAGTTGTCGACTCCGGGTCGTGGCTGGCGGCTGACAGTCGCCGCCAGGGGGTGGGCAGGGCCATGCGGGCGGCCGTCCTGGCACTCGCCTTCGACCACCTGGGCGCGGCAGCTGCTGTCTCTTCGGCCCGCGAGGACAACCTCGCATCACTCGGCGTATCGCGCAGCCTCGGCTACCGCGACAACGGCGTCAGCGCCAGCAGAGCCCCCACGGGACCCTGCACCCTGCGCCATATGCGCCTCAGGCGGGAGGATTGGCAGGCGTCCGGAAGAGGCGCCACGGTCGAAGTGCACGGTGTCAGCCGCTGCGGTCCGTGGTTCGGCGTCGAGATGCCGTTGACCGGCGACACACCGGCCTGACGCCCGACACACGCGTCGCAGGGCCGGCGTTGACTGACTTGCAGGCAGCAGTTGACTGATCGTCGAAGCGCCTCGCGGTGAGGTCATCGAGGCGTCTCGGTCGCCGAACCCTCGGCATAGATTCCGATTCCGCCTCTCGAGCCCGAGTTCGCAACGGTTGCAGCTCCGATCGTGTTGGCGCTGACAGTGCCGAAGAGGTGCCGCCACTCCCGCACTTGTCGAAACCGATGCCGTCGTAGGACTCGGTAGTCCGGATCACGTCGTCAGTGAACGTCGATTTGGTGACGCTCACGGTCGCGCTCGTGCTTCCGTCGGCGTCGATCGCGAGCCCGAAGCTGCCGGTGGTGGCGTTGTTGAAGCTGAAGGTGGTTCCGGTGATGTTCGGGTTCAGCGGCAACCGGCGCTCGAACCGGCGTCAGCCAGCGCCGGCCTGAGACGCACGGAAGGCCTTGTCGTCGCAGGGATTTCTCCATGGGGGATAGGGTCGTCCGGTGCGACTTAACTTGCGGAGCGAGTCGCGCGCCGCCGCTGCTCCGACGCCACGCCGGGTCGCCCGACGCAGAACCTTCGTCGCTCTCCTCTTTGCGACGGCGGCTTTCCGCCTGACGCAGAACATGGCCGTCACGACCCTCTCACTGCTGGCACGCGAGGCCGTCCACCTCGGAGCAGCAGCCATCGGAGCTCTCGGTGCCATCACCGGAGTCATGGTCGCGGTCGTGACCCTCTTCCTCTCGCGGCGAGTGCCGCATCATCGGGCCGCCGCATCCGCGGTGGTCGGCATGGCCGCGCTCGTCGTCGCCCTGCTCCTCCTCGCGGCCGCCCCTTCGTTCGGCGTCCTCGTCGCCGGTGCCGCGCTGCTCGGCGCCGCCGGCGGCATCACCATGCCGGGGCTGCTCAATGCCATCGTGTCGGAGGCCGGCCGCGAGCGCGAGCGGGCGATCGCCATCTACACGGTGGTGTTGAGCATCAGCCTCGCCGTCGGTCCGCTTCTCGAGACTTTCGTCCTGTCGTTGGCCCACCAGGCCGTACGCGTTCCATTCGTCGTCTTCGCGGCGTTTCCGTTTCTCGGCGCGCCGCTCGCGGTCGTCGTGAGCCGCAGGCGACGCTCGGCCGGACCGCCGGCGGAGCTCGCCTCGGCGGTGCCTGCCGCGACGGGACACTCGGGCAGTGCCGGGATCGAGCTGGTGGTCGACGTCTCGACAGACGAGGTCGCGGCCGTCGATGTCCAACCAGGCCATGAGGTCGGCGACGGTGGCGGGCGCGGCCAAGAGCACCGGTCGGGACTCCTCTCCACCCACTCGGGCCGGATGGCCCTCGTCGCTCAGCTGCTTTACGGCGTGCCGTTCGCAGGCATAACGGTCTTCGGGGCACTCGTCGCACGAGTCGGGTTCGGGTTCAGTCCTGCCGAGGCACAGCTGGGCTTCACCGTCTTCTTCGTCCTCTCGTTCGCTGCTCGCGCCGCTGTCGCCTGGCGAGCGCCGATCATGCGCAAGCGCGCCCTC
>JAJYVX010000205.1:0-643 GCA_021791795.1 Actinomycetes bacterium | reverse complement strand
GCCCTCCTCTCACGCTCGGCCGGGTTGACGATCGCCGGCCTGCTCCTTCTCGGACTCGGGCACGGCGCCTGGGCGCTCTTTTTCGCGATGGGCCTCCTCGGCGTCCCTCATGGGCTGACCTTTCCCCTCGCGCTGGCACTCGTCGCAGACGCAACGCCGGTCACAGCGCTCCCACGGGCGAACGCAACCCTGCTCGGCAGCACCAACATCACAGCGGTGATCGTCCCTCTCATCCTGGGCGGCCTGATCCCGGCGATCGGATACCAGGACATGACCCTCGTCATGCTGGGACCTGTGCTCGCCTTCAGCGCCGTCCATCTCGCCTTGCGAAAAGGGCAGCGACTGGAAGCTGCCATCGGCCGGGACCGGACACCTTCACCTCGTTCTCGGCAGCGCGACAAGAACCGCCCATGCACCGACCTCGACTCGGACGACCCGTCCGGCCACGGTGATGAGGGTCGGAGCCCCGGCGGCACCGGCTGCTCGTCGACCCGAAGACCGGCAGCGGCGAGCGCCCGCCGCCCTCCGCAACGAGGCGACGGGCATCCACCCTGACACTGGTGAAAGGCTGCAGGCGCGCAGTGAAGGCGCGCCGCGGACGAAGAGGGGGCGGCACGGCAGGGCGCACACATCCAAGGGTGAG